>NZ_JBKEZQ010000022.1:0-63569 GCF_053345175.1 Methylobacterium sp. M6A4_1b
GCCCGCACGAGCGTCGCCGTCGCCTCGGAGACCGTCGGCCTGGCCCGGCCGCGCCCGAACCTGGCGGCCCTGCGACCCGCCCTCGATCCCGTCCTGGCCGCCCTCGCCCTGGTCCTCCTGGCCCCCCTGCTGGTCCTCGTCGCCCTGCTGGTGCGCCTCGACAGCCGCGGCCCCGTCCTGTTCCGCCAGACCCGAACCGGCAAGGACGGGCGCGCCTTCCAGATCTACAAGTTCCGCACCATGCGCGTGCTGGACGACGGGGCGGTCGTGCACCAGGCCACCCGCGGCGATGCCCGCGTGACCCGCGTCGGCGCCCTCCTGCGCCGGACCAGCATCGACGAGCTGCCCCAACTCCTCAACGTCCTCCAGGGCGACATGGCCCTGGTCGGTCCCCGCCCCCATGCCCTGGCCCACGACCTCTATTACGGCGCCGAGATCCCGACCTACCGCCAGCGCTTCGCCGTCAAGCCCGGCATCACCGGCTGGGCCCAGATCAACGGCTCGCGCGGGCCCACCCCCACCCTGGCCGACATGCAGCGCCGCGCCGCCCTCGACCTCTGGTACATCGAGAACCAGAGCCTGCGCCTCGACATCCAGATCCTCGTACGCACCGTCCTCGCCGAAATCACCCGCCGTACCAACGCGTTCTGAGTGAAGCGCCGGACGCCGTCGCGCCGGGTTCGGGCAAGTGCCTTTCTGGTGAGCAGAGCTTCGGCGCTTCGGAGCCGGGCGAAAGCAAAATCTACGATCCGCGCCGATCGGTGAGATCCTGGCCGATGCGCTCCGCCGAAATCCATGGGCCTAAGAGGTCAACGGATTGAAATGGTGGAAGACGCGGTGGCGGTCCATTTCCAAGATCCCGTGATCCCGCCGGATCGCCCAGACGATCAGCCCCTTCTCCAGAAACTCTCCTGCCACGGCCAGCGCTTCCTCCTCACCGCGCAGGGCAACGTGGACGTGGGGCGTGATGTCCTCTTCCGTCAGACCGGGTTCGACCGGCTCGCTCCAGTGGACGGTCCAGGACATGGGAGTCTCCTTTCAGGGCGTGAGCCCGCCTCGCCGACGGGCTGGGTTCGTGGTGCGTGGCCGGTGCGTGTGCGCCGGTGGCTGCACGCGAGCGACGCTCATACAAAGCGTCCGGTACCCGAGGCAATGAATGCGCCGGTCGCCTGCTGGTGCCGCGAGGCCGTCCGTCTCGAAGGCGGCCAACCTCGCGAGCACCCGTGCACGAGCACCTGTGATGGAAACGCGCTCGACCCTGGCCCGCGGCGGTCCCGCGAAGGTTTTTCAGCGTCATCGCCGGCGGGAGGCAAGATCCGGTGCCAGTCACCGGCCTGATGACGGCGCGGGGACCTGTGCCGGCTGCCGGCGTCTGTTCAGCCGGGCGTGCCGCGTTCGATTTCCGATGTCTTTGCCATGCGCCGAGTCCCCGCGACCGATTCCAACCCGTTCCGGCTCCAAAACGGGAACGGATTCACTACGAAGCGCTTGTTGGCTGGATGCGCAACCGGCGTGTCGACGGAAGATGGAAATCATGACGAAACTTGCGATCGCTCTGGCCGCCAGCACCCTGCTCGGCGCCATCGGACTGACATCCGCATCGGCCGCTCCCGTGATGCCGGCGCCGGCCGTCGCCGTGGCCGGTGACCAGGGCGTCGAGCAGGTGGCCTACCGTCGGCACCACCAGGGCATGCGCCACCATCGTCATCACCGCCGCATGCACCGCATGCCGCGCTCGCGCATGATGAGCGATCCGAACTCCCGCAACCCGTCGCAGCCCGGCTATCAGCAGCAGAAGGGCAACACCTCGGGCGGCCCGCGCTACTGATCCCTGTCCGAGGCCCAAGCGGCCCGTTGTCGATCGGGGGCTGGCGTGCTCGGCACGCCGGCCCCTTCTGCGTTCGGACCCGAGGCGTCGCCGCGGTTTCTCCCCAGGCCAGACGCACCGCCGCGCTGATCCTCGGGCGGCCGCTCTGCTATGCTGGCGCCATGTCACAGCGTCCCGCCCGCTCCGTCGCCAAGACCGGTTCCGCCCCCTCGGACTACACCACCAGCGCTGCCGTCCTCGACACGGTCGGCGCCACGCCGATGATGGCGCAGTACATCGAGATCAAGGCCGCCAACACCGACTGCCTGCTGTTCTACCGGATGGGCGACTTCTACGAGCTGTTCTTCGAGGATGCGGAGATCGCTTCGCGCGCCCTCGGGATCGTGCTCACGAAGCGCGGCAAGCACGGGGGGGCCGACATCCCCATGTGCGGCGTTCCGGTGGAACGTGCCGACGACTATCTCAGCCGCCTCATCGCTCTGGGTCACCGCGTCGCCGTCTGCGCGCAGACGGAGGACCCGGCCGAGGCGAAGAAGCGGGGTCCGAAATCCGTCGTCCGGCGCGAGGTGGTCCGCCTCGTCACGCCCGGCACCATCACCGAGGATCGCCTCCTCGATCCCGCCCGCGCCAACGTCCTGCTGGCGATCGGCCGGCGCAAGGCCGGCGAGACGGCCTCCGTCTACGGGCTGGCCGCGGTCGACATCTCCACCGGGCGCTTCGCCCTGAGCGAGGTCCCGGCGGGCGAACTGGGTTCGGCCATCGCCCGCCACGATCCGCGCGAGATCGTCCTGTCGGAGGCGATCCATGCCGATCCGGCCCTGGCGCGGCTCTGGCGCGAATGCCCGGCACCCGTGACCCCGCTGGCCCAGGCCGAACTCGAACCGTCGGCGGCCGAGCGCCGGATCAAGGCGCAGTTCGGCGTCTCCACCCTGGAGGGCTTCGGGCAGTTCGGCCGGGCCGAGATCGCCGCCGCCGGGGCGGCTCTGCTCTACATCGAGCGTACGCAGATCGGTGCGCGCCCGACGCTCTCGCCACCGACGCGGGAAAGCTCGGGGGCGACCCTCTCGATCGATGCATCCACCCGGGCCAATCTCGAGCTGACCCGGACCCTTTCCGGCGAACGCAGGGGCAGCCTGCTGGACGCCATCGACCGGACCGTCTCGGCGGGCGGGGCCCGCCTCCTCGCCGAACACCTCGCCGGCCCCCTGACCGACCTCGAAGTGATCCGCCACCGCCATGCGGCGGTCGAGTTCCTGGCCGACGACGCCGCGACCCGCGCGGCCGTCCGCGACAGCCTCGCCCGGGCGCCGGACCTCGCTCGCGCGCTCTCGCGCCTCGCCCTCGGACGGAGTGGACCGCGCGACCTCGCGGCGCTGCGCGACGGCCTCGACGCGGCGCAGGACCTCGCGGACAGCTGCGCCGCCCTGGAGCGCCTGCCGGAGGATCTCGTGGCCGCCGCGACCCGACTGGCGGCGGTCGACCGCGCCCTGGTGGCGGAACTCCGTGCGGCCCTGGCCGACGACCTGCCCCTGAAGCGTCAGGACGGGGGCTTCGTGCGCGCGGGCTACGATGTCGAGATCGACGAGAGCCGCTTGCTCGGACAGGATTCCCGGAAGGTCGTCGCCGCCCTGCAGGCACGTTACGCCGAGCAGACCGGCTGCCGCACCCTGCGGATCAAGCACAACAACATGCTCGGCTACTACATCGAAGTGCCGCAGGGGGTGGGCGAGGCCTGCCTCAAGGGCGTGCTGCGCGAGACGTTCATCCATCGCCAGACCATGGTCGACGCGATGCGCTTCACCAGCGTCGAGCTCGGCCAGCTCGAGAGCCGGATCTCGGGCGCGACCGACCGGGCCCTCGCCCTGGAGAACGCGGTGTTCGACGCCCTCGCGGGACGGGTCCTGGCGCAGGCGACCGCCATCGCCGAGGTGGCGGAAGCCCTGGCCGGCCTCGATGTGGCCGCTTCCCACGCCGAGCTTGCCGTCGAGCGCGACTGGCGCCGGCCCGTGGTCGACGAGAGCTACGCCTTCGTGGTCGAGGGTGGGCGCCACCCGGTGGTGGAGGCGGCGCTGCGGCTTTCCGGTGCGCCCTTCATCGCCAACGATTGCGACCTCTCGGGGGAGGGGCGTGGACGCATCCGGCTCGTCACGGGGCCGAACATGGGCGGCAAGTCGACCTTCCTGCGCCAGAACGCGCTGATCGCCGTCCTGGCGCAGATCGGCGCCTTCGTTCCGGCGACCCGCGTTCGTCTCGGCCTCGTCGATCGGCTGTTCTCCCGCGTCGGGGCGGCCGACGATCTTGCACGCGGGCAATCGACCTTCATGGTCGAGATGGTCGAGACCGCCGCGATCCTGAACCAGGCGACCCGCCGCTCCCTCGTCATCCTCGACGAGATCGGTCGCGGCACCGCCACCTTCGACGGTCTCTCCATCGCCTGGGCCTGCCTGGAGCATCTTCACGAACAGAATGGCTGCCGCGCCCTGTTCGCGACCCATTTCCACGAGCTCACCGCGCTCGGGCAACGCCTGTCCCACCTCGACAACGCGACCTTGCGTGTGGCCGAGCACAAGGGCGAGGTCGTCTTCCTGCACGAGGTGGTGCCGGGCGTGGCCGAGCGCTCCTACGGGCTGCAGGTGGCGCGGCTCGCAGGCCTGCCGGCAGGCGTCATCGCGCGGGCGGGGTCTATCCTGAAGCATCTGGAAAAGGCCGAGCGCGACCGCCCGTCCCGTTCCCGCATCGACGACCTGCCGCTCTTCGCCAATCTCGCGCCGCCGCCGATGCCGGAGCCGACCCCCGAGGCGCCCGACGACGCCTTGCGGCTCGCCCTCGACGCCATCGATCCCGACGCGCTGACACCGCGCGAGGCCCTCGAGGCCTTGTACCGGCTCAAGGCCGCGGGCGGCCACGGCAACTGAGGCCGTCTTCGATGGCTTCCATCCCGACGCGTGGGGCCGACGTCGGGCGCAGATTCCGGCTGCCCGCAAGCGGCGCCATCCCGGGTGTCATCCGCGCAGGGTGAGCCGGCCGCCATTCATGCTGAATTCGTTCAGGCGCTTCAGGAACGACATGCCGAGGAGGCTGGTGGTCAGGCGCCCGCGCGGCATCACCAGGCCGTTGACGCCCTGGACGGTGATGGTGCCGATCCGCATCTCGCGAACGCGGATCGCCGCCGCCATGGCGACACCATTGGCGGTCTGGACCGGAACGCGGAAATCGCGTTCGCTCACCCGCAGCCCGGCGCGCTCCGCATCCTCGTAGGTGAAGGCGCAGGTCGTCGCCCCGGTATCGACCAGCATGCGCAGGCGCTGCCCATCGAGCACGACGTCGGTGGAGAAGTGTCCCTGCGCATCGGCGAAGAGAGTCATGGTGCCCGGGCCGCTGCGGACGTGTGGGGGCGGCGAACGCTCCGTGAGCGGCGTCGCGACCGCGGCACTCTCCGGGGCCGTACGCTGGAATCGATCCGCCAGGCCGACGGCCCAGATCGCCGCCGCCGCCGTCACTCCGAGCGCCCATACGATCGGTCGCGTCATCCAGTCCATCCCTCGCCGAGGCCGAAGGTTAGGGCCGGGAGGGTGAACGAGCCGTCGGCAGCGGGCCGGATCTCGGGCGCCAGCGCCAGCGACCCGGTTCTACGGTTTCGAAGTCGCTGACGATCTCGATCGCATTGCGGGGGCGCGATCCCGCCGGGGTCAAGTGGACAGGGCGGCGATTGCGGATCGAAACGTGTCCTGTCCGACCCCGGCGAGTTGCTTCGCGCAGGCCTTCTGGGCCGCCTGCCAGAGCGGATAGGCTTCGTTCAGCAGGTGGCGACCCGCGTCCGTGAGCACGATGCGCCTGACGCGGCGATCGTCGGCGTCGGGTCGGATCGCGAGGAGCTCCCGGCGCTCCAACGGCTTCAGGTTCGCCGTGATGGTGGTCCGATCGGAGGCCAGATGCTGTGCCAGGGCCGTGACGGTGGGGGCTTCGTCGCGCACCAGCATCATCAGCAGGGTGAACTGCCAGTTCGACAGACCCGTCGGCCGCAGGGCGGCATCGTACCGGCGCCCGATCGCGCGCGCCGCCCGCTGGGCCGCGAAGTTGAAACAGGCCTGCTCGACCGTGGCGGCGACGGCCGGGGTGAGATCGGGTGAACGCGTCATGCGGCGTCCCTCTTCGGGTTGATACCAACCCTATAGCCGATCGATCCCGCTTTGGGACCCGCACGACCCCATCGGTGCGGCCTGAGGTGAAACATTGACATCAACCTATGTGCGCCGCAGCACAGCGATCGCAGGCGGAACGTTTATATCAACGTTATCGCAACGAGCAGCGGTGCTTCGCCAGGACGGCGAGCGGGATCCGAAGCTCGCATACGGGAGAAAGACCATGACCGTTCGGACCACATTCGCCGCTGTCCTCGTCGCCGGCCTCGCCGTCGCCGCCGCTCCAGCCAACGCCGCCGAACCGCGCACCTATCAGGCCTGGGGCCACACATTCGAGGCGCCGGACCAGCTTTCGGCCCAGATCGTTCTGCCGGCGGGGCGCGTCGGCACCCGCGTGACGGCCGCCCCGGTCGCGCCAGCGCGAGCCTACACCGCCGGCGGCACCGTTGCCGCGCGGGAGTTCGCACCGGCCGAAGCGACCCGGACGCTCAACGTCTGGGGCGCACGGCTCGACGCTCCAACGCGCTGACCGGACCGACATACCATCGTCACCGCCGCACCATCATTGATCAAGTCGATACCGACTATTGAAAGCATCTGTTTGAATGATGGTGCAGTGCAAATACATTGCGATCACCGAACGGGGCACGAACCCCCGGAAAACCAAGGACCTTCATCATGACCCTCCGTACTCTCGTCCTCGCGACTCTCGCGACGGCCAGCCTGGCCAACACCGCCCTGGCGGACGATCGCACCTTCCTCACCCCGCCCCTGTATCGTGAGCAGGCCCGCGTCACGGCCGCCGTGCGTCCCGCTTCCGAACTCACGACGACGCCCTCGCTGACCCCGCGAGCACCCGTTGCCCGGCGGAGCGTCGCTGAGACCGCCGACGCGTCCGTCCGTTGAGACGGCCGCCCCGTGCATCACGGCAGGCATTTTCCGAACCGCGCTCCAACGGGACGTCTCCCGTTGGAGCGTTCTCGTTTCGAGCTGAGATAAGCACCGGGAGACCGGCCGAATCATCCGACCCGTCGTGAGTTCGAAGGGAGACAGGGCGTCCGCCGCGCGAGCCGGTCCCGTCGAACGGCATGCCGGGCCGCCACAGCTCGATGGCGATCCATATGGGAGTCCGGGCCTGCTCGATGGCCTTCAGGGAAGCCGGTCGATCCGAAACGACCCCATCGGGAAGACACCTCGGTTGCGCCGCGCGACGCTTGCGGGTATAGGCCGCGCCAGCGCCCGCCAGACACCCTTGGAGGCACGGGCGCTTCGGGGAACGGGACTTCGACGATCGAGGCTCGGCCGTCCGTTTCGGGCGGCCTTTCGCGTTTCTCCGTAATTTTCATTTTCAAAAGGATCACGCCATGAGCGCAGTCAAGACGCTTGAGGCCGTGGCACGCGACCGGGTCGGCAAGGGGGCCGCCCGGGCCGTTCGTCGCCAGGGTCAAGTTCCCGCGGTCATCTACGGAGGCGGTCAGGCGCCGCAATCCATCGCCATCGACCTCGTCCGCGTCCGCACGCTGATCTACGCCGGTGGCTTCAAGACCACCCTGTTCGAGATCAACGCCGGCGGCAAGAAGACCCGCGCGATCCCGCGCGACTTCCACCTCGATCCGGTGTCGGGCGTGCCGATTCACGTCGATTTCCTGCGGGTCGTCGCCGGCCAATCGATCACGGTCGAGGTTCCAGTGCACTTCGTGAACGAGGACGCGGCGCCCGGCATCAAGCAGAACGGCGGCACGCTCAACATCGTGCTCCACACGCTGCCCCTCGAAGTCGCACCCGACGCGATCCCGGAGGCCATCGAGGTCGACCTCACCGGTCGCGAGATCGGCGATGCGATCCACATCACCGAGGTGAAGCTGCCCGCCGGCGCGACCTTCACGGGTGAGCCCGAAGCCACCGTCGCCAACATCGTGCCGCCGACCGTTCTCGGCGCCGAGGTCGAGGCCGAGGAGGCCGCGATCGCCGAGGCGCAGTCCGCCGAGGCCGCCGAGGAGAAGGCCGAGGAAGAGGCTTCCGAGGAAGCCGCCGAGGACGAGAAGAAGGAGGATTGAGGCCGGGGCGCAAGCCCTGTCCCGTCCCATCCCTGCGGGTGCCCCGGCCATCAGGTCGGGGCATCTCCGTTTCCGGAGCCGCGCTCCGCAGTCCCTCGAGAAAATCTGTCTGGATCGATTCGTGCCATGCGCCTGATCGTCGGCCTCGGCAATCCCGGCTCCCGCTACGCCAAGAACCGCCACAACATCGGCTTCCTCGCCGTGGACGAGATCGCGCGCGTGCACCGCGCCGGGCCGTGGCGCCGCAAGTTTCAGGGTGAGATCGCCGAGGTTGCCCTCGGCAGCGAGCGGGCGATCCTGCTCAAGCCGCAAACCTTCATGAACGAATCCGGGCGCGCGGTGCAGGAAGCGCAGCGCTTCTACAAGATCGCCCTCGGCGACGTGATCGTGCTGCACGACGAACTCGACCTCGCTCCGGCCAAGTTGCGGGTGAAGACGGGCGGCGGCAATGCCGGCCATAACGGGCTGCGCTCGATCACGGCGCAATGCGGCAACGATTATCGCCGGGTCCGCCTCGGCATCGGCCATCCCGGGGACAAGGCGCTGGTGCACGCTTACGTGCTGAATGATTTCGGCAGGGGCGAGGAGGCCTGGGTTGACGACCTCAACCGGGCCATCGCCGACCACGCGGCCCTGCTGGCCGCGGCCGAGGATGCGAGCTTCCAGAACAAGGTCCACCTCGCCATGGCGGGGCGCGGCTGGGACGACGTCAAGCAGGTGAACGCGCGCGATTGACCGCGGCGGCCACATCGGATTTCACGCGGGCAGGCTTCCAGCGGACCCGCGAACGGACAGGTGACCCATGGGCTTCAAATGCGGCATCGTCGGCCTGCCGAACGTCGGCAAGTCGACCCTCTTCAACGCGCTGACGCAGACGGCGGCCGCACAGGCGGCGAATTACCCGTTCTGCACCATCGAGCCGAATGTCGGTGAGGTTGCGGTGCCGGACCCGCGCCTCGACGATCTGGCGAAGATCGCCGCGTCGAAGGAGATCATCCCGACCCGGCTCACCTTCGTGGACATCGCCGGCCTCGTGCGCGGCGCCTCGAAGGGTGAGGGCCTGGGAAACCAGTTCCTCGCCAACATCCGCGAGGTCGACGCCATCGCGCACGTGGTCCGCTGCTTCACCGACGGTGACGTGACCCATGTCGAGGGCAAGGTCGATCCGGCAGCCGACATCGAGACCATCGAGACCGAGTTGATGCTCGCGGACCTCGACAGCCTGGAGAAGCGCGTCATCGCCCTGGAGAAGAAGGCGAAGGGCGCCGACAAGGAAGCCAAGGAAACCCTCGACCTCGTCCAGCGCGCCCTGCCGCTGCTGCGCGAGGGCAAGCCGGCACGCCTCGTACAGCGCAAGCCCGAGGAGGAGCGTCTGTTCCAGAGCCTCGGGCTGATGACGGCGAAACCCGTCCTCTACGTCTGCAACGTCGACGAGGGCGATGCCGACAAGGGCAACGCCTATTCGGAGGCGGTGATGGCCCGCGCCGAGGCGGAGGGGGCCAAGGCCGTGGTGGTCTCCGCCAAGATCGAGAGCGAGATCGCCGTGATGCCGCTGGCCGATCAGGGCGACTTCCTGGAGGCCGTCGGCCTCGCCGAGCCCGGCCTGAACCGCGTCATCCGGGCCGGCTACGAACTCCTCGGCCTCATCACCTACTTCACCGTCGGCCCGAAGGAAGCGCGCGCCTGGACCATCGAGAAGGGCACCCGGGCCCCCGCCGCCGCCGGCGTGATCCACACGGATTTCGAGAAGGGCTTCATCCGCGCCGAGACCATCGCCTTCAACGACTACACGAGCCTGAAGGGTGAGGCGGGCGCCAAGGAGGCCGGCAAGTTCCGCCTCGAGGGCAAGGAGTACGTGGTGCAGGACGGCGACGTGCTGCACTTCCGCTTCGCCAACTGATCCGAAACGGGCGGGAGCGGCCTCGCGCCCGCCTCGCCGGGCCGCGGCCTGCGCCCCGGCCCGTGATCCCCACTGCGTGAAAGGACCCGCATGACCGGCATCGCCTTCGAGGACTTCACGCCCGGCGCGGTGATCGAGGGGGGGCCGGTGACGGTGACGGAGGCCGAGATCATCGCCTTCGCACGGGACTTCGACCCGCAGCCGTTCCACCTCGATCCGGAGGCCGCCAAGGCGACCTTCGTCGGCCGGCTGATCGGCTCCGGCTGGCAGACCGCCGGGTTCGGGATGCGGCTCCTGCAGGCGCACGTCTTCCGCGGCGCGACCTCGATGGGCTCGCCCGGAATCGACGAGCTGCGCTGGCTCAGGCCGGTGCTGCCGGGCGATCGCCTCAGCATCTCGGTCCGGGTCGACACCTGCCGCGTCTCCAACACCAAGCCGGACCGCGGCTTCGTTGGCTTCGCCATGACCGTCCTGAACGGCGACGGCGAACGCGTGATGACTCAGATCTTCACGGTGATGTTTCCCCGCCGCGGTGCGGCGCCCCTGCCGCCGCGGGCGGTGTCCCTGCAGGAGGTCGTGCCGCCCGCTGAGTCCGATGACGCCGAACGGCTCTCCTTCCTCGAAGCGGCTCCCATCGGCGCAATGCGGGACCTCGGCGCGCACCATTTCACGCCGGATGCCGTGATGGCCTTCGCGCGGGCCTACGATCCGCAGGCCTTCCATCTCGATCCCGAGGCCGCGCGCCACACCCATTTCGGCGCGCTCTGCGCCTCCGGCTGGCACACCGCAGCCGCCTGGATGAAGCGCCTCCACATCACCCGCGGCCGCGACGTCGTCCATACGGCGATGTCCGGCCCCGTCCCGCAGCTCGGCCCCTCGCCGGGCTTTCGGGACCTGCGCTGGCTCGCGCCGGTCTATGCCGGCGACGTCATCCGGTACGGCTGCACCCTGGTCGACAAGCGCGAGACCGCGTCGCGCCCTGGCTGGGGCCTCGCGACCCACCAGAACACCGGTGTGAACCAACGCGGCGAAAAGGTCTTCGCCTTCACCGGCTCGGTGTTCTGGCAGTGGTCCCCCGACGCTTGAGGCGTCAGGCGGCCCTGCGCCGCTCCGGATAGAGGCTCAGCAGCCCCTCGGCATCGGCCGAGGCGATGCCGCGTTCGGTGATGATGCCGGTGACGAGGCGGGCCGGCGTCACGTCGAAGGCGGGGTTCGCCACGGGGCTTCCCGGCGAGACCACCTCGACGGTGGCGAAGCCGCCATCCGCCAGGCGCCCGGTGAGATGGGTGACCTCGCGGCCGTCGCGCTCCTCGATCGGAATCTCGCGCACGCCGTCCTGCAGGGTCCAATCGATCGTGGAGAAGGGCAGGGCGGCGTAGAACGGCACCCGGTTGTCGCTGGCGGCCAGCGCCTTCAGGTAGGTGCCGATCTTGTTGCAGACGTCGCCCGAGGCCGTGGTGCGGTCCGAGCCGACGATGCAGACGTCGATGGCGCCGTGCTGCATGAGGTGCCCGCCGGCATTGTCGGCGATGACGGTGTGCGGGATGCCGTGGGCATTGAGCTCGAAGGCCGTCAGGGCCGCGCCCTGGTTGCGCGGGCGGGTCTCGTCCACGAAGACGTGGACCGGCACGCCGGCCTCGTGCGCCACGTAGATCGGAGCGAGGGCCGTTCCCCAATCCACGGTGGCGAGCCAGCCGGCGTTGCAGTGGGTCAGCACGTTGATCGCCCGGCCCTTCTGGCGATGAAGGTCGCCGAGGATCCGCGCGCCATGGACGCCGATGGCGTGGCAGCTCTCTACGTCCTCCTCGGCGATGCGCCCGGCTTCGGCGTAGGCGAAGGCGGCCCGTTCGGATTCCGGCACCGTACGGAGCTTGGCGGCGACGCGGTCGAGGGCCCAGCGCAGGTTGATCGCGGTCGGGCGCGTGGCGGCCAGCGTCGCGACGGCCCGGTCGATGCCGGCCTCGGAGGCATCCGCGCGCAGGCCGAGGGCGAGCCCGTAGGCGGCGGTCACACCGATGAGCGGGGCTCCGCGCACCACCATCGTGCGGATCGCCACGGCCGCGGCGTCGAGGTTCGAGAGCGTCTTCAGCTCGAAGGCGAAGGGCAGGCGCGTCTGGTCGATCACCGCGACGGAGGCGCCGTCCTCGGCGGGGAAGATGGTGCGGTAGGGCTTGCCGTCGATCTTCATGGGGCGGGTCCGGATGCTGGCGGGGCCGAGGCCCGTGGCCTCTTCGTCGGATCGCGTTTACGTCAGAATGCGCTTCGGAGGCCAGCTTGCAGCCTGGCCTTTGCGGAATCGGACACGCTCAGAATCGCAGGGGCCGCACGCGCTTCACCTGCGGGATCGCGGCGATCCGGACCAGGACCGCGTCGCTCACCGGCGCGTCGATGGCGCAGAAGCAGATCGCGTTGCCGCCCTTTGAGTCGCGCCCGAGGCTGAAGGTCGCCACGTTGACGCCGGCCTCGCCCAGGACGCTGCCGAAGCGTCCGATGAAGCCCGGCTGGTCGCGGTTGCGCACGTAGAGCATGTGCTCGGCGAAGGCGGCGTCGATCGGTATCGAGCGGATCTCGATCATGCGCGGCTTGCCGTCGTGGAAGACCGTGCCGGCGGCGTCGCGCGGCATGTCCTCCGCCTCGACGGTGATGCGGATCACCGATCCGAAATCGGGCGCCGCGCCGGCGCGGGTGACCTCCTCGACCATGATGCCGCGCTCGCGCGCCACCGCCGGAGCGGAGACCATGTTGATGCCCGACAGGACGGGGCGAAGCACCCCGGTGACGGCGGCCGCGGTGAGGGCGCGGATGTTCATCTCAGCGACCGCGCCCTCGTAGGTCACCCGGATGCCGCGGATCGGTGCGTCGGTGAGCTGGCCCAGAAACGAGCCGAGATTTTCCGCCAGTGCCACGAAAGGCCTCAGGCGCGGCGCCTCGTCGGCCGAGATCGACGGCATGTTGACCGCGTTGGCGACGGCGCCGTCCAGCAGGTAGTCGGCCATCTGATCGGCGATCTGGAGGGCGACGTTCTCCTGCGCCTCGTTCGTCGAGGCGCCGAGATGGGGCGTACAGACCACGTTGGGGTGCCCGAAGAGCGGGTTCTCGTAGGCGGGCTCGGTCGCGAAGACGTCGAAGGCGGCGCCGCCGACCCGACCGGATTCCAGGGCGGCACGCAACGCGACCTCGTCGACGAGGCCGCCGCGGGCGCAGTTGATGATGCGGATGCCGGGTTTCACCTGAGCCAGGGCTTCGGCCGAAAGGATGTTGCGGGTCCGCTCGGTCAGGGGGACGTGCAGGCTGATCAGGTCGGCCCGGGCCAGGAGCGCGTCGAGGTCGAGCTTCTCGACGCCGATCTCGGCGGCGCGCTCCGGCGTCAGGTAGGGATCGTAGGCGATCACCCTGAGCTTCAGGCCGATGGCGCGGTCGGCGACGACGGCGCCGATGTTGCCGCAGCCGACGATGCCCAGGACCTTGCCCGTCAGCTCGGTGCCCATGAAGCGAGCCTTCTCCCAGCGGCCGGCTTGGGTCGAGGCATCGGCCTGCGGGATCTGCCGGGCGAGGGCGAACATCATCGCGATGGCGTGCTCGGCGGCGGTGATCGCATTGCCGAAGGGCGTGTTCATCACGATGACGCCGCGGGCGGTGGCCGCCGCCACGTCGACGTTGTCGACGCCGATGCCGGCGCGGCCGACGACCTTCAAGCGCTGGGCGCGGGCCAGCAGCTTGGCGGTGACCTTGGTGGTGGAGCGGATCGCGAGGGCGTCATAGGCGCCGATCAGCGCCGCGCAGGCGTCGCGGTCCCGCCCGAGTTCCGGACGGAAATCGACGTCGAGGCCGCGGTCGCGCAGGCGCTGCACGGCCGATTCGGAGAGGGCGTCGGAAATGAGCACCTTGGGCGCTGGCATGACGGCGTCCGGCTCGGGAGCGTGCGGACGCGCGACAGGGCCGGAACACGACTCCGTCGCGCGTGGCGAACGACGCTGGGTTCGACGAACCTGGATTTTCAAGCCGCCCGGGCGAGCTTCGCCTTCTCGGCCGCGAAGGCCCAGTCCAGCCACGGGGTCAGCGCCTCGAGGTCGGAGGCCTCGACGGTGGCGCCGCACCAGATCCGGATGCCGGCCGGGGCGTCCCGATAGGCACCGATGTCGTAGGCGACGCCCTCGCGGTCCAGGGTGTCGGCGATGCCCTTCGCCACGGCGCCCACCACGGCGTCACCCATCGCGAGGATGTCCGGGTCGGTGACGACGAGGCAGACACCGGTGTTGCTGTAGGTGCCGGCATCGGCGGCGAGGTGGCCGATCCAGGGGGTTCGCGCCACCCAGTCGTGGATGATCCGGGCATTGGCGTCGGCCCGGGCATGCAGGGCCGGGAGACCGCCGATGCGTGTCGCCCATTTCAGGGTGTCGAGGTAATCCTCGACCGCGAGCATCGAGGGGGTGTTGATGGTGTCGCCCTTGAAGATGCCCTCGATCAGCTGGCCATCTTTGGCGAGGCGGAAGACCTTCGGCACCGGCCAGGCCGGGACGTTGGATTCGATGCGCGCGACGGCGCGGGGGGAGAGCACGATCATGCCGTGCGCGGCCTCGCCGCCCATCACCTTCTGCCAGGAGAAGGTGACGACATCGAGCTTGGACCAGTCCAGCGGCATCGCGAAGGCGGCCGAGGTGGCGTCGCAGATGGTGATGCCCTCGCGGTCGGCGGCGATCCAGTCGCCGTTCGGAACGCGAACGCCGGCGGCGGTGCCGTTCCAGGTGAAGATGACGTCGTTGCGCCGGGTGTCGACGGCCGAGAGGTCGGGCAGGATGCCGTACGCGCCGACATGCACGCGCGGCGCGATCTTGAGTTCCTTCAGGGCGTCGGTGACCCATTCGAGGCCGAAGGCCTCCCAGGCGACGACCTCGACTGTCTTCGGCCCCAGCATCGACCACATCGCCATCTCGACGGCGCCGGTGTCGGAGGCCGGCACGATGCCGATCCGGTAATCGGCCGGCACCTGCAGCACGGTGCGGGTGAGGTCGATCGCCTCCTTGAGCTTGGCCTTGCCGACGGCGGAGCGGTGCGAGCGTCCGAGCGGCGCGCCGGCCAGGGCCTCGAGGCTCCAGCCAGGGCGCTTGGCGCAGGGGCCGGACGAGAAATTCGGCACGCGGGGGCGCGTGGCGGGTCGGTTGGTCACGTGCGTCATCCTTCCAGATGAGAGCTCCTCGTTGGGGAGGAGTGGCCCGGAGACGCCAATGGACCCGCGCCGTTACGGACGCAAGCGGCCGGCGTCGCGGCGGGGATCAATCCGCACTCGCACGGGCCGTCGGACATCCCTGCCCGGACGCGGACGACCAGGGCCGGGCGGCAGGAAACCTTACGCTTGTGAGCCGCACCGCCGCGTCACTGGGCCAACCGCACGACTTCCGAAAAGTTGATCGGACCCTCGGCGGCCGGACGGCCCGATCCGGCTTGATCGGGGTCGGTGCTCATGTCCATCTGCGCGAACGGGAACTTGAAATAATTGACCAGGTGTCGACGACCGTGATCTTCGCCCAGCGTCAGACGACCCGAGACGTCGAACCCGTTCGTCGCTTCGATTACTGGCGCAGCACGGCGCTGGCACGTGTCGATGCCTCCAACACCGAGGACGTCGGGAGCTTCGCGGCCGACCGCCTGCTCGCCGTCTCGTCCCACGGAACGCTGATGCACACACGCAGCAGCGGCGTACAGGTCGAGCGGCACCACCGGCACGTCCGTTCGGACAATGTCGACGACGTCTGCGTCAGTCTGCTCGTGGCCGGCCGGGCGCATCACGAGCAGGGCGCACGCGGCGGCGTTCTCGAGGCCGGAGACCTGGGTTTCACGGCCCTCGACCGTCCCTTCGTGTCCGGTCTTCCGAGCGCCTACGAGGAGATCCGCCTGCACGTTCCGCGCGCGGCCTTCGTCTCCCACGTCGGAAGCGTCGGGAGCGTCGCCGGTCGCATGATCCGCGGCGGCGGCCCCCTCTCCGACCTGCTCGCCAGCTACCTGGCGTCGTTCGCCGGTTCGATCGAGCGCATGTCCGAAGCCGAGACGGCCCATGGTTTCGGTGCCGTGTTGCATCTCCTGAGGGGGGTCGTGGATCCGGAGGCCGGATTGCCGGACGACGCGGCGTCGAGCGTCGGTCTTCGCTCCCTGGCGGGCGCCTATATCGAACGCCGTCTCCACGATCCGGGCCTGACGCCGGACGAGGTCCGGGTGACGCTGAAGGTCTCCAGGACCCGCCTGTACGAGGCGTTCCTCGCCGATGGCGGCATCGCGGCGGCGATACGGGACGTGCGGCTCGACCGGGCACGACGCCGCCTGTCCTCCGTGGGCCGCCGCGGCAGGAGCATCACGGACATCATGCTGTCCTGCGGCTATCGCGATCCTTCGCTGTTCAGCCGGGCCTTCAAGAGCCGGTTCGGCCTGCCGCCGCGGGACTATCGCGAGACGGCGCGCCTCTGAACGGACCGCGAGCCATCCGAGGCCGCTCCCAACGCGACATCCTTGCCCGCGCGCACCGGTTCAGCCCTCGGGTGGGCGCAGCAGGTCGGGCCGGCGCTCCCGGGTGAGGCGCAGGGCTTCGGCCCGGCGCCATCGTGCGATCGCGCCGTGGTTGCCGCCCGTGAGCACGTCGGGGATCGCGTGGCCTTCCCAGTCCCGGGGCCGGGTGTAGTGCGGGTATTCGAGCTGACCGGTCTCGAAGCTCTCCTCCTCGCCGGAGGCGACCTTGCCCATGACGCCGGGCAGCAGGCGCACGCAGGCATCGAGCACCACCAGCGCGGCGATC
Source organism: Methylobacterium sp. M6A4_1b (assembly GCF_053345175.1). Classification (NCBI taxonomy): domain Bacteria; kingdom Pseudomonadati; phylum Pseudomonadota; class Alphaproteobacteria; order Hyphomicrobiales; family Methylobacteriaceae; genus Methylobacterium; species Methylobacterium sp. M6A4_1b. Next base: position 16,712 of record NZ_JBKEZQ010000022.1, read on the forward strand.
TCGCCGCCGGAGAGGATGTAGTCGCCGATCGACACCTCCTCGAGGCCGCGCCCGGCGATCACCCGCTCGTCGACGCCTTCGAAGCGGCCGCAGACGACGAGCACGCCCGGCCCCTCGCTCAGGGCCCGCACCCGGCCCTGCGTCAGGGGACGGCCGCGCGGGCTCATGAGGAGCCGGGGCCGGGGATCGTCCGGCGCGGCGGCCGCGTCGATGGCGGCGGCGAGGACGTCGCAGCGCAGCACCATGCCGGCGCCGCCTCCGGCGGGGGTGTCGTCCACCGCGCGGTGACGCCCGAGACCGTGCTCGCGGATATCGCGGGCCTCCAGCGTCCAGGTACCCCGCGCCAGCGCCTCGCCGGACAGGGACGCGCCGAGCGGCCCCGGAAACATCGCGGGGTAGAGGGTGAGGACGGTGGCGTTCCAGGGGCTCAGGGTCATGGCGCTTGATGGCGCGGGGAGGCGCGCGCGGTCAACGTGGCACCGAACCGGCGGCGACGGGTTGTCCTGCCATGTCCGCGTCCCGCTCGCTCCGTACCCGTGCAGTCGTTCCGCTCCTGCGGACCGTCACCCTGTCCCTCGCGCTGTCGGGTTTCGCACGGCCCGCGCCGGTCCGCGCGGCCGAACCCCTGGCCCCGGCGGGCACGCCCGCCTCCGCCTTTCCCAGACCCGACCGGCCGGTGGCCGAGATCGTCGCGCCGCTCTGGGCCTCGGAGAAGCAGCGCGATTCGGTCGACGAGGTCGGGCAGGTGGTCCGCCTGATGGGCATCGCGGCCGGCCAGAGCGTCGCCGATATCGGCGCCGGCAGCGGCTACTACACGATGCGGCTGGCCGAGCGGGTCGGCCCGCAGGGCCACGTCTACGCCGAGGATGTGACGCCCCGCTACCTGCAGGGGCTGGAAGCACGCATCGCCAAGAGCGCGCTCACCAACGTCACGGTGGTGCGGGGCGAGCCGCACGACCCGCGCCTGCCGGTCGCCTCGCTCGATGCGGCCGTTCTGGTCCACATGTACCACGAGATCGCCCAGCCCTTCGGACTGCTCCACAACCTGGCGCCGATGATGAAGCCGGGGGGCAGGGTGGGCATCGTCGACGCCGACGACGTGCCCTCGCGCCACGGGACGCCGCCCGCGCTCCTGGCCTGCGAGCTCTCGGCGGCCGGATACCGTCAGACCGGCGTGACGGTGCTCGACGGCGGCGTCGGCTATCTCGCGATCTTCGAAGCGCCGGCTGCGGCCGACCGGCCGGACCCGCGCGCGATCCGTCCCTGCCGGGACGACGCCACCCGGCGCGCGAAGGACGGAGCGGGCAGCCCGCCGCGATGAGGGGCGCGGCTCACTCCTCCGCCTCGATTCCACGCAGCGGCGCCGTGAGTTCGCAGGCCAGACCCACGGGCGCGTAGGTCGTGCGGACGCTGCCGCCGACGGCACCCGCGAGGCCGCGCTCGATCAGCCGGCTTCCGAACCCGCGGCGCGTGGGCGGGACGACAGCCGGTCCTCCGCGTTCCCGCCACGACAGGGTCAGCATCGTCTCGGGGCCATCGGCCGCCACGGACCAGGTCACCGCGACGATCCCCTCCGGACAGGAGAGGGCTCCGTACTTGGCCGCGTTCGTCGCGAGTTCGTGGACCATCAGGGCGAGGGACAGGGCGGCCTTCGAGCCGACCTGGACGAACGGCCCGGCGAGCCGCAGGCGTCCCGACTCGGCATCGTCGTGGATCTCGAGCGCCCCGCGGATCACCGCCTCGATGCTCGCGCTCTCGCGCGCCCCGTTGAGGAGCAGGTCATGGGCCTTGCTCATCGCGAACAGCCTGTCGGCCAGGACGTCCCGGGCCGTGTCCAGGTCGGGAGCGTTGCGGAGCGTCTGGGTGGCGATGGCCTGGACCATGGCCAGCATGTTCTTCATGCGATGGCTGAGTTCGCGGTTGAGGACCGCCTGCTGCTCCTCGGCCCGCAGGCGCGCGATGCCGACCTGGACCCGATCCGCGACGTTGCGGACGAAGGCGACCTCCTCGGGATGCCAGGTGCGCGGCGCCCGGCTGTGGACGAAGAACAGGCCGACGCTTCGGCCGCGCTCGCGCACCGGCACGTTGAGCAGGGCGCCCACATCGATCCGGGCGAGACGGCCGGCCGTCTCCGCCGTCCGCGGGTCGTCCGCCACGGCGTCGACGACGAGGGTTTCCCCGCGCGCGAAGTCGGGACCGAGGGTGTCCTGATTCACGAAGGGATGCCGGCCGACGAGGCTGGCCGTGCCGGCGGTCGTCCAGTCGCGGTGGACGGTGATGTGCTCGCCGGCCGCGTCGAGCTCGCCGTAGCCGGTCCGATCGGCGTCGAGGGTCCGGCCGACGATCTCGGCTGCCCGCTGGGTCATGGCCGGAACGCAGGCCTCGTTGCGCAGGAAGTCCCCGAGTTCGATCAGCGCGGCGCGCCGGAGCGACGCCGCCCGGGCGTAGATCTCCTCGGCCTTGACCAGCGCGATCTGCCGGCGCTCATGGATGAGGGTCGTCACCTGGCGCGCGAGGCGCCGCAGGCCGTCGGCCTGATCGTCCGTCAGCCCGTCCGGGCGCGGCTGATGATCGAGCACGCACAGGCTGCCGAGCACCTGGCCGCTCCGCATCCGCAGGGGTGCTCCGGCATAGAAGCGGATATGCGGCGCGCCCGTGACGAGCGGATTCCGGCAGGTGCGCGGATCGTCCGCCAGGTCCGGAATCACGAGCAGATCGGCCTCGCTCAAGGCATAGACGCAGACCGAGGCGTTGAGATCGGTCTCGCAGGGCGGGAAGCCGGCGCGCGCCTTGAACCACTGGCGGTCCTCGTCCACGAGACTGATCAGGGCGACCGGCGACCCGCACAGCAGACGGCACAATTGCACGACGTCGTCGAAGGCCTGTTCAGGGGCGGTATCGAGAATGTCCAGAGCCCTGAGCTCAGTAAGCCGCGCGGGATCGCCTGTATCTGGCCTGATACCTTGCTCGAGGTGGTAACTCATGGGGGAACTTTCCCGGCGGCCAATCGTTGTACCGACCATTTAAGTTCATGTCACTTAGTTCGAATGGGTTTGCCTGCACGCGTCCCGGACGTCGCGCCGCCCCACGCACCGTGTTCTTACCCTCCCGAAACCACTGCCCGCCTGGCCCGGGTTCGCACGACGATCCGGAGCCGGCACAGGGATCCGCGACGCCGCGTCCCTCCATCGACATCCCATTATGCAACTCCAGATTAGGATTTGCCGTGGCATGTGAAGCAATGCTCACGAACGGATGTGGGATGATCGCCGATGCGGATGCTGGTTGATCTGATGCACCGGCTGCGCTCGGCGCAGACCTGGATCGGGCTGGGCATCCTGGCACCACTCGGGTTGCTCGCGATCGCCGGGCTGATGTTGCTCGACCTGCGCGCGGATGCCTGGGACAAGGCGACGCAGACCTCGCGCAACCTGCTCCAGGTGATCGAGCGCGACATCGCCCGCAACATCGAGATCATCGACCTGTCGCTGCGCGGGGTGGCCGACAACCTGACGGCGCCCGGATTCGCGGCGAGCAGCCCCGCCCTGCAGCAACTCATCCTCTTCGACCGGGCCGTGATGGCGCGGGACATGGGCGTCATCCTCGTGGTGGACGAGAACGGCAAGACCCGCTTCGACGCCAACGGGATCCCCGCCCGTCCCCTGAACAACGCGGATCGGAGCTACTTCCGGGTCCACCGCGATCGGCCCGATGCCGGACTCTTCATCAGCGAGCCCGTGGTGTCGCGCCTCCTCGGCGTGCCGGTCATCGTCCTCAGCCGCCGGATCAACGGACCCGACGGCCGCTTCGCCGGTGTGGTCCAAGCCTCCCTGAAGCTCACCTTTTTCAGCGGGCTCTTCGCCAACATCGCCCTCGGGACCAAGGGGGCGATCAACCTCTATCTCGCGGACGGACGGCGCCTGATGCGCCACCCCGTCGTCGACGCGGATATCGGCGTCACCGTCGCGGACGCGCCGACCTTCCAGCGCTTCGTGCGGGAGGGCGCCGGCACCTTCGTCGGCGCCTCGGTCCGCAGCGACGAGAACCGGCACCACGCCTTCACGCGAATCGGCGATCTGCCGCTGATCCTGGACGTCGCCCTGGCGGCCGAGGAGATCGAGGCGGAATGGCGCGCCAAGGCGCTGGTGATCGGCAGCGCCGTGATGATCCTGTGCGGCCTGTGCGCCGGCCTCTCGCTGCTGTTCGGGCGCGAACTCCGGCACCGGAGCCGGATCGAGGCGGAGCTGGCGCGCCTGTCGCTGACCGACGCCCTGACGGGCCTGCCGAACCGGCGCCGCTTCGAGGAGGCCCTGGCGGAGCGCGGAAGGTCCGGCCGGCCGCCCGACCAGCCCCTGTCCCTGCTCGTGATCGATGCGGACCACTTCAAGGCGGTGAACGACCGCCACGGCCATGCCGTGGGCGACGAGGTCCTGAAGGGGCTGGCGCATTGTCTGACGGCGAGCGCCCGGCGCCCCGGCGACCTCGTGTGCCGCGTCGGCGGAGAGGAATTCGTGCTGTTGCTCGCCGCCGACCTGGCGGCCGCCCAGCGCGTCGCCGACCGGATCCATGCCGAAATCCGCCGTTTCGGCCTCCCCGGCGCCGGCATCCCCGTCGGCTCCCTGACGGTGAGCATCGGGCTCGCGAGCACGTCCACGGGAGGCGGCGGGCCGAGGGCGGTCCTGGACCTCTACCGCGACGCCGATGCGGCGCTCTACGCGGCCAAGGCGGACGGCCGCGATAGGACCCGCATCGGCCGGACGCCGCGTGAAACGTCGGCCGGCGCGGATCGGGCGCCGACCTGGGCCGTGACGTCCGAGACCGGTTCCGTCTGAGGGCGGACCGCGATCCGGCTCTCGGGCGGGCTCTTCCCCTCAGATACGTTCTTTCATTCAGACGGGCTCTTCGGGCGGGCGCGGCTGGGCCGGCGCGAACAGATCGTCCGGCGGATCCACCACGACGCGGCCGCCGGCGACGTCGAGCTCCGGCACGAAGGCCTTGGTGAAGGGCAGGAGTGCGGTGGCGCCGCCGAGCGCCGGCTTGATCTCCAGGAGATCGCCGCCGCCGTAATTCGGCACGTCCGCGACGGTACCGAGGACCGCGCCCTGCGTGTCGACCACTGCGAGGCCGACGAGGTCGGCGGTGAAGAATTCGTCCGCGTCCGCCACGGTGCCGAGGCGCTCGCGGGGCAGGAACAGGGCGAGGCGGTTCAGTCCCTCCGCGCCGGTGCGGTCGGTCACGCCCTTCACCCGCACCACCAGGAGGTCGGGGGCGCCGCCGCCGGCCTGGCGGATGTCGGTGAACTCGATGCGGCGGCCGTCGGCGCCGATCAGCGGCCCGTAGGACGCGATCGCCTGCGGGTCGCCGGTGTAGGATTTCAGCCGGACCTCGCCGTTGAGCCCGTGCGCCCGCCCGAACTCGCCCATCTGGACGAGGCTCGGGTCGGTGGGCGGTAGCGGCGCGTCGGCTTCGGGCTTCGGCCGGTGGGCCGAGGTGGCCGCATCGCTGCCGATGCGGCCGGGGCGCGCACGGCGGCCACCGTCACCGTGGGATGAAGTGCCTCCGGGACGGCGGGCCATGCGCGGACGCGCCTCAGGCCGCGGCGTCTTCGGCCGGGGCGGCGGCCTTCTCGGCGCGCTTGGCGGCGCGCTCCTTGGCCTTTTCGCCCGGCTCGGCCTTCTGCGGGTTGTTGCGCGCGGGGCGCTTGGCGAGGCCGGCGGCGTCGAGGAAGCGCAGGACGCGGTCGGTGGGCTGGGCGCCCTTGGCGAGCCAGGCCTGGATCTTGTCGGCCTCGAGCACGATGCGGGCCGGATCGTCCTTGGGCTTCATCGGGTCATAGACGCCGACCTTGTCGATGAAGCGGCCGTCGCGGGGTGCGCGGGCGTCGGCGACGACGATGCGGTAGTACGGGCGCTTCTTGGCGCCGCCACGGGTGAGGCGGATCTTGAGGGACATGGTTCTACTCCAAAGGTCAGTGTGTCGTGTGAGGGCGAAGAGCGCGTAGCGAATGGCGAGTAAGTGGGCGCGAACCCGACTCGCAATGCGCTACGCCCCCCGTCGCTACTTCTTCTTCCCGAAGGGAAATCCGCCGAGACCCGGCAGGCCGCCGGGGCCCTTGGGACCCCCGAGCCCGGGCAGGCCCGGCATCTTGCCCCCAAGGCCCGGAGGCATCGGGGGGAGCTTGCCGCCGAGCTGCTTCTGCATGTCGGCGATCATTTCCGGCGTCGGCTCGGCCATGCCGGGGGGCAGGCCGGGCATGCCGCCCATGCCACCGCCACCGCCCATGCCTCCCGCGCCCATGCCGAACATCGAGCCCAGGGCCTGGCCGATGCCGCGCTTGCCCGAGCCCATCGCCTTCATCATGTCGGCCATGGTCCGGTGCATCTTGAGGAGCTTGTTCAGCTCCTCCACCTTCGTCCCCGAGCCCGCAGCGATGCGCTTCTTGCGGGAATTCTTGAGGATGTCGGGATTCTTCCGCTCCTGCGCGGTCATCGACGAGATGATGGCCCTCTGACGGGCGAACATCTTCTCGTCGAGGTTGGCGTTCTCGACCTGCTTCTTGATCTGGCCCATGCCCGGAAGCATGCCCATCAGGCCGCCGATGCCGCCCATCTTCTCCATCTGGGCGAGCTGCATCGACAGGTCGTCGAGGTCGAACTTGCCCTTGCGCATCTTCTCCGCGGTGCGGAGCGCCTGCTCGTGGTCGATGGTCTCGGCCGCCTTCTCGACCAGGCTGACGATGTCGCCCATGCCGAGGATGCGGTTGGCCACGCGGGAGGGGTGGAACTCCTCCAGGGCGTCGACCTTCTCGCCGGTGCCGACGAGCTTGATCGGCTTGCCGGTGACGGCGCGCATCGACAGGGCCGCGCCGCCGCGCGAATCGCCGTCCATGCGGGTCAGCACAATGCCGGTGACGCCGAGGCGTTCGTCGAAGGCGCGGGCGGTGATCACCGCGTCCTGGCCGGTGAGCGCGTCGGCGACGAGGAGCACCTCGTGCGGGTTGGTGGCGGCCTTGACCTCCGCCGCCTCCGCCATCAGCGGCTCGTCGAGGGTGATGCGGCCGGCGGTGTCGAGCATGACCACGTCGAAGCCGCCGAGGCGCGCGGCGTCCATGGCCCGACGGGCGATCTGCACCGCCGACTGGCCGGCGACGATCGGCAGGCTCTCGACCTCGACCTGCTTGGCCAGGATGGCGAGCTGCTCCATCGCCGCCGGGCGGCGGGTGTCGAGGGAGGCGAGCAGCACCCGGCGCTTGTCGCGGGCCACCAGGCGGCGGGCGATCTTGGCGGTGGTGGTGGTCTTGCCCGAGCCCTGCAGGCCGACCATCAGGATGGCGACGGGGGCGGGGGCGTTCAGGTCGATGATGCTCGCATCCGAGCCGAGCATCGCCACGAGTTCGTCGTTGACGATCTTGACGACCATCTGGCCGGGGGTGACCGACTTCAGGACGACGGCGCCGACCGCCTTCCCGCGCACCTTCTCGGTGAATCCGCGCACCACTTCGAGGGCGACGTCGGCCTCGAGCAGGGCGCGCCGGACCTCGCGCAGGGCGGCGGTGACGTCGGCTTCGGTGAGCGCGCCGCGCCGCGTGAGGCCGGAGAGAATTCCGGAGAGGCGATCGGACAGGCCTTCGAACATGCGTCAGGCTCCCTGGACCGGCATCGTCGTCGAACCGGTCACTGGTTCACGCCCGCGCTTTCGGCCCGGCGCGCCTGGAGCGCATCCTCGAAGCCGCGAATCGCCTTGGCGAACTTGTCCCGGCACTCCGGGTTGCAGAAGCCCACCACCGCGCCGTTGTAGAGGGTGAGCGAGTCGGCCGCGATCGGCTTGCCCGACCAGGGGCAGGTGTCGTTCACCGCATCCTCGATGCGCAGGGTCGTGTTCGCGGCAGCGTTGGGCATCGGGACTCGACGACGACGGTGTGACCGGGGCCGACGCTCTATCCCCAACGCGAAGCTCGCCCGAGGGCGCAGCGCGCTGTCGGGCGTTGACCTCCGGCCTCGCAGGGCCGGTCGGCGTTCGTGATGACGATCAGACCGTCGAATGAATAGGGAGGCGGTTAGTCCGACGGCGTGGGCAAGTCAAGTTTTGCCGGTCCTGAACGGCTTCGCGCTTGACAGGGTCCGGCGGAGAATATAGGAAGAAAATCCTTATCGTCGGTCGCCCGGGGGATAAAACGTCGACACGCAGGGTCACCAGAGAGGACTGGCCTCCTGGCTTCGAGAACGCACGCTCGTTCCCTCCGCGCCCGTCACCGACAGGAGATCGTTTGCGTGTTGGACGAACCCATGCGCGGACGCGGTGCCGGTAGAGATCCCCCGCGGCTGGCGCCCTCCCTCACCCCTCTGGGAGGCGGAGGGATTTTCGCGAGCGCATCCTCGCCGGCACGTTAAGCTGTCATAACCCTGTTCGAGGCGCCATGGACGAGCCACACGATGCCACGACGCAGCTAATCGCGAACGAGCGCGCCAAGCTGACCGCCACCTACGTGAACGGTGTGGCGATCGCGGTGCTCGCCGTCGGAGGTCTGGCCCCGCTGTTTTCCCAACGGGCGGCGCAGGCGAGCCCACCGGACAGGCCGTGGCTGACACCCGTGCTTTCCCTGCTTTGCATCTGCGTCAGCGGAGTCCTACATTGGGCTGCGAGAGGTTTCTTGCGGGAACTCCGGTAATGGACGCCCACACCCTGACCCTGCTGCTGTTTCCGCTCGGCGCCTTGGCGCTGGGCCTCGGAACGCTGTGGTTCGCCCGCCGCGCGCATTGAACCCGGCCGGCTGACCGATCCGATCAGCGTCCCGACGCCGGAAGCCCCGGCAGCGCCGTCAGGGTCGCGTCGGAAAACGCCATCGCCTTGAACAGACTGCCCATGCCCCGCCGGGACGGGTCGGCGAGACGCGTCGCCGCCGCTGTGATCGTCTCCCGCTGCGCCGGCGAGGCGTTCCCTCCCAGCCGCTCGGCGCGCTCGCGCAGGCCGAGGGCGAGGAGGAAGTCGCGCTGGTCGACGGGGCCGTGCAGGGACGCGCCTTCGCCGGTGGCGGCCCGCCCGAGGGCGGCGAAATCCACGTGGGTGGTGAGGTCGGCTTCGCCGGGCGCGTCGAGGGGCGGGACGAAGGCGTGGCCGCGCACCGCCTGCAGCGAGTCGCCGAAGCCCGGGCGGACATGGCCGTAATCGACGGCCAGCACCGCGCCCCGGTCGGCGACGACGCGGCGGGCGAGGCCGCGCACGGTGTCGAGGGCGGCGCTCGGCAGGGTCATCAGGACGCCGGTGGGGCCGCTCGCGGTGATGCGCGTGTCGGGCTCCGCCGCGAGGCCGAAGGCGAGGCCGCTGCCGTCCGGCGAGAGGCCGACGAGGCGCTCGAACCAGCCGCGCTCGGCACGCTGGAACTGGCGGACCGGGAGGGCGTCGAAGAACTCGTTGGCGACCACGAGGGTCGGGCCGTGCGGCAGGGTCGCGATGGAATCGTGCCAGGTCGGGGCGGCGTCCGAGAGGCGGGCCGCCTGTTCGGCCCGGAGCACCGGGCTGGTCTCGACGAGGTGAAGAGCCGGGCGCAGGTCCGGCGCGGCGCGGGCCAGCGCCCGCAGCGCGTCCTGCATCAGGGTGCCGCGACCGGGTCCGAGTTCCACCAGGGCGAGCTCGGCGGGCGCATCCATGGCAGCCCAGGTCGCCGCGATCCAGATCCCGATGAGCTCGCCGAACATCTGGGAGATCTCGGGGGCGGTGACGAAGTCGCCGGCCGGCCCGAGAGGGTCGCGGGTGCGGTAGTAGCCGTGCACCGGATGGGCGAGGCAGAGGCCCATGTAGCGGTCGAGCCCGATCGGGCCCGAGGCCAGGATCTCGTCGCGGATCTCGGCGAGGAGCGGCCTCGTCACGCCGCGTCGACCTTGGCGGGCGTGACGGGGCCGGCCTCCTCCGCCGAGCCGCGCGGGCGGGTGGTGCCGCGCAGCGCCAGGACGATGGCGCCGATGCCGACCAGCGCCATCGGCACGCACAGCACCATCCCCATGGTGATGCCGCCGGTGGACCAGGTCTCGGTGCCGAACAGGTAGCCGAGCTGCCGGTCGGGCTCGCGGAAGAACTCGCAGAAGGTCCGCGCGATGGCGTAGCCGAGGACGAAGATGCCACCCATCAGGCCGGGCCTGCGGAAGCCGCTGGCGCGCACCGCGACCATCATCACGACGAACAGGAGCGCGCCCTCGATGGCCGCCTCGTAGAGCTGGCTCGGATGGCGGGGCAGGGGGCCACCCGTGGGAAACACGACGGCATAGGGGAAGTCCGGGGCGATGCGGCCCCAGAGCTCGCCGTTCACGAAATTCGCGATGCGCCCGAAGAACAGCCCGATCGGCACCACCACGCCCGCGAGGTCGAGGAGGGTCAGGGCCTGGAGCTTGCGGGCGCGGGCGAAGAGCACCATCGCCAGCACGGCGCCGAGGAAGCCGCCATGGAAGGACATACCGCCGTTGCGGATGGCCAGGATCTCGACGGGATCGGCGAGATAGAGCGGCAGGTTGTAGAACAGGACGTAGCCGATGCGGCCCCCAAGGACGACGCCCAGCGCCACCCAGACGATGAGGTCGTCGATGTCGTTCAGGCTCGGGCGCCGCACCACGCCCCAGGAGCGGTCCGCCGCCACCAGCCGGCGCGCGTAGTACCAGCCGCCGAGCAGGCCGACGATGTAGGCGAGCGCGTACCACTTGATGGTGATCGGCCCGATCGCCACCGCCACCGGATCGATGGCGGGGAAGGGCAGGGCGAGGAGCGGCGGCATCGGCGAGGCGTCCCGGTTGAGCCGGGGCATTGGGCCCGAGCCCGCCGGGGGGTCAAGCCCGGTCGGGACATGGCCGGCGGGCGCCGCCGGCCTAGGCAGGGGTCAGACGGCCTGCGCTCAGGCAGCCCGGACGGTGGCGAGGAAGCCGGCGACTTCCGTGCGCAGCTGCTCGGACTGGCGGGACAGGTCGGCGGAGGCGCGCTGGACCTGGTCGGCCGTGGCGCCGGCCTCGGCGGCCGAGCGGGCGACCGCCTCGATGTCGTGGCTCATGGCGCCCGTACCCGAGGAGGCCTGGCCCATGTTGCGCACGATCTCCTGGGTCGTCACGCCCTGCTCCTCCACCGCGGCAGCGATGCTGCTGGTGACGACGCTCATGCCCTCGATCCGCGTCACGATGCTGCGGATCGCGCCGGTGGCGCCGGTGGTGGCCGAGCGGATGGCGTCGACCTGCTCGGCGATCTCGGTGGTGGCCCGGCTGGTCTGCTCCGCGAGGTTCTTCACCTCCGCGGCGACCACGGCGAATCCCCGACCGGCCTCGCCGGCCCGCGCCGCCTCGATGGTGGCGTTCAGCGCCAGGAGGTTGGTCTGGCTGGCGATCTGCGAGACGAGGCCGACGACATCGCCGATCCGGGTCGCGGCATCGGACAGGGTCTGCATGGTGGCGGCCGTGCGCCCCGCCTCGTCGACGGCCTGGGCGGACATGGTGGAGGCCTGTTCGACCTGACGGCCGATCTCGCCGACCGTGGCGCCGAGCTCTTCGGCCGCCACCGCCACGGCGTTCACGTTGCCGGCGGTCTCCTGCGCGGTCGCCGCCACGGAGGTGGAGCGACGCGCCGTGCCGGCCACCGCCTCGGTCATGCCGGTCGCGGCACCCTGCAGGTCGCTGGAGGCCTGCGAGACGGTGCCGACGATGCCGCCGACGGAGCGCTCGAAGCGATCGGCGAGGTCGCGCAGCAGGGTCCGGCGTTCGGTCTCCTCGCGCAGGCGCGCCGCCTCGGTGGTCTTGAGCTGCTGCGCGGCCTCCTCGAGGGAGATGTCGCGGATGGTGACGACGGCCCGGGCGATGTCGCCGATCTCGTCGGCCCGGCGGCTGCCCGGCACCTCGGCCAGGGCCTCGCGGCGGGCCAGGGCCTGCAGGGCGCGGGTCAGGGCGCCCAGCGGGCCGACGATGGTGCGTGCGAAGAGGAGACCGAGGATCGCCGTGACGGCGAGGACGGCGAGCGCCGTCATCGCCAGGGCGCGGGTGAGGGTGCCGACGGCCGCGAGGGTCTCGTCCTCGGCCTGCTCGGCGATGATCGTCCAGGGCGCGCCGAGAACCGACACGCGGGCGGTGGCGACCATCCGGTGGCCGCTGCCGCTCGTGTAGGTGAAGGGCCGGTTGCTCGCCAGATCGCCCTTGTCGAAGCCGAGCGCCGTCGCGGGCTTGCCGGCGATGACGGAGCGGGACAGGGGCGGGTTGCTGCGCAGGGCGCCGTCCGCGCCGACGGCCATGACCTGGCCGGTCTCGCCGAGGCCGCCGCGGTCCGAGAGGGTACGGTCGAACAGGGCCGGTGTCAGGCGCAGCAGGACGAAGCCGATGCGCGACGCTTCCTGGCCGGTGCCCATGGCGACGTTGGCGCGGCGGGCGATGGCCCGGCCGATGAAGGCCGACGGAACCGCTTCGGCCGGATAGGCGGCGTAGTCCTCGTAGAGCGTCGCATCGGGGTCGGCGGTCTTCAGGCGCGCCACGAGGCGGGCAAGACCCGTCGCGGCGAGCTCCGGCTCGGCCAGCGCGCGGCCGAAATCCGCACCCTTGGTCGTGGTGTAGACGATGCGTCCGTCCTCCGAGACGAAGACGAGGTCGGCGTAGCCCGGCCGCTCGAGAATCTTACGGGCCACCTCCTGCACCTTGGCGTGGCGCCGGCCGTACATCGACCCGGACACTTCGGCACCGAGGCGCGCCTCCAGGGTGGCACCGCCGGTATAGGTCCGGACGAGGCTGGCGAAGTCCGGCTTGGCCGGGTCCAGGGCCTCGACGAGGTCACCGAAATTGCCGCCGACCTGCGGATTGCCCGCCACCGTGACGAGATCGCCGCCGACGCGCTCGGCGACCAGCTCGATGCCGGCCTTGCGGGCGGAGGCCGCGAATTGCAGCCGTTCCTGGGCCGCGTCGACGAGGCCGGAGCGGGCGCTGTACCAGCTCAGGCCACCCATGACGGTGGCGCTGACGAGCGCCAGACCGACGGTGATCGCGGGGAGGCGGAAGTTGAGGCTGGTGAGACGAGGCATTCGAGGCGACCGGTGAGGAATTCGAGCGCCGCTTCTATGCTCAAATGTTGAAGTAAAACTTTCGCGGTTCAGTCCTCGAAAAGTATTAAAAATACCAGCACCACCGGTCGTGGTAATGAAAGAACCCTGAGTTGTTACGGTTGCCTTGGCGCGTGCATCGATGACCGATCGCTCGGACAATCCATCGTTGCGCTCGAGGGTTTCGACTGTCGGGTCTCAGGCCGCCACGTCTGCGCTGCCGCGACCGTCGTCGAGGAACATCCGGTAGGCCGGGTTGTCGGTCTCGTCGATGCAGGGATAGTGCAGCGCCTCGATGGCCGCGTCGAAGCGGGCGCGCTCGGCCGGCGGTACGTCGATGCCGGCGAGCACCCGGCCGTAATCGGCGCCGTGGTTGCGGTAGTGGAACAGGGTGATGTCGAAGCCGTCGCCGAGGGCGTCGAGGAACTTCATCAGGGCGCCCGGCCGCTCCGGAAACTGGAAGCGGTACAGGCGCTCGTCGGAGAGGCCGGTGGCGCGTCCGCCGACCATGTAGCGGATGTGGACCTTGGCCATCTCGTTGTCGCTCATGTCGACGGCGCGGTAGCCGGCGGCCTTCAGCGAATCGATGAGCGCGTGCTTCTCGCGGAGGCCGCCCGCGAGATTGATCCCGACGAAGATCTGCGCGTCGCCGCCGGCCGCGTGGCGATAGTTGAACTCGGTGATCGCCCGGGGGCCGAGGGTCTGGATGAAGGCCCGGTAGGCGCCCGGCCGCTCGGGGATGGTGACGCCGAGCAGAACCTCGCGCTGCTCGCCGATCTCGGCGCGCTCGGCGATGTGGCGCAGGCGGTCGAAGTTGAGGTTCGCCCCGCTGGAGATCGCCACGAGCGTGCCGGTCCCGCCCTCCTGGCGCGCGGCATAGGCCTTGGCGCCGGCGAGCGCCAGGGCGCCCGAGGGCTCCGAGATGGCGCGGGTGTCGTCGAAGATGTCCTTCACGGCCGCGCACATCGCGTCGGTGTCGACGGTGATGACCTCGTCGAGGAATTCGCGGCAGAGCCGGAAGGTCTCGGCTCCCGCCTCCCGCACGGCGACGCCGTCGGCGAACAGGCCGACGGTGGGCAGCACCACGCGCTCGCCGGCGGCGAGCGCCGCGGCCATGCAGGCGGCGTCGTCGGGCTCGACGCCGATGACCTTGGTCTCCGGGCGCAGGTACTTGACGAAGGTGGCGATGCCGGCGGCCAGGCCGCCGCCGCCCACGGGCACGAAGATCGCCTCGATCGGCCCGGAATGCTGGGTCAGGATCTCCATCCCGATCGTGCCCTGGCCGGCGATCACGTCCGGATCGTCGAAGGGATGCAGGAAGGTCAGCCCGTCGCGCGCCTCCAGTTCCCGGGCATGGCCGAGGGCCTCGTCGAAGGCGTCGCCGAACAGGATCACTTCGGCACCCCGGGCCCGGCAGGCATCGACCTTGATCGCCGGGGTGGTGCGCGGCATCACGATCACCGCGCGCACGTTCAGGCGGGCGGCGGCGAGGGCCACGCCCTGGGCGTGGTTGCCGGCCGAGGCGCAGACGACGCCCTTGGCCAGAAGCGCCGGGTCGAGCCCCGACATCTTGTTGTAGGCGCCGCGCAGCTTGAACGAGAACACCGGCTGCAGATCCTCGCGCTTCAGGAGCACCGGGCGGGCCAGGCGCGCCGACATGCGCGGCATCGGATCGAGGGGGCTCTCGATGGCGACGTCGTAGACGCGGGCGGTGAGGATCTTGCGGATGTAGTCGGTCAAGGAGACACGAGCTCCGGGGTGGCGCGATGCGTGGGATGTCGCCCGCACATAGACCTTCGGAGCCGCAGAAGCGAGCGAGGTGGATGCAGGCCCGACGCGCCCCGGCGCCGCGCTGGGGCTCAGGCCACACCACGGGCCGGTTCAGCCCTGGCGGCGTTCGAAGCGGAACGGGCGGTGTTCGTCAGCCAGGGCGCGCATGTCCACGCTCCAGAGACCGTCCGTGTCGCCTTCCAGGGTGAAGTGGAGCGCGTAGCAGACCGGATCCGACCCGGCGTGATCGCGGAACTCGATCTCGTCGAGCCACCAGGGCTCATCGGCGCGACCGCAGGCTCCCGTCCGGTCCACGAACTGATCGAGATAGGACGCGGCCTCGTCGCGCAGGGGGCCGAGCGACGCGGCCACGATCGCCGCGACCGCGGCCTGTGCCGGGCCGGGCGCCCCGTTCGCGTCGCACAGATGGAAACGGACATGGCCGATCTGCCGGACCCATCCGGCCGGTCCCGCCCGGCTGTCGTCCGCCTCCATCGCACTGGCTTCCCTACTTGTCGAACAGCGCCTGGAGCGC
Organism: Methylobacterium sp. M6A4_1b; assembly: GCF_053345175.1. Classification (NCBI taxonomy): domain Bacteria; kingdom Pseudomonadati; phylum Pseudomonadota; class Alphaproteobacteria; order Hyphomicrobiales; family Methylobacteriaceae; genus Methylobacterium; species Methylobacterium sp. M6A4_1b. Next base: position 32,065 of record NZ_JBKEZQ010000022.1, read on the forward strand.
CGCCCGATCCTTGGTCGTCGGCAGGGCGATCAGGGTGAGGATGCGCGCCTTGTCCGGGGTCAGGTCGTCGGCGAAGACGGCCCCGGCCTTCAGCAGCGTGTTGCCCCCGCCCTTGAAGCCGTAAACCGGCAGGGCGCGGCCGTTATAGACCTTGGTGGCGACGATCACGGGGACGCCCCTGGCGATGACGTCCTTGATCGCGTCGTGCATCTCGGCGTTCATGTTGCCCCAGCCATAGGCCTCGACGACGATGGCCTCGGCCCCCGTCTCGGCGGCGTGGCGCACCTGGCTGCCGTCGGCACCGGCATACATCGCGACGAGATCGATCCGGGGCATCCGGTCGGGCAGGGGCAGCGTCTGACGGCGCAGCGACTTGCGGCTGAAGATCACGCGGTCCTCGTCGACGTAACCGAGGAACCCGGCATCACCCGAATTGAAGGTCTCGACGTTGCTCGTATGCGTCTTGCGGACCTCGCGGGCGGCATTGATGTGGTGGTTGAGCGTCACCGTGACACCCATGCCGGTCGAGCCGTCGGAAAGGATCTGCCGGGCCGCGTTGAGGAGATTGCGCGACCCGTCCGAATCCCAGTCGGAGGCGTTGCGCTGGGCGCCCACCAGCACGATGGGCTTGTCGCTCTTCACGGTCAGGTCGAGGAAGTAGGCGGTCTGGTCCAGCGTATCGGTGCCGTGCAGGACGATGGCGCCGCGAACCGACGGGTCGGCCAGGATCTCGTCGACCTTGCGGGAAAGGGCGGGCCAGCGGTCCGGTCCCATGTAATCGCTCGGGACGTTGCTGAACTCCGTCACGGCGATCGCGGCGATGTCCTTCAACTTCGGGACCGCGGCGACGAGATCCTCGCCCGAAAGCGCGGGCACCGGCGCGTGGGTGGTGGGGTCGAGCTTCATCGCGATCGTGCCGCCGGTCGCGATCACGGCGATCTTCGGGAGATCGGCCGCACCCGCTGGATGCATGAGGAGAAGTAGACCGCTCAGGCCGAGTAAAGTTTGTCTCAGGATTGCGACGACTGCCATGAACGCACCTCGGCTGACTCAGGTCGTTCCGACAGGGGCCGACCGTAGGTTCAGCGTTGGAGGAGCGTAATGGACCTGTCCAGGCCGCACCGACCGTTGGTTCTTTACGAAACCGACGAAACTTCTCCGAAAAAGTATTTCACCTGCGCCTCAGAAAACGCTGGAGAGCCGCTCGAACAACGCCGCCACCCAGACCAGGGCCGCGATTCCCTGCGCGGAGAAGGTCCCGGCCGAGGCCAGATCCTTGACGATCCCGATCTTGGGGTGCCGGCCCGGATGGAGATGGTCGCAGAGCTTCTCCACCGCCGTGTTGAGGAACTCGGCGGCGAGCATCAGGAGCAGGCTCGCCACCAGGGCCACCCGGACCCAGAGGCCGGAGCCGAGCACCAGCGCCAGGGGCAGGCCGACGAGGAGGAGCGCGAGTTCGAGGCGCACCGCCCGCTCGGTCCGGGCACCGTGCACGAGGCCGCGCCACGAATTCAGGAAGGCGAGGTAGAGGGCGTGCATCTCAGGGCGCCGCCGGCGCGCCGCGGGCGATCCACTTCGCCACGATCGGACCCGTCACCAGCACCACGAACAGCCGCAGCGTCTGCACCGCGAGTACGAAGGAGACGTCGACCTTGGAACCGACCGCGATGATCGCCACCGAATCGAGGCCGCCCGGGCTGGTGGCGAGGTAGGCGGTGAGGAAGTCGATGGGCAGCAGGAAGGTCAGCCCGTAGGCCCAGCCGCCGCAGAGCGCGATGACCCCGAGGGTCGCGATGACGATGCCGGGCAGCGCGCCGAATGTCTCGCGCAGGGTCTCGCGGCGAAAGCGCAGGCCGACATACCAGCCGATGGTGGCGTAGGCGAGGTCGAGGACCGGCATCGGCAGGGCCATGGAGACCAGGCCGGATGCATGCAGGGCGGCCCCCAGAAGCATCGGCCCGGTGAGGGCGAAGGCCGGCAGGCGCAAGAGCTTGGCCAGGGTCGCCCCGCACGCCGCGACGGCCAAGGTCGCCAGGATCGCGAGCGGCGCCACGGTCATGGGGTCGGGCGCCGGGACGACGTCCGAGACGTTCGTCAGCAGCCGCGCCATGACGGAGGCCGAGAGCACCACGGCCACCACCCGGACGTACTGCATGAACGCGACCAGGCGCGGGTCGGCGCCGTATTCCTCCGACATCGCCACCATGGCGGCGGCGCCGCCGGGCGAGGAGCCCCAGGCGGCGGTGGAGCCCGGCAGGACGCGCAGGCGCGTCAGGGCCCAGCCGACCGCCCCGCCGACCAGGACGGTGACGAGAACCACCGCGAGGATCAGGAAGCCGTCATCGACCACCGTGCCGACGATCTCTCCGGTCACGGTATGGGCCACGAGGCAGCCGATCATCGCCTGGGCAGCCTGGAAGCCGAACTTGGGCACCGAAAGGTCGGCGCCGCCGACCCCGAAGGCGATGGCCGCCACCATCGGTCCGAGCAGGAGCGCCGCCGGGAAATGCGCATGGTCGAGGGCGTAGGCCAGGAGGCCGGAGGCCGCGAGAAGAGCCGCCCAACGGCCGATGAAGCGCAGTGAGAGCACGATGATGCCGGGAGTTGGATGCCGGGACTTCGGACGCCGGGTGGGGGACAGGCCGGAACGCCCGTCGCGCCGGGCGCTACACCGGATCGGGCACGCTGTCACGGCGCCCGGCGCGCGGACGCGGCATGCCGTCGTCGCGGCAGGCGGTGGTGCCCGCCGGTGCGTGGGCGCGGAAGAATGCGGCCAGATGCGCGAGGCCGTCGGCGCGCGGGTCGCTGGTGCGCCAAGCGAGCGCGACGGTGCGGCCGGGCCCGTCCACGTCGAAGCTGCGCGTCACCGTCAGGCCGCTCGGATCGGGTCCCGAGGGCACCGCCAGGGTGGGGAGCAGGGTGTAGCCGGCGCCCGCCGCCACCATCGAGCGCAGGGTCTCCAGACTGGTGGCGTGGCGCCCGGCGGCCGAGCCGGCGCCGCAGGCGGCCACGGTCTGGTCGCGCAGGCAGTTGCCCTCGTCGAGGAGGAGGAGGTCGGGCCCGGCGATGTCGGTCGCCCGAAGCGCGCCGCCCCGGGCCAAGGGATGTTCGGCCGGGCAGGTGAGCTGGAACGGCTCGACGAAGAGCGGCGATACCGTGAGTCCCGAGGCCGGCACCGGCAGCGAGACGAGGGCGGCGTCGATGCGGCCGTTGCGCAGGCCCTCCAGAATCTCGGCGGTGCGCGCCTCGCTCAGGGCCAGGGCGAGGAGCGGAAACTCCTGCCGCAGGGTGCGCAGGATCAGCGGAAAAAGGTAGGGCCCGAGCGTCTGGATCGCCGCCAGGACGAGGCGGCCGGTGAGCGGCGCGCCGCGGCCCTCGCTCGCCAGCACCAGGAGGCGCTGGGCCTCGGCCATCACCACGCGGGCCTGGCGCACGATGGATTGCCCGGCCGGGGTGAGCATCACCCGGCGGTGGCCGCGTTCGAACAGGGCGAGCCCGAGAAGGTCTTCCAGCTTGCGGACCTGGACGCTGAGCGTCGGCTGGCTGACGTTGCAGCGCTCGGCGGCGCGGCCGAAATGCATCTCCTCCGCGACGGCGACGACGTATTCGAGGTCGCGCAGGGAAAGCCCGGACATATTCATAGGCTATGCCTATCATCGTGTTCGCCACGATGCATTAGTCAAATCGATCAGGGCGGGTCATAAGGCTGTCTCAGAACCATTCCAGGTTCTCAGGCAAAGGTCTGGATGCGGTCATCGCCGCGTCGACCCTTTCCGAGCGAGAGAGCACCGCATGAGCGATCAGCGCCCGATTCTGACCACCCGCCAGGGCCACCCGGTTCGCGACAACCAGAGCACCCGCACGGTCGGCGAACGCGGTCCTGCGACCCTCGAGAACTATCAGTTCATCGAGAAGATCACCCATTTCGATCGTGAGCGGATCCCGGAGCGGGTGGTGCATGCCCGCGGCGCCGGCGCGCACGGCTACTTCGAGGCCTACGGCAAGATCGGCAACGAGCCGGCCTCCAAGTACACCCGCGCCCGCGTCCTCAACGAGACCGGCGTGAAGACGCCGATGTTCGTGCGCTTCTCCACGGTCGCCGGCGCCAAGGAGAGCCCGGAGACCGAGCGCGACCCGCGCGGCTTCGCGGTGAAGTTCAAGACCGTCGACGGAAACTGGGACCTCGTGGGCAACAACCTCAAGGTCTTCTTCATCCGCGACGCGATCAAGTTCCCCGACATGATCCACGCGTTCAAGCCCGATCCGGTGACGAACCGCCAGGAGGCGTGGCGCTTCTTCGACTTCGTGGCGCAGCACCCCGAGTCGATCCACATGGTCACGCACCTGAAGTCGCCGTGGGGCATTCCGGCCAACTATCGCGAGATGGAAGGCTCGGGCGTGAACACCTACAAGCTGGTCAACGACCAGGGCGAGGCCGTGCTCTGCAAGTTCCACTGGGAGCCCAAGCAGGGCGTGCGCAACCTGACCTCGGCCCAGGCGTCCGAGATCCAGGCCAAGGACGTCGGCCACGCCACGCGCGACCTCTACGACAACATCAAGGCCGGCAACTTCCCCGAGTGGGAGTTCTGCGTGCAGATCATGCCCGACGGCCCGAACGACCACCTGTCGTTCGATCCGCTCGACGACACGAAGCTCTGGCCGGTCGACCAGTTCCCGCTGCTGCCGGTCGGTCGCATGGTACTGGACCGCGTTCCGGACAACTTCTTCGCCGAGGTCGAGCAGTCCGCCTTCGGAACGGGCGTCCTCGTCGACGGCATCGACTTCTCGGACGACAAGATGCTCCAGGGGCGCACGCTGTCCTACTCGGACACGCAGCGCTACCGGGTCGGCGCCAACTACCTGCAACTGCCGATCAACGCGCCGCAGCCGGGTGTGAAGGTCTATTCCAACCAGCGCGACGGGCAGATGACCTTCGGCGTCGACGGCACCGGCCCGAACAGGCACATCAACTACGAGCCCTCGACTCTCGCCGAGGGCCTGCGCGAGGCGCCCAAGCCGGCCAAGGATTATCACCAGCCGGTGCAGGGGAACCTCGGCCGCTACCAGACCTCGCGCACCGAGGACGACTACACCCAGGCCGGCGTGCGCTACCGTTCGTTCCAGGATTGGGAGCGCGACGACCTGATCGCCAACCTCGTGGGCGACATGAAGCAGTGCCCGGAGCCGATCCAACTGCGGATGGTCTGGCACTTCCTGCACGCCGATGAGGATTACGGCCGCCGCGTCGCCGAGGGTGCGGGCATCGATCTGGAGAAGGCGCGCGCCCTGCCGCCCCTGCCGGGCCGTGCCGCCCCGGGCAAGCGCCTCCAGGCCGAGACCTACACCGACGGCAGCCAGGCCCACAGCATCGCCGCCGAGTAGGCCTCCGGGTCAGGCTTAAGCCTTCGGGTAAGCTTGACGGAAATCCGCGATGCCATCGCCCCGCTGGGTCATCCGACCCTGCGGGGCTTTTTGTCGCCCCGAGCATGCCGCGCCGCCGCGTGCGGATCGCGCTCCGGGCGTCCCGGCCCCGGTTCGCTCAAGATATTCGGTCGACCAGGACCGATCGCACCGGAATCGACGAAGACGTCTGGCAAGCCCGCGAAACCCAAACCTTCCGCGGTATCGCGGTTCATGGCGGGAAACCGTCGCCGCGCGTCATTGCCCAACCGCGAATATCGCCCAAGAGACTTCCGTCCGTGACGTCGCCGGATTGAATTCTACAAATATTGGTTCGAATACACCGGCAAATAATACAGATCAGATGCACGGACTGCGCCAGTTAGATCAATCGTATGTTTACATCTCTGGGGGACTAATCCGGCAGTCGTAGGCTTCCGAACTCCGGTCGACCGGTCCTCCGTCCAGCAGCAGCAGCAATGAACCGAGTGACGACCATCACGAGCGTGATCGAACGTGACCGGCTGGCCGAGGTCCTTCGGGGCCTGCCGATCACGATGGTCTCGAACCTCTTCGTCGCGACGTCCCTTGCGGTGGGCATGTGGGACAGTCTTCCGCGTACCGTGCTCGCCGCATTCATCGGATGCAACACACTGGTCAACGCGTCGCGCGTCGCCCTCGCATGGGTGTGGCAACGGCGCGGTCTCCTCGACGAGAACCCTCGGCGGCTCCTCATGTGGTGCTGGGTCGGCGCCCTGCTCTCCGGGCTCTGCTGGGCCGGGATCCTCCTCGCATGCGCCCAGTACGGTCAGGCTTACTCGGTCGGCGTCGGGCTCACCTTCTGCGGCATCAACGCGGGTGCGACCGTGCAGAGCAAGGCCAGCCGGGCCCAGGTCCTCGCCTTCATCCTGCCCAACAGCATCCTCCTGATGATCCTCTTCGCCCTCGCGGGCTCGCTGGCCGCCAACACCATCGCCATCAACCTGGCGCTCCTCACCGCGCTCATGATCCGCAGCGCGAACGATCAGGAGCGGCACTTCCGGCTCTCGAGCCGCCTCAGGCACGAGGCCGAGGCCCTGACGGCATCCTTGAAGGTGGCCAACGTCGCATCGGTGCAGGCGGTCGAGCGCCTGAAGCACGCCGCCACCCACGATCACCTCACGGGTCTGATGAACCGTGCGGGGTATCAGGCCGCCTTCGAGGACCGCCTCGCGGGCGTGGCGCGGGACGGCGGCACCCTCATGATCGCGCTGATCGACCTCGACCGCTTCAAGTTGATCAACGACCGGTACGGACACGTCGTCGGCGACGCGGTGCTGGTGGCGACGGCGGACCGGTTGCGCCGGTATGCCGGTCCGAATGCCGTCATCGCCCGCCTCGGCGGCGACGAGTTCGCCGCCCTCGTACCCGTCGCGGATCGGGACGCCGCCGCGAACCTGGCCCAAGGCCTCGTCGAGGGTCTGGCGACCCTGAGCATGCCGTCCGGGCAGATGATGCAGGCGGGCGTCAGCGTCGGACTCGCGCTTTATCCGCGTGACGGGGACACGGCCAGGGACCTCCAGACCTTCGCCGATCTCGCCCTCTACGCAGCCAAGGAAAGCGGGCGTCGGTCCTGGCGTGAGTTCGACGAGGCGATGCGCAACGGGACCCGGATGAAGCGGGCGATCGAGGCCGACCTCGCGCAGGCGCTGGCCCAGGATGCCGTCGAGGTCTGGTTCCAGCCCCAGGTCGATTGTTGGACCGGCACGGTCGTCGGCGTCGAGGCGCTGCTGCGCTGGCAGCACCCGCGCTTCGGCTGGGTCAGCCCACCCCTCGTGGTCAGCGCGGCCCAGACCACGCGGCAATGCGAGGCCCTGACGCGGGCGATCCTCCGGAAGGCCTGCCGCATGATCGCCCTGCTCGACAGGAGCGGACACGGCGACGCGGTGGTGTCGATCAATATTTCGCCCGAGGAATTCGGGACCTACCCGGTCGCCGAACTCATCGCGACCGAACTGGCCGCCAGCGACCTCGATCCGTCGCGCCTCGCCATCGAGATCACCGAGGAGGCCGTTTACTCGACCGAGCGCGGCGGGTCGGACATCGCTGCGCTGACCCGCCTCGGGGTGCGCGTCATCGTCGATGATTTTGGTGTCGCCTACTCGTCCATCGGGTCCCTGCGCGACCTGCCGCTCGCCGGCCTGAAGATCGATCGCAGCTTCATCCACGGCGTGGCCGACAACACGCGCGACCGCCTGCTGACCGAGGCCGTGCTGGCCTTCGCCAATACCCTGGGCGCGCATGTCGTCGCCGAGGGGGTGGAGACGCGCGAGCAGGTCGAAGTCCTGCGCGTCCTCGGCTGCCAGGTGCTGCAGGGCTACTACTTCGCGAAGGCGATGCCCGAGACGGAAGCCCTGGTCTGGATCGGCCGGAACGCCGGCGTCGGCGCGATGGAGCGGATCACGCCGCCGCCGATGCTGCGGCAGGCCTGAGGTCAGCGACGGCCCGAAACGAGCAAGGTCCGAAATGCGCAAGGTCCGAAATGAGCAAGGTCCGAAATGGGCAAGGTCCGAAATGAGCAAGGCCCGCTCGGTGTCCCGAGCGGGCCTTCGCCTTGTCCGGGCCGGATCGCTCCGGCCGGACGTGCCCTGCGGCGACGGACTTAATCGGCGGCGGACTTACTCGGCGGCGGTCTTCGCGGCGCTCTTGGCGGCCTTCTCGGCCTTGCGGGCGTCCTTGTTCGCCTTCGAGGCATCGGCCTTGGCGGCCTTCTCGGCCGGGCGGTCGGCACGCTCGACGATACGGGCGGACTTACCGCGACGGTCGCGCAGGTAGTACAGCTTGGCGCGACGCACCTTGCCTCGACGGACGACGGCGATCGAATCGATCAGCGGCGAGTAGAGCGGGAACACGCGCTCGACGCCCTCACCGTAGGAGATCTTGCGGACGGTGAAGCTCTCGTTGAGGCCGCCGCCGGAGCGGGCGATGCAGACGCCCTCATAGGCCTGCACGCGGGTGCGCTCGCCTTCCTTCACCTTGACGTTCACGGTGACCGTGTCGCCGGGCTGGAAATCGGGGATGGTCTTGCCGAGCGAAGCGATCTGCTCCTGCTCGAGCTGCTGGATGATGTTCATGGTTCACGTCCTGCCGGTGCGCGCCCGCGATCCCCGGATGGGACCGCGTGCGTCAGGATTTCGGCATCCTGTTTTGAATTGAGGCGGGCCTTACACGAGGCGCGGCCGCTTGTCCAATAGCCGGCGGCTGACATCGCGGGCAGGCCTGCGCAGCCGGCGCGGTTGAGAAAATCCCGCCCGCGGTCCACATGGAGGGGGTCGGCGGAGACTTCCGCCGCCATTCCCGGCCGGCCTTGAACCGGCGCAGCGGACGAGGACCTTTCGCAGCCATGTTCATCCAGACCGAAGCCACCCCGAACCCCGCCACCCTGAAGTTCCTGCCCGGTCGCGTCGTCCTGACCGAGGGCACCTTCGAGGCGCGCGATTCCGAGGCCGCCGCCCGCTCGCCCCTGGCGAGCCGGCTGTTCGACGTGCCCGGCGTGAGCGGGGTCTATCTCGGCCACGACTTCATCTCGGTCACCAAGGCCGAGGACGACAACCTCTGGCCCCAGGTCAAGCCGGCGGTGCTCGGCGCGATCATGGAGCATTTCCAGTCCGGCGCCCCGACGCTGGCCGAGGGCCACGTCGCCGGCAGCGACGATGCCGAGGAGTTCTTCGATCCGGCCGACATCGAGACGGTCGAGACCATCAAGGACCTGCTCGAGACCCGGGTGCGCCCGGCAGTGGCCGGCGACGGCGGCGACATCACCTTCCGGGGCTACAAGGAGGGCGTGGTCTACCTGGAGATGAAGGGCGCCTGCTCGGGCTGTCCGTCCTCCACCGCCACCCTGCGCAACGGCGTGCAGAATCTCTTCCGGCACTTCCTGCCGGAGATCCGCGAAGTCCAGGCCATCTAGAGCCGCTCGAATTCCGGCGCGCCGACGCAAAGCCGCAACAGGTTCGCCCGAATTTGCCCATGATGGCCGCTCCGCCCTGACGGAGCGGCCGTTTTTGTCTTAAAGTCGTGTCCCCGGACGCCTCCGCGCGGTCCGGGCATGTGGCACGATCGGGAGTGACGTTGCGTATCCTCGCCATCGACACGGCGCTCGACGCCTGTTCCGTCTGCATCGCCTCGGATTCGACCGACGATCTCCTCGCGCACGAGTCGATGGTCCTCGGGCGCGGCCATGCGGAGGCGCTTCTGCCGATGGTCGAGCGGGTGGTCGCGCGGGTGGAGGGCGGCTTCGAGGCCCTGGACCGCGTCGCCGTCACGGTCGGCCCCGGCAGCTATACCGGGCTGCGCGTGGGTCTCTCCGCCGCGCGCGCCATCGGGCTCGCCACCGGCATCCCAGTGGTCGGCGTCACGACCCTCTCGGCTCTGCTCGCGCCGCTGCTCGCCCTGAACGGCGAGGGTCTCATCGTGGCCGCCATCGACGCCCGGCACGGCTCGGTCTACCTCCAGGCGATGAGCATGACCGACGGCATCGTTGTGCCGCCGAGCCACGTGCCGGTGGAGGAGGCGGCGGCGATGCTCGACGGGGTGGTCACCCTCGTCGGCTCCGGCGCACCCCTGGTCGCCCGGGCCGCGAAGGCGCGGGGCCTCGACGTCGCGGTCGCCGGCACCGGCGCGGCGGAGATCGCCTGGGTGGCCTCGCTGGGCATGCTCGCCGACCCCGCCCAGGCGCTCGCCCGTCCGCTCTACCTGCGCGGTCCCGACGCCCAGCCGCAAGATCACGCGAGACTCGCCCGCCGATGACCCGTTCGCTGACGCCGTTCTGGCCCTTCGAGGTCTGGTCCGCCTGGTGGGAAGCCTGGGGCACGGCGCCCTACGTCACCCTGCTGCGGGATTCCGGGCAGGCGCGGGCGCTGGCCCGCATCCACGCCACCGCCTTCGCCCGCTCCTGGGACGCGCACGAGTTCGAGCGCATGCTGTGCGAGCGCTCCACCGAGGCGCACGCCCTGTGGAAGGGCGGCGCGATCCAGGGCTTCGTCCTGTCGCGCCGGGCGGCGGACGAGGCCGAAATTCTCACCGTCGTGCTGGCGCCCGCCGCGCGGGGCGGCGGCCTCTCGCACAAGCTCGTCGCCGCCCATCTCGATCACCTCGTCCAGGCCGGGGTGCGAACGGTCCATCTCGAGGTCGACGAGGGCAATGCGCCGGCACTCAAGCTCTATGCCCGGCACGGATTCCGGCAGGTGGGCGAGCGGACGGGCTACTACACCCGCGCCGACGGCGCGCGCGCGACCGCGCTGACCATGACGGCGGTACTGGCGTGACGCCAACCGGCGGGTGCTGACCGGCCGATGTCACGCCTCGGCGCGTTCTGCCGTCTGGCGCTCTGCGCCCTGGCCTTCCTCGCCTTCGTCGGGCCGCACTTTCTCAGCCTCCGCTTCGGGCGCGGTCGCATCGCCGCCTGGATGCCGGTGCTGTTCCACCGGGTGTTCGTCGCGCTGTTCGGCCTGCGGGTGACGCAGAGCGGCACGCCGCCGGAGGCGGGCGAGCCGGCGCTCGTGCTATCGAACCACGTCTCCTGGCTCGACATCATCGTCCTCGGCTCCCTGCGGCCCCTCTCCTTCGTGGCGAAGTCCGAGATCGCCGGCTGGCCGGTGGTCGGCACCCTGGCGCGGCTGCAGCGCACGGTGTTCATCGACCGGGCGCGCCGGGCCGACACCGCCAACGTCAACGCCACGGTGGCGCAGCGCCTGGGCCGGGGTGACCTCATCGTGCTCTTCGCCGAGGGGACTACCGGTGACGGCACGCGGCTGCTGCCGTTCCGCTCCTCGCTGGTCGGTGCCGCCCGCGCGGCGGTCGCCGGCGAGGGGCCGACCCGCATCCGGCTCCAGCCGCTGGCCATCACCTATCCGCGCCGTAACGGCCTGCCGCTGGTGCGCGCCGAGCGCCCGGAGGTGGCTTGGTACGGCGACATGGACCTGGCGCCCCACCTCGACGCCTTCTTCGCCGGCGGACCCATCGACGTCCACGTGGTCTGGGGAACGCCGATCGCCGTCGAAGCCGGCACAGACCGGAAGCGCGCCACCGCCCTGGCCGAGGCCTCGGTGCGGGCTGCCGTGCAGCGCGGCGTGACGGGTCGGCCGCCGCTGGGGCCGGTCTGGTCCGGACGTGGGCTGCAGCCTCGATCGGATGACAGATCGTCCCCGGATCGAGGGGTCGCGACGCCGCTGACGAACCGTGCTATGCGCGGCGCGGAGATGGTGTCACCGGAATCGGACTGTTGAAGAAAGCTTACGTCAAATCCTACGGCTGCCAGATGAACGCCTACGACGCCGCCCGGATGGCGGACGTGCTGGGCGCCGAGGGCTACGCGGCGACCGACGCCGTGGAGGAGGCGGACGTCGTCATCCTCAATACCTGCCACATCCGCGAGAAGGCCGCCGACAAGGTCTATTCGGAGCTCGGCCGCCTGCGGGTGCTCAAGGGCGAGCGGGCCGAGGCCGGGCACGAGACCCGGATCGTCGTGGCCGGCTGCGTCGCCCAGGCCGAGGGCGCCGAGATCCTGGCCCGCGCTCCTGCCGTCGACGTTGTGGTCGGCCCGCAGAACTATCACCGCCTGCCGGACCTGCTGGCGCGCTCGGCCACGAAGCGCGTGGTCGACACCGAGTTTCCCGTCGAGGACAAGTTCGACCACCTCCCGGCCCGCCGCACCCACGGGGTCACCGCCTTCCTCACCGTGCAGGAGGGCTGCGACAAGTTCTGCGCCTTCTGCGTCGTGCCCTATACCCGCGGTGCCGAGGTCTCGCGCCCGGTGGACGCGATCCTGGCCGAGGCCGAGAAGCTGGTGCGCGGCGGCGTCCGCGAGATCACCCTCATCGGCCAGAACGTGAACGCCTATCACGGAGCCGGACCCGACGGTGGCAGCGCGACCCTGCCGGCGCTGATGCGCGCCCTGGAGCGCATCCCCGGCCTGCTGCGCCTGCGCTACACCACCAGCCACCCCAACGACATGGACGACGACCTCATCGCCGCGCACGGTACCTTGCCGGTGCTGATGCCCTACCTGCACCTGCCGGTGCAGTCGGGCTCCGACCGGGTGCTCCGGGCGATGAACCGCCGGCACACGGGCGACGCCTATCGCCGCCTGATCGAGCGGGTGCGCGCCGCCCGGCCCGACATCGCCCTGTCCTCCGACTTCATCGTCGGCTTCCCCGGCGAGACCGATGCGGAGTTCGAGGACACGATGCGGCTGGTGCGCGAGATCGGCTTCGCCAGCGCCTTTTCGTTCAAGTACAGCCCGCGCCCCGGGACACCGGCGGCGGAGAGCGTCGACGCGGTGCCGGAGGCCGTGAAGTCCGCTCGTCTCGCGGCCCTCCAGACCCTCCTCGACGCTCAGCGTCACGCCTTCAACGCCGCCGCCGTCGGCCATGTCGTCGAGGTCCTGGTGGAAAAGGCCGGCCGGCATCCCGGACAGGTCGCCGGCAAGACGCCACATCTTCTGCCGGTCCAGTTCGACGCGCCGACCTCCACCATCGGCACCGTGGTTCCGGTGCGGGTCGTCCGGGCCGGGTCGAACAGCCTGTTCGGCGAGGCCGTCGGCGGCGCGGCGGCGGCCGCTTGAGGGTGCGCACCGGCCCCGTCGGGCGATACGCCGCGCCGGCCGGACCCTGTCCGGTGCGACCCGGGTGCCCATCTCGGGTTCGTCTGCGAATCTCTGTACCGAACGAAGGACAACGGCGTGCCAGGATCTGAAGGGGCGGGGGGGCGCGGTGGCGCGCTGCGCGGGCGCGGCCCGGCGGCGCGGATCGGGGGGCTGGTCGAGACCGAGGAAGTCTCCCTGACCTTCGACGACAATCGCCTCGCGAGCCTCGTCTTCGGCCAGTACGACCAGAACGTCGCCCATATCGAGCGGCGCCTCGCCGTGACCGCCACCGCGCTCGGCAACCATCTCGTGGTCAAAGGCAGCGTCGAGGCGGCCGAGAAGGCCCGCAAGGTGTTCGAACGGCTCTACGCCCGGGTGAAGGCGAGCGGCCTCCCCCTGACTCTCGGCGACGTCGACGGGGCGATCCACGAGACGACGCAGCAGGGCAACCTCTTCCCGGCCGCGGAGGTCAGCGCCGAGCCCGACCGGCCGGTGTTCGACCAGCTCGCCACCCGCAAGCGCGGCGCGGTGCGCGCCCGCAACGCGGCGCAGGACGCCTACATCAGAGCCTTGCGGAGCCAGGAGCTCGTCTTCGCGGAGGGGCCGGCCGGCACCGGCAAGACCTGGCTGGCCGTCGGCTACGCCGTCTCCCTGCTGGAGCAGGGCCATGTCGAGCGCCTGATCCTGTCGCGCCCGGCCGTCGAGGCCGGCGAGCGCCTCGGCTTCCTGCCCGGCGACATGCGCGACAAGGTCGATCCCTATCTCCGGCCGATCTACGACGCCCTCTACGACTTCATGGAGGCGCGCCACGTCGACCGCGGCCTGCAGACGGGCGTGATCGAGATCGCGCCCCTGGCCTTCATGCGCGGCCGCACGCTCACCAACGCCGTGGTGCTCCTGGACGAGGCGCAGAACACCACCTCGATGCAGATGAAGATGTTTCTCACCCGCCTCGGCGAGAATTCCCGGATGATCATCACCGGCGATCCGAGCCAGATCGATCTGCCGCCGGGCCAGAAATCCGGCCTCGTCGAGGCCGTGCGCGTCCTCGACGGCGTCGAGGGCATCGGCCGCGTCACCTTCCGCGACGTCGACGTGGTGCGGCACGACCTCGTCCGCCGCATCGTCACCGCCTACGAGGCCGCGTCCCACGGGGAGAGCGATGCCGACCGCAACGCGGTCTCGCGCCGGAGGCCGCTCTCGTGAGCGCGGTCGCCGCCTACGAGGCGGAGATCGACGTGGCGATCGAGGACCCGCGCTGGGAGCAAGTCGCGCCGGACCTCGAGGCCTTCGTGATTGGCGCCGTGGAGGCCGGCCTCGCCGTCGCCCCCGAGCCTCCGGATGGAGCCGTCGAGATCAGCATCCTGCTCGCAACCGACGCGGTGGTGCAGGAGCTCAATCGGACCTGGCGCGGCAAGGACAAGCCCACCAACGTGCTGTCCTTCCCCGCGCCGGCGCAACCCGCCCATGCGGGCATGCCGGTGCCTCTCGGCGACGTGGTTCTTGCGTATGACACGATGCTGCGCGAAAGTGCGGAGCAGTCGAAGCCGCTCAGCGACCATCTGGCCCATCTCCTCGTCCATGGCACCCTTCACCTCCTCGGTCAGGACCACGAGACCGGCGAGGCGGATGCCGACGCGATGGAAGCCCTTGAGGTGGCGGCTCTCCGCACGCTCGGCGTTCCCGATCCTTACGCGGCAGAACCCTCGGCCGCGTGAGCGGCACCGCGGGCGGCCATCCTGCCCGACCTCCCAGATCAGAGAGTCATGACAAACGATCGAAGTCGCGGCGCGGCCCAGGCCGCGCCCAGTTCAGGCGACGGTGAGAGCCAGGCCCGCGAGCCCTGGTACGACCGCCTCCTGCACGTCTTCCACCTGCGTCCCCGCGATTCGCTGCGCGACGACATCGAGGACGCGCTGGCCGAGCCCGATACCGGCGAGAACGCGTTCTCGCCCCTCGAACGCGCCATGCTCAAGAACGTCCTCGGCCTGCACAAGGTGCGGGTCGACGACGTGATGATCCCGCGCGCGGACATCGTCGCGGTGTCGATGGAAACCAGCCTCGGCGACCTCCTGAAGCTGTTCCGAACGGCCGGTCACTCGCGCCTGCCGGTCTACGGCGAGACCCTCGACGACCCGCGCGGCATGGTTCACATCCGCGACTTCGTCGACCACATCGCAGCCCGGGCCGAGGCCGGCAGTCGCCGCAACCCGCCCGCGACGCCCACGACCGAGGGCGAGGCCGCCCCCGTGCTGCCGCCTCGGGCGCGGCGGGGCACGCGGGCTCTGCGCTCGCTCAACCTCGCCAACGTCGACTTCTCGGCCACCCTGGCGGCCACCCGCATCCAGCGTCCGGTGCTGTTCGTGCCGCCGTCGATGCCGGCCATCGACCTCCTCGTGCGGATGCAGGCGACGCGGACCCACATGGCCCTCGTAATCGACGAGTACGGCGGCACCGACGGTCTGATCTCCATCGAGGATCTCATCGAGATGGTGGTGGGCGACATCGAGGACGAGCACGACGTCGCCGAGGGTCACCTCGTCCAGCGCGTCGACGGTGAGGGCGACGTCTTCGTGGCCGATGCCCGCGCGGGCCTCGCCGAGGTCTCGGCGGCCAGCGGGGTCGACCTCGTGGCGGCTGTCGGCGAGATGGCCGAGGAAATCGACACCATCGGCGGCCTGATCGTCACCCTCGCGGGGCGGGTGCCCTCGCGCGGAGAGCTCATCAGCGGGCCCGGCGACCTCGAATTCGAAGTGCTCGACGCTGATCCGCGCCGGGTGAAGCGCCTGCGCCTGCAACGCGGCGACGCGCGCATCACCGCCGTGGTGCCGCTGGCCCTGCCGGCCCCGAAGCCCGCGCCCGAATCGCCAGTCCCGTGACGGAGCCGGCATGACCTCGATCCCCGCGGACCGCGCCGGGCGCGGTCCGGCGACGGGACCGCTCACCGCCCTGGCCCAGTGGATCATGCTGACCGCCGGCTGGCGCCGCCTCGCCGTCGCCGCGGCATCCGGCGCGGTCGGCGCCCTCGCCATGCCGCCCTTTGGGCTCTTCCCCGCCCTCGTGGTCTCCCTGAGCGTCGCCGTCTGGCTGGTGGACGGGGCGGCCACCGGGCGCCGGGCCACCCGCGGCGCGGTGCTCGCCAGCGCGCTGATCGGCTGGGCCTGGGGCTTCGGCTACCTCACCGCGGGCCTGTGGTGGCTCGGCTCGGCATTCCTCGTGGAGGCCGAGGAATTCCTCTGGGCGCTGCCCCTCGGCGTCGTCGGCCTGCCGGCGGTGCTCGCCCTGTTCTACGCCTTCGGCTTCGCCGTCGCCCGCCTGCTCTGGTCGCGCGGGGCGCTGCGCATCGTCGCCCTGGCCCTCGGTCTCTCCGCCTGCGAGTGGATGCGCGGGCATCTCTTCACCGGATTTCCCTGGAATACCCTGGGCATGGCGCTGGGGCAGAACCTCTGGCTGATGCAGAGCGCGTCCGTGGTCGGCCTCTACGGCCTGACGTTCCTGGCGATCCTGGTCGCGGCGGTCCCCGCGACCTTGGCGGTCGCTGAGACCCGGCGCGGACGCTTCGTCCCCCTTGCTCTCGCCGGCCTCGCCCTCGCGGGGCTCGCCGGATTCGGCGCCCAGCGGGTGCCGACCGTAGCCGATCCTGTCGTTCCGGGCGTGCGTCTGCGCCTCGTCCAGCCGAACCTCAACCAGGACGCCAAGTTCCGGCCGGAGAACCGGCAGGACATCCTCGACCGCTACCTCGAACTCAGCGACCGCGCCGCCGCGCCCGACCGCACCGGCATCGCAGACGTCACCCACGTGATCTGGCCTGAATCCGCCTTTCCGTTCCTGATCCAGCGCAACCCGGAGGCCATGGCCCGGATCGCCGCCGCCTTTCCGCCCGGCAAGCAGCTCATCACCGGCGCGGCCCGGGCCGAGGTGCCGGTGGGCGACGAGCGGCCGCGCTTCTTCAACAGCATCCTGACGATCTCGGCCGGGCCGAAGCTCGGCGACATCTACGACAAGGTCCATCTGGTGCCCTTCGGCGAGTACCTGCCGGGGCCCCTCGACGCGACCCTTCGAGCCCTGCGCATCCGGCAATTCGTCTCGATCCCGGGCGGCTTCACGGCGGGTGATCGCGCGACCCAGCGGATCATGACCGTGCCGGGCCTGCCGCCGGTGGCGGCGACGATCTGCTACGAGGCGATCTTCCCGGGAGCGATCGTACCCGGCGCGACGCCGAACGGTCCGGCGCCGGTGCCGGGGCTGATTCTCAACCTCACCAACGACGCCTGGTTCGGCGATACGCCGGGGCCGCGGCAGCACCTCGCCCAGGTGCGCCTGCGCGCCGTGGAGGAAGGGCTCCCCCTCGTGCGCGACGCCAATACCGGTATCTCGGCCGTGATCGACGCCCATGGCCGGATCACCGCCAGTCTGCCGCTGGGCGTCGAGGGTGTCCTCGATGCCGCGCTGCCGGCCCGCCTCGCGGGGCGGACGGTCTATGCCAGCCTCGGCGACCTGCCTTTCGCCCTGATCTGGGTCGGCGCCTTCCTGACCAGCCTGACGGCACGGCGGCGGAGCGCGTGAAGAGCACCCTTCCGGCCACCGCGCGGCCGATCCTCCTCGGCCTCGGCATCATGCTGGTCGCCTTCAACATGCGCCCGGCCCTGACCACGGTCGGCCCGCTGCTGGAGCGCATCCGCGGGGAGACGGCGCTGACCGCGGCCGGGGCGGCGCTGCTCACCACCCTGCCGGTGCTCTGCATCGGCCTCGCCTGCACCCTCGGACCCTGGGTGATGCGCCGCCTGGGCGCGGAACGCGGCGTCCTCGTCGCCGTGGCGATCGTCGCCCTCGGCTCCGGCCTGCGGGGCCTCGGCGGCCTCGGGCCGCTCTTCGTCGGCGCCTGCCTCGCCGCCATCGGAATCGGGCTCTCGGGCGTGCTGCTGCCGGGTCTGGTCAAGCGCGACTTTCCCGGCCAGACCGGCTTCGTCACCGGCCTCTACACCATGGTGCTCTGCCTGGGCGCCGCGGCCGGGGCGGGCCTGGCGGTGCCGCTCGCCGACGGGCTCGGCGGCTGGCCCGGGGCGCTCGCCCTCTGGACCGTGCCCGCCCTCCTGGCGACCCTCGCCTGGACCCCCTTCGCCCGGGCGCCCGAGGCCGGCGAGGGGGCGGCGCGGCGCATCTCCCTGTGGCGCGACCGCCTGGCCTGGCAGGTCACCGGCTTCATGGGCCTGCAATCGTCGTTGGCCTACATCATGTTCGGCTGGCTACCCCTCGTGCTGCACGACCGGGGGCTCAGCGCCGTCGAGGCCGGGTTCGTGTCCTCGCTGATGAGCATCGGGCAGGCCCCGGCGGCGCTGCTGGTGCCGTCCTTCGCGGCCCGGGTCCGCGACCAGCGCGGCTTCGCGGCAGGCCTGCTCGGCCTCTGCACCGTGGCCCTTGTCGCCCTGGTCTACGGCCCGCTCGCCTGGGCGCTCCCGATCGGCATGCTGCTGGGCGCCGGCCTCGGCGGCCTGTTCGGCCTCGGCCTCACCATCATCGTCCTGCGCACCCGCGACCCCGCTGCCGCCGGCAGCCTCGCGGCCATGTCGCAGAGCGTCGGCTACACGGTGGCCTCCCTCGGCCCCCTGAGCTTCGGGCTGGCACACGACCTGACCGGCACCTGGGCCGCCTCGACGGCCCTGTTCTGCACCATCGCGGCCTGCGCGTTCCTGTGCAGCCTGGGCGCCGGACGCGATCGCTACGTCGGCAGGGTCTGAGGGCGTCGAAGGGCAGGGGGCGCTGATCCGACCGAGGCAGCGAGGAACGCCCTGCGTCCCTCGCCTCGTCCTCGGTCCGACGCATCCCGCACCCAGCACGAGATCCGTCGGACGAAGGGCAGGGCTTTGCCGACCCGAGGGCGGCGGGCGCCCTCAGAACACCTTTTCGGTGGACTCGCCGCGCGGGATCGCCCCGGCGATGCCGGCCTTGGCGTCGGCCTGTTCGGCGGCGCGCTTGTCGAGGGCGCGCTCCACCACCTTGGCGATGCCCACCATGATGGTGTCGAGGACATAGTCCTTGGGCGTGTAGACCGCCGTGACGCCCATGTTCTTGAGCACCAGCTCGTCGTCCGGCGAGATGATGCCGCCGACCACGAGGGGGACGTGGTCGAGGCCGGCCTCGCGCATCTTCGCCCGGACGTCGCGCACCAACGGCACATGCGACCCCGAGAGGATCGACAGGCCGACGACGTGGGCTCCGGTCGCCTTGGCCTTGGCGACGATCTCGGCCGGGGTCTGGCGGATGCCGTCGTAGGTCACGTCGAAACCGACGTCGCGGGCGCGCAGGGCGATCTGCTCCGCGCCGTTCGAGTGGCCGTCGAGGCCCGGCTTACCAACCACGAGCCTCGGGGTCTCGCCCAGTCGCTCGCCGAGATCGGCGATGAGAAGCTTGGCGTCCTGCGCCGCGCCCGAGGAGACCGTCTCCAGGGTGACGCCGGTGGGGGCGCGGTACTCGCCGAAGACCTGCCGCAGGCGTCCGCCCCACTCGCCGGTCGTCACGCCGGCCTTCGCCGCCGCGATGGAGACCGGCATGATGTTGGCGCCGGAGCGCGCCGCGGCCTCGAGCTCGTCGAGCGCCTTCTCGACGGCCTTGCCGTCCCGCTTGGAGCGCCACTCGCGGATGCGCTGCTCGGCCTCCATCTCCACCGTCTCGGAGACGGTGAAGATCGCGCCCTCGCCGGCGGTGAGCGGGGAGGGCTCGCCGGCCTGGAACTTGTTGACGCCGACCACGACCTGGTCGCCGGTCTCGATGGCCGAGATGCGCTTGGCGTTGGATTCCACCAGGGCGCGCTTGAGGGCGCCGGTCTCCACCGCCGCCACGGCGCCGCCGATGCCTCCGATCTCCTCCAGGGCCTTGCGGGTCTCGGCCTTCAACGCCTCGACCTTGGCGTCGATGACCTTCGAGCCGTCGAAGATGTCGTCGTATTCGAGGAGATCCGTCTCGAAGGCGAGAATCTGCTGCATGCGCATCGACCATTGCTGGTCCCACGGGCGCGGCAGGCCCAGCGCCTCGTTCCAGGCCGGCAACTGGACTGCACGGGCGCGGGCCCGCTTGGAGAGTGTCACGGCCAGCATCTCGATGAGGATGCGATGGACGTTGTTTTCGGGTTGCTGTTCCGTCAGTCCGAGGCTGTTGACCTGGACGCCGTAGCGGAAGATCCGCTTCTTTGGGTCGGTGATCCCATAGCGTTCCTGGGCGATCTCGTCCCAGAGTTCCGAGAATGCCCGCATCTTGCAGATCTCGGTGACGAACCGCATGCCGGCATTCACGAAGAACGAGATCCGACTGAACACGTCGGCGAAGCTCGCCTCGTCGAAGTCCGGATCGTCGCGCACGGTGTCCAGCACCGCGATGGCGATGGCCAGCGCATAGGACAGTTCCTGAACCGGCGTCGCCCCGGCCTCCTGCAGGTGGTAGGAGCAGACGTTCATCGGGTTCCACTTCGGCACTTCCTTGGTCGTGAACAGGATCACGTCCTTGGTCAGGCGAAGCGAGGGCGCGGGCGGGAACACGTAGGTGCCGCGCGAGAGGTATTCCTTGATGATGTCGTTCTGGGTGGTGCCCTGCAGACCCGCGAAGGGCGCCCCCTGCTCCTCGGCCACCGCGAGATAGAGCGACAGCAGCCACGGTGCCGTGGCGTTGATCGTCATCGAGGTGTTCATCTGCTGGAGAGGGATCTGGTCGAACAGGGTCCGCATGTCGCCCAGATGCGCGATCGAGACGCCGACCTTGCCGACCTCGCCGCGGGCGAGTTCGTGATCGGGATCGTAGCCGGTCTGGGTCGGCAGATCGAAGGCCACCGAGAGGCCGGTCTGCCCCTTGGCCAGGTTGCCGCGGTAGAGTTCGTTCGACTCCTTGGCATTGGAGTGGCCCGCATAGGTGCGGATGATCCACGGCTTGTCGCGCTTCGTCGTCTCCGCGACCGCTGCCTGTCCGCTCATCCCGGAACTCCCCCTCAAGACTGAATTTGATGTGATCTCAAATTGCATTTGACTGCGGTCGACCACTTGCCGCGCACCCTAGCGAAGCGCGTTCGCCGCGTCATCAGCACCGGGGGACATCCTGCGCGCGCTCGCCCCGATGCCCTCGCCGGACCGAAGGCGCTCACGGAAACGTGCCGTCCGTGGGTGCGCCGGCGAGAACGCGATGCCAGCCGCTTGTGGACAAGATCGGCCCCGCGGCGGGGACTTCCCATCGACGATCGCGGATTGGATGCCTGGACATTGGTACACGACGCACGCCGACCTGTGCCGCGGCGTGACCGACGGTCCCACCGTCGAATGGGCCGTTTCACGTCCGGCCGTCTTGGATCCCCCAAGCTTCCAAAGGCCCGCAGCACAACGATAATATTGAATACATCGGAGCGGCGGTTCAGCCGGCGCCTTCTTCTTGTGCGCCTTAACCTTTCTTGCAGGCAGACAAAAAGATTCTTGGCCGTTCGGGGTCTTGGAGGGTCCCCGGTTCGCCGATATAGCGGGCAGCACAAGAAGTAACGGGGAGAGCCGAGATGGCCGCGACAGCTGCGTCGAGCACGACTGAAATCAAGGACCTGTACGAGATGGGCGAGGTCCCGCCCCTCGGTCACGTGCCGGCGACGATGTATGCCTGGGCGATCCGGCGCGAGCGGCACGGACCTCCGGAGCAGTCGCACCAGCTCGAGGTTCTGCCGGTCTGGGAGATCGGCGACGACGAGGTGCTGGTCTACGTCATGGCCGCCGGCGTGAACTACAACGGCGTCTGGGCCGGCCTCGGCGAGCCGATCTCGCCCTTCGACGTCCACAAGGGCGAGTACCACATCGCGGGCTCGGACGCCTCCGGCATCGTCTGGAAGGTCGGCGCCAAGGTGAAGCGCTGGAAGGTCGGCGACGAGGTCATCGTCCACTGCAACCGCGATGACGGCGACGACGAGGAGTGCAACGGCGGCGACCCGATGTTCTCGCCCTCGCAGCGGATCTGGGGCTACGAGACCGGGGACGGCTCCTTCGCCCAGTTCTGCCGGGTGCAGTCGCGCCAGCTCATGGTCCGCCCGAAGCACCTGACCTGGGAGGAGGCGGCCTGCTACACGCTGACCCTCGCCACCGCCTACCGCATGCTGTTCGGGCACGCGCCGCACACCGTCCGCCCGGGCCAGAACGTCCTCGTCTGGGGCGCGTCGGGCGGCCTCGGCGTGTTCGCGGTGCAGCTCTGCGCGGCCTCGGGCGCCAACGCCATCGCGGTGATCTCCGACGACACCAAGCGCGACTACGTCATGAGCCTCGGCGCCAAGGGCGTGATCAACCGCAAGGAGTTCGACTGCTGGGGCCAGCTGCCCAAGGTCAACAGCCCTGAGTACAACACCTGGCTCAAGGAAGCCCGTAAGTTCGGCAAGGCGATCTGGGATATCACCGGCAAGGGCAACGACGTCGACATCGTGTTCGAGCACCCGGGCGAGTCGACCTTCCCGGTCTCGACCCTGGTCGCCAAGCGCGGCGGCATGATCGTGTTCTGCGCCGGCACCACCGGCTTCAACATCACCTTCGACGCCCGCTACGTCTGGATGCGCCAGAAGCGCATCCAGGGCTCGCACTTCGCGCACCTGAAGCAGGCCTCGGCCGCCAACCAGTTCGTGCTCGACCAGCGCATCGATCCGTGCATGAGCGAGGTCTTCCCCTGGGACAAGATTCCCCAGGCCCACACCAAGATGTGGAAGAACCAGCACGCGCCGGGCAACATGGCCTGCCTCGTGAACGCTCCGCGCGCCGGCCTGCGCACGGTCGAAGACGTGATCGAGGCCGGGAGGCTCTAAGCCGCCCGAGCTTTCGTCGGCGACACGATCACCTGCCCTTCTCGGAGGGCAGGTGCTTTGCATATTCCTCGCGTTCCTCCTTCTGCTTGATCAGATCCGCGTAGGCTTGGCGCATCTCGGGCGA
Source organism: Methylobacterium sp. M6A4_1b (assembly GCF_053345175.1). Taxonomy (NCBI): domain Bacteria; kingdom Pseudomonadati; phylum Pseudomonadota; class Alphaproteobacteria; order Hyphomicrobiales; family Methylobacteriaceae; genus Methylobacterium; species Methylobacterium sp. M6A4_1b. The sequence goes on from NZ_JBKEZQ010000022.1 coordinate 55,018, forward strand.
CACCGTCACCGAGCGGGCCTTCTCCTTCTTGCGCTTGGGCGCCTTCTTGAACTGGTTCGTGGTCTCGGCCATCCCTGCCCCCATTCGTCCGTTCGCGTGAACATAGGCGCGAAGCGCGACGATCGCGAGACGCGAGGGGCCGGCTTCCGGCGCGTTGCGCGGGCTGATAGACCGATCCTCAAGCGACCGGCCCCACCTCTGATCGGGGAGGCCGGGCCGTACGGCGTTCACGGACCACGGCGACCATCATGGACAAGTTCACCACCCTGGAGGGCGTCGCGGCGCCCATGCGGATCATCAACGTCGACACCGACCGGATCATCCCGAAGCAGTATCTCAAGACCATCAAGCGCACCGGCCTCGGCAAGGGCCTGTTCTCGGAGATGCGCTACAACGACGACGGCTCCGAAAACCCGGACTTCGTCCTCAACAAGCCGGCCTACCGCAACGCCAGGATTCTCGTCGTCGGCGACAATTTCGGCTGCGGCTCCTCACGCGAGCACGCACCCTGGGCGCTGACCGATTTCGGCATCCGCTGCGTCATCTCCACCAGCTTCGCCGACATCTTCTTCAACAATTGCGCCAAGAACGGCATCCTGGCGATCACGGTCTCGCCCGAGGACCTGGAGAAGCTGTTCGAGGATGCCGAGCGGGGCTCCAACGCGACCCTCTCGGTGGACCTCGCGGCCCAGACCATCAAGGGGCCGGATGGCGGCACTCTGCACTTCGACATCGATCCCGGCCGCAAGGAGAGCCTCCTCAACGGCCTGGACGAGATCGGACTGACCCTGAAGCGCGCCCCGGCCATCGACGCATACGAGCAGAAGCTCGCGGCGCGCGGCTTCGCCTGAAGACCGTCCGGGCCGACAACGCCCGTACCGATCATCGGAAGGGTCGGGACGTCCCTGTCCCGCAGGGAAAGTGGGACGTACCCGCGGACGGCTCCGGAATGTATCCGACGACACCCCGCGGAACGAATCCGCGCCGGCCTCAACCGTTCGTTAACCCTGGTATCGCCTGAATTCGCGCTCACATTCCCTGCGAACGCATTGGCGGAGATCACCATGGCATTCGGCCGATCGGGTCAAACGGCGACCCTCTCCCTCGGAGCGGCCGCGGTCCTCCTGGCGATCTGTGGGCCGGCCCGCGCCGACTTCCAGGATTGCCTGGCCGGCCTGCAATCCCAGGCCGCGGCGCAGGGCATCTCGACCCAGACCTTCCGGGCGGCCACGGCCGGCATCACCTACGACGAGAAGGTGCTCGAGCTCAGCCAGGCCCAGCCCGAGTTCAAGACGCCGATCTGGGACTACATGGCCGCCCTCGTGGACGAGGAGCGCGTCGACGACGGCAAGGCCGCCATGCGTCAGCACGCGCAGGCGCTCACCAATGCCGAAGCCCGGTACGGCGTCGACCGGCACACCATCGCGGCGGTCTGGGGCGTGGAGTCGAACTTCGGCAAGAATCTCGGCAAGATGCCGCTTGTGCAGTCCTTCGCCACCCTGATCTGCGCCAACCACCGCCGGAAGGAGTTCTTCAAGGGCGAGCTGATGGCCACCCTGAAGATCATCGAGCGCGGCGACATCGATCCCTCGCGCCTCAACGGCTCCTGGGCCGGCGCCTTCGGGCAGACCCAGTTCATGCCCACCACCTACCAGCGGCTGGCCGTCGACGGCGACGGCGACGGCCGCCGCGACCTCGTCGATTCGGTGCCCGACGCAGTCGCCTCCACGGCGAACTTCCTCCGGGTCGCCAAGTGGAACAACGGCCAGCCCTGGGGTTACGAGGTGAAGGTGCCGCGCGGCTTCAACGCGGGCGCGGCCGGCCGCAAGAACAAGCACGCGGTGGCGCACTGGGCGTCGCTCGGGGTGACCCGCATCGACGGCCGCCCGCTTTCGGGCGAAGGCCCGGCGGGCATCCTGTTGCCGGCCGGCATCAACGGGCCAGCTTTCCTGGTGACGAAGAACTTCGACGCGCTCTACTCCTACAACGCCGCCGAATCCTACGGTCTGGCCATCGCGGTGCTGTCCGACCGGTTGCGCGGGCGCGGCGGCATCCAGGCCGATTGGCCGACCGACGATCCGCCGCTGTCGCGGGCCGAGCGCCGCGACCTGCAGGCCCGGCTGACGAAGCGCGGCTTCGACGTGGGCGAGCCCGACGGCAAGGTCGGTTCCAAGACCCGCGACGCGATCAAGGAGGTCGAGCGCAGCCTCGGCATGCCGGCCACCGGCCGGCCGGGGGCGAAGGTTCTCGAAGCGCTCCGGCGCGGATGAGCCGGCGCCGACTGTTCGGTTCGGGCTCGCCCTTCGAGACGGCCTATGGCTATTCCCGCGCGGTGGCGCAGGGCGGCTTCGTCTTCGTGGCGGGGACCACCGCCTACGACTACGCCAGCATGACGATGCCCGAAGGAGCGGCCGATCAGGCCGAGGCCTGCTGGCGCACCATTTCGGGCGTCCTGGCGGAGGCCGGCGCCGGCCTCGCCGATATCGTGCGCGCGACCTACTACGTGACCGACCGGTCGGATCCCGAGGCGATCCTCGGCGTCTGCGGCCGGGTGCTGGACGGGATACGGCCCGCCGCCACGATCGTGATCGTGGCCGGTCTGCTGCGTCCGGAGATGAAGGTCGAGATCGAGGTCACGGCGCTGCGGCCATAGGGAGGGCTCGACCATTGGGCGGACCGCTGATCGCGCTGACCGGTGCCACCGGCTTTATCGGGCGGCACCTGTTGCAGAGCCTGTCGCGGCGCGGCTTCCGCGTGCGCGTCCTGCTTCGGCGGCCGATCGAGGTTCCGGAAGGGGCGAGCAGCGCCGTCGTCGGCGACCTCACCCGCCCGATGAACATGGCGGCTGCGCTGGCCGGGGTCGATGCGGTGGTGCATTCCGCCGGCCTGTCCCCGACGATGTCCGGCAGGCCGGAGGACGATTTCCGGTCGTCGAACACCGAGGCGACCCTGCGCCTCGCCGAGGCCGCGATCCGGGCTCGGGTGCAGCGCTTCGTCTTCCTGTCCTCGATCCGAGCCCAGACCGGGATCTCGGCACCCGGCATCGTCACCGAGGCGGACACGCCCGAACCGACCGAGGCCTATGGCCGCTCGAAGCTCGCCGCCGAGACGGCCCTGGCCGGGACCGGCCTCGACTGGGTCGCCCTTCGTCCGGTGCTGGTCTACGGAGCCGGCGTGAAGGGCAACGTCGCGACGCTCCTGCAACTGGCCCGATCGGCCGCCCCGCTGCCCTTCGCGAGCCTCGATGCCCGGCGCTCGCTCGTCTCGGTGGAGTCGCTCGCGCAGGCGGTCGCCGTGGCGCTGGAGGCCCACGGGCCGCTCCGTCGTCCGATGATCGTGGCCGAACCCGATGCGCTGACGCTGGGCGAGATGATCGCCGCGCTGCGGTCCGGTCTCGGGCGCCGGGCCGGACTCCTGCCTGCGCCGGTCGCGCTCCTCGGACTCGCCTGCCGGCTCGCGGGGCAGGAGGCGGCCTATGCACGCCTCTCGACCAGCCTCGTCGCCCGCTCCGACGCGCTGCCCGCGCTCGGATGGGCGCCGGGCGGCACGGCATGGGACGGACTGGAACGCTTCGCCCGGGCTCAGGCATGACGAAGGCCCGGCGCAGAACGCCGGGCCTCGATCAACTCAGAGCACTGACAGGCAGCCGGATGTCAGCGCCGCACGTCGATGACGTCGCCGGACCGGCTGTCGAGAACGACCGTTATGTCGTCGCCGCGGCGGTCCGAGCCGCGAACGATCATGCGCGGACCGCGCCGGTCGACGCCATCCACGTCGACGAGGCCTTCGCGGCGGGCGATGCGGGCCGCCTCGCCCCGGCTCAGCTCGCTGCGCGGCGGGCCGCGGTCGTCGTAGCCGCGTCGGTAGCCGGGATCGACCTGGACGCCGCCGGGTCCGATCGAGATTCCCTGTGCGAAAGCCGGAGCCGTGGTGAGGCCGAGGGCTATGATGCCGCTGGCAAGAATATTCGTACGCACGAAGGCGCTGGTGCGAAATGGCATGGTGTCTTCCCCCTCGTGCGGGTCCGAGTTCGGCGACCGACGGCCACCGCATCGAATCCCGCGATCCGGGCCTCAATCGACAAGGGTCCGCTTTTGTTCCTGTGCGGCGTCAACGCACCGCGCGGATCGCCGCCGCGACGGCGTCGTCGGTCTGGTCGATGTCGGGCGCGTCGATGTGTCGGAAGCGCGCCTGGATCAGGCCGAAGGCGCCAAAGGCGAAGTGGCCCGCCGCCACGATGGCGAGAAGCACCCAGCCGTAGGGCTGCGCGCGCAGGGCCGCAAAGGCGCCGGCAAGGCCCTTCACCTCGGAGGAGGCCTGATACCAGGCCGCCGCGATGAAGAAGCCGCCGATGATCAGGAAGGCGATGCCTCGGGCGGCATAGCCGAACTGGCCGATGGGCTTGGCCCAGCGGCAGTGCGCGGCATCCAGCTTGAGGCGGTCGGTGACGTCGCCCTTGTACGCCTTGACCAGGAAGGCGACGCCGCCGCCCATCACGCCGAGTCCGATCAGGCCGACGAGCCAAAGGCCGAACGGTTTGGAGAGCAGCCAGGCCGTCCAGTCCTGGGCGGCATCGCCGCCCTTGCGCCCGAGCCCGAGGGCGAGCCCGGCGGCGGTGATGGCGAGGCCGGTATAGATCACGGCGCTGAGAAGGTGGGCGAGACGGACGACCGTGCCCTTCGGCGAGGTGCCGCGCCGGTCGGCGTCCGTGACGCTCTCGATGAAGCGCCAGACGGCGAAGCCCAGGAGGCCGAGCGCGATCAGGCCGACGAGGAAGACGCCGAACGGCCCGGCCAGGACCCAGCGGAGCGCGCTCTCGCTGTCGCCGGCGCGGCCGCCCTGGCCGATGGCCGCCAGCACCGCGAGTCCGCCGACGATGCAGTAGACGATCCCGCGAGCCCCGTAGCCGAAACGGGCCACTCGCTCGATCGTGTTGTGTCCGAGATTGAGCAAGGTGTTTCCCGGTGTCCCGCGTCGTTATCCGTCGGTGGAACGCGCAGCCTTGCCGGATAGTGCCACGTAGAATCCGAGACCGTCGCCGGACGGCAGGGTCTGGAGACGATCGACCAGGCCCTTGCGCTTTGCATCGAGAAGCAGGCGCCCGATCGGCTGGAACAGGGTCTCGCCTCCGCCCTCGGGCGGTGGGGCCAGGCGGATCGCCACCGTCTTGCCCTTCCCGAAGCGGCTGCGTTCCAGCATGTCCGCCAGGGAGGCCTCCGCCGTCGGGCGATTGGTCTCGCGCAGGTCGAGGACCGATTCCGCGTCGGTGACCCCGAGGGAACCGCGCAGCTTGTTGGCGTAGAAATCTTCGAAGTGAGGCACCGGGCGACTCAGTCCTGGCTGGAAACGAAGATGGGAACGCGAGGCGACAGCACGACGCCATCGTAGACGCCCGCGATCCACGCAGACAATGCCGGTTCCGCCTGATCGAGCGGATCTCGCCCATCTGCGGCCGGACACCACGCCTCGGCCGCATCGCACCGTCGGATCGCGATGCGCGCTGCATCCTGGCAGATCAGCATGATCGTCCGCGGGCGGCAATGTCCATGAGGGTATCTTCGCTCGGGTGGCGCCGCGCGGATGGCCGCGCGCCGACTCTCCGGGGCGGTTGCCATCCGGAAGCGCCGTACATCGGCTCACCGGTGCCGGCCGGCTACCCGACGGCGAGACGGGCGGGGCGGGCCACCCGAGTCTTGGTGATCGTATGACTCCGCCGCGGATGCCGGTCGCATAGGCCCGTTGCGCGTCCGAACCGATCGGCGACCGCAGGTGGGTACGGCGGCGAAAGCAAGTCCCATGCGCCATCGGAACCACACCGGTTCACCGCAAAAACCGGCCGGATCGCCGCCTTTGGTACCTGTGCGATCCGCCGCATCGCAATTCGATACCTATCCTTTGGCCATCTCGACTCTGCGTTGCAGGACGACCGATGATTGTTTTCCTGGATCGACCACGGAGTGGGTCGCGATGAGTGGATTTCGTTTCGGCGCCACGCCGCATGGACCCCGACAGACATGCCAGTGATTTCAATCTGCATCCCGACCTACAATCGGGCGGGCATGCTGACGGAACTTCTCGACAGCATCATTGCTCAGGGTATGGAGGACGAGATCGAGGTCGTCGTGAGCGATGACGCTTCTCCCGACGGCACCGTCGCGATGGCCGAGAGTTATCGTGGCCGAATCAAGAATTTCGTCCTTATCGCTCAGCCGACCAATCTGGGTCTGGACGCCAATTTCTTGGCCGTCGTCGCGGCCGCGACGGGCGATTACGTCTGGCTGATGGGTGATGACGACCGGCTCGAACCGGGCGGATTGGCGCGTGTGCTGGGCGCGATCAGACGCTGGCCCGGTGTGTCGGGCCTGACCTTGGGGGTGATCGACTACGACGTGACGCTACGGCACCCGACCGGCGTCCGTCATACACCGCCCACCCAGTTGATCGTGGACGCCGCGACGCTGTTCGCGACGATCGGCGATCTGCTCGGCTTCATGTCCGCGCTCGTGATCGATCGTGCGAAATGGAATGCGGTCGCTTCCGATCCCCGTATCGCGGCCTTCAAGAACTATTACGTCCAGGTCTACATCATCGGCCGCGTCTTCGAACGCTTCGGGCAATGGGGGGTGGTGCAGGAACCCTGCGTCGGCTTCCGTTCGGACAATGATCAGTTCAAGACCAAGTTCGGCTGGTTGGATCGCCTGAAGATCGATGTCGCGGGTTACGATCAGATCGCCTCCGCGCTGTTCGCCCACCAGCCCCAGGCGCGCACCGCCTTCCGCCGACGGATCTTCGACTCGCACGTGATGGCGCGGCTGAACAACGCCAAGCTGGGCTCCGTGCGAACAGCGGCGTCGATCAGCGCGATCCGGTACCTGTACCGGCCTTATCGCACCATGCCGCGCTACTGGACTCGCGCTGTGCCGACGCTCCTGGCACCGCGATGGTCGATCCGCATCGCGCGGGTCGCCTACCAGCGCCTGTCACAGAATTCCGGGGCGGCGCGCGCACGCAGGCTCGGAAAGGCGTAGCCACGGCGCGAACCGGACCCGCCGCGCCGCACGAGTAGGACCACCGGCGCCCGCCCCGGGGCGCCGGTGATCTCCTACGCTCTGGACCTGGTCGGGGCGTCCCGACTCAGCCGTGCACGAGGACGTTGCGGAACTGCCATGGGTCGCTGGTGTCGATGTCCTCGGGGAACAGGCCCGGGCGGCCGGTCAGCGGCGTCCAGTCGGTGTAGACGCCGATGACGGGGCCGAGATACGGGGACTGCACTTCGAGGCAGCGTCGGAAGTCCATCTCGTCGGCCTCGACGATGCCGGCCTCCGGGTTCTCCAGCGCCCAGACCATGCCGGCGAGCACGGCGGAGGTCACCTGCAGGCCGGTGGCGTTCTGGTAGGGGGCGATGCGGCGGGTCTCCTCGATGGAGAGCTGCGAGCCGTACCAGTAGGCGTTCTTGGCGTGGCCGTAGAGGAGCACGCCGAGTTCGTCGATGCCGTCCACGATCTCGGTCTCGTCGAGGATGTGGATCTTTTCCTGGACCTTGCCGCCATTGCCGAACATCTCGTGCAGCGAGAGCACGGCGTCGTTGGCGGGGTGGTAGGCGTAGTGGCAGGTCGGCCGGTAGGCGGCGCGCTCGCCCTCGCGCACCGTGTAGTAGTCGGAGATCGAGACGGCCTCGTTGTGGGTCACCAGGAAGGCGTATTGCGACTGGGCCGTGGGGGTCCAGGAGCGCACGCGGGTGTCGGCGCCGGGCTGGAGCAGGTAGATGGCGCAGCGCGAGCCCTTCTCCTGCTCGCGGCCGTTCTCCGGCATCCAGGTCTCGTGGGTGCCCCAACCGAGCTCGGCCGGCTGATTGCCCTCGGAGACGAAGCCTTCCACCGACCAGGTGTTGACGAACACGCCCATCGGCTTGGCCGACTTGGCGCGCTGGGTGTCGCGCTCGGCGATGTGCACGCCCTTGACGCCGACCGCGCGCATGAGCGCGGCCCAGCCGGCGCGATCCTTCGGCTCGGCGGTCTTCAGGCCGAGATCGCCGGCGACGTTCAGGAGCGCCTGCTTGACGAACCACGAGACCATGCCGGGATTGGCGCCGCAGCAGGACACGGCGGTGGTGCCGCCGGGGCTGGCGGTGCGCGCGTCCAGGATGTCCTGGCGCAGGGCGTAGTTGGTGCGGTCGCCCTGGCTCCTGTCCTTGTCGAAGTAGAAGCCCGGCCACGGCTCCGCGACGGTGTCGATGTAGAAGGCGCCGAGTTCCCGGCACAGTTCCATGATCGCCCGAGACGAGGTGTCGACCGAGAGGTTGACGCAGAAGCCCTGGCCGCCGCCTTCCGTGAGCAGCGGCGTCAGCACGTCGCGATAGTTCTCCTTGGTCAGCGCCACCTGCTCGAAGCGCAGGCCGTGCTTGTCGGCCAGGGACCTGTGCGCGTCGGAGGGCTCGACGACCGTGAAGCGGGCCTTGTCGTAGTCGAAGTGACGCGCGATCAGCGGGAGCGTGCCGCGCCCGATGGAGCCGAAGCCGATCATCACGATGGGGCCGGTGATGCGGCCGTGGA
>NZ_JBKEZQ010000023.1:0-62809 GCF_053345175.1 Methylobacterium sp. M6A4_1b
ATGTTCCGCTTCCCGAAGCGTCTCCGGCTCACCGAACAGCCGGATCTTGTTCACAATCGCATAGAGGTTCACCAGCTTCGCCGGATCGTCGAGTTCATGCTGGAAAGCATCGCCGAACAGGGTCGATGCCTCCCGGATGAACTCGCCATAAAGCGCTTCCCTTCGTGCTCGGTCCTGCACCAGGAGGGTGGCCCGCTCCTGGCTATGTTGCGTCAGCCATGTCGTCGCGAACGAAGCCATCGCGCCGATGGCGGACCCCGCAAGCGCAGACAGCGCCGAGATATAGGCCGCATCCATCGGCGGCAGGCCTCAGGCACCACGCTTCGGCTGTGCCTGCAGCCACTCGCCGTAGAGCCGCTGTGAGATCCACGCGTCACCTGTGGGTGTCAGCCAGGGGCCTCCAAGGACCACCCCAAAATACGGCGCGGTGTCATCCGTCCGGACTTCGCGCGCCTCGCCGAGGCCCTGGAAGTGACGCCTCACCAGCTCGACCATCGGCAGCCGCTCAGGGCCGGCGATCTCGACCATGCCGTTCCGCGGCGGCGCCAAGGCAGCTTCGGCGACCTTCGCCGCTACGTCGGCCGAAGCAATCGGCTGGATCGAGGCGGAGGTCACGTGCGCGACTCCCTCAACGAGCGCGGCGCCTGCAATCGCGGCAACGAACTCGAAGAATTGCGTGGCGCGGACAAGCGTCCAGGGCACGCCCGCCTCAGCGATCAGTTCCTCCTGGGCGAGCTTGGCGCGAAAGTAGCCACTGTCGAGCAGGAGCTCGGTCCCGACCACAGATAGCGCGACGTGGTGGGAGACACCGGCCTGCGTCTCGGCCGCGGCGAGGTTTCGTCCGGCGCGGACGAAAAAGTCCATCGCAACGTCGTCGGCAAACGATGGCGAGTTGGCGACGTCGACCACCACCCCGGCGCCCTTCAACGCTTCTGCCAGCCCCTCGCCCGTCACGGCGTTAACGCCGGTGTTCGGCGAAGCCGCGAGGACTTCGTGGCCAGCGACCTTCAGGGTGGTGACGACCTGCGAGCCGATCGCCCCGTGCCGCCGATGACGACGATTTTCATGGTGCGCTCCGTCCTGTGTCCGGTCCCGGTGGGGACGTTCGAAACCAAGACGAGGGCGGTCCCACCCCCTGTGACATCGGCCCTAGCGAAACTGGTCCGGCCGCAGCCGTGACGCCGTTACGGCCATGAGAATCCGTCCTGCCATGTCACGTCCGCACCTGCTTCCTCGTCAGGCGAACGACATCGCGAGGAGGACGATCATGACGCCCGCCATTCGGAGACCGCAGCGGGCTCTGTTTCACCTGCTCCCTGGGCGAGGGACGAAGGTGTGAGATCTCCCCGTCCGCTCAGATGGCAGTTCCTGATCCTTTTCGTCGGCCTACTAGTCCCAATCCTGCTGTTCGTCGGCGTCCTACTCTGGCGCTTCGCCGCGTCCGAGCGCACGCGGGTCGAACAGGAGGTGCAGACCCGAGCTCACAGCTTGTCCGTGGCGTTCGACCGCGAGATCCACGGCGTTCTCACAACGCTCCAAGCGCTCGCGAGCTCGCCGAGCCTTGTGTCTCACGACCTGCGAGCCTTCTACGCCCAGATGCAGGAGATCAGTCGCCTGCAGGGAATCAACATCAACCTTCGGCGTATCGATGGGACCGCAACGTTGACGACCCGAGCGCCGTTCGAGAACGCTGCGCAGGCACCTCCGGCCCTTGCGGAGATCGACCGAGAGGTACTGCAAACCGGTGTTGCGATGGTCAGCAATGTTTTCCTGACCTCTGTCTCCAAGCAGCCCGTTTTCCAGATCGTCGGCGCCCCCATCCGTATGGGCGAAAGGCAGACCTATTTGCTCGCGGCGAGCCTCGACCTCGGTCATCTCGTCGAGACGACACGCCGCGAGGATCTCCCGTCCGGTTGGATCGGGTCGCTGGTGGATCGCGCCGGAATCGTCGCCGTCCGCACCGAGCGGCAGGAGGAGTTCGTCGGCAAGCTGACCTCGACGGATTTTCGTTCTCATACGGTCGACGATGCCGGACGGTATTATGGCCGCAACAGGGTCGGACAGGACGTCCTGGTCGGCTATGGCAAGTCCAAGCTGACGGGTTGGACCGCAGCGGTCGTGGTCGACAGGGAGCTCGCCGAGGCACCGCTTCAACGTTCTATCCTGATCCTCGCTGGGCTGGGGCTAGCGCTCGGAGTGCCCGTCGTCGGGATCGCGTTTGGGGTCGGTCGACGGGTGGACTTTGCGATGCGTCGCCTTGGCGAAGGCGCTGAGGCGATCGGCCGAGGATATCCCGTTGACGCAATTGCCACCCCCATCCTGGAGGTGAACCGGATCGGGGCGGCGCTCGCAACGGCGGCGCTTCAATTGCAGGCACGGACACGCGAGCGCGAAGTCGCGGAGCTCGCCTTGCGCGATCTCAACCTGGCGCTGGAAGACCGTGTCGCCGCGCGTACGCAAGAACTCGACGACGCGAACCGGGCGCTCCTCGGCGAGATGAAGAGCCGCGAGACGGCCGAGGGCCACCTGCGACAGCTGCAGAAGATGGAGGCCGTTGGTCAGCTCACCGGCGGCATTGCGCACGACTTCAACAACATGCTCGCCATCGTGATCGGAAGCCTCAACCTGATCCGCAAGCGCTTGGCGCGCGGTGACAGCGACATCGAGCGCTTCATCGATGTCGCGTCGGATGGTGCGAACCGCGCGGCCTCGCTGACCCAACGGCTGTTGGCTTTCTCGCGCCAGCAGCCGCTCGCGCCTGAGCCCATCGACGCCAACAAGCTTGTATCCGGGATGTCGGAGATCCTGCGCCGCACGCTCGGCGGCGGCGTCGAGCTGGAGACCGTGCTCGCCGGCGGCCTATGGCGTACCCATGCCGACGTGAGCCAATTGGAGAACGCCATCCTCAACCTGGCCGTCAACGGGCGGGACGCCATGCAGGATACCCACGCCGAGAGCGGTCGCCTGACCGTCGAGACGGCTAACGCCCACCTCGACGAGGACTACGCCAGGACCGTGGAGATCTCACCCGGTCAGTACGTCCTGGTGGCTGTGACCGACACCGGAAGCGGTATGTCGCCGGAGATTTTGGCGAAGGTATTCGACCCGTTCTTCACCACGAAGCCGGTGGGGAAGGGAACGGGACTGGGTTTGTCGCAGGTCTACGGCTTCGTGCGGCAGTCGAACGGGCATGCACGGATCTACTCGGAGCCCGGGCAGGGAACGAGCGTGAAACTCTACCTGCCGCGATTCTATGGCGAAGGCGAAGCAGCTGCGCCCCTCCGGGATGATCGGATCGCACCGGCTCTGGGGAACCGACGCGAGATCGTCCTCGTCGTCGAGGATGAGGAGGCCCTGCGCCTGCTCAGCGTCGAGGCCTTGCGCGAACTCGGCTACAGCGTCCGCCACGCCGAGAGCGGTGCCGCAGCGTTGCGTGTCCTGGGCGCCCAACCCGACATCGCACTGTTATTCACCGATATCGTCATGCCTGACATGAACGGGCGTCTGTTGGCTGAGGAGGCGATCCGGCGGCGTCCAGACCTCAAGGTCCTCTACACGACGGGGTTCACGCGCAATGCCGTGGTGCATAACGGCGTGCTCGATCCCGGCACGCATTTCCTGCCGAAGCCGTTCACGCTGCAGCAACTTGCGAGCAAGGTCCGCAGCATGCTCGATCATGAACCAGCCACGGTCGAAGCCTGAAACACGGCGGGTCGGGTCGAACGGTTCGCCGCGGGGCCTTCCGCGTCACGCGCGGGATCTGTGTCCGGCGCGGATCGCAGGGTCATCATCCCTGGGCCAAGCTCAGGGATGATTGCTTTTCTACCGGCGACACCAAATGACCCTCTCCGGCGCTGCCGCTGCCTTGAACCGTGCTCAGAGCGTGATCAGTAATCCCAGAACACCGGCACCCAGCGGAAGACGTCTCCATCGGCCGCGACCCGGCCCACGGACGGGAACGGCAGGTGCGTGGCGATCAACTGCTCGCCGGTCGCCGCTAGTTCCCGCAGAAGCCGAACGCGAACGCGCGCCGCCTCCTCGGGATCGTGTTCGAAGCCGTTGTGCCAGTCAGGGTGCTCGAACCCGACCGAGAACACGGCGTCGCCAGCGAAGGTCAGCCGATCGCCGCCGGATGCCAGACGGACCACACTGTGCCCAGGCGTGTGGCCGCCGGTCCGATGGACGCTCACGCCCGGCGCGACCTCGTGCATTTCGTCGAAAAGTCGCAATTGACCGCGGTACGCGTGCGCGAACCGCTCGGCGACAGCACGAAGGGCGTCGGGGAACCCCTCTGGCATGGCGACGTGAGAAAAGTCCGGGGTTTCCCAGAATCTAACCTCGGCAGCCGCCACGTGGATCCGTAGGTCTGAGCGCAGTCGCTCCTTCACGCCGTCGACGAGGAGCCCGCCGACGTGGTCCATGTGCATGTGGGTCAGCACCACGTCGGTCACGGACGCGAGTTCAATCCCGACGGCGTCCAATCGCCTGATCAGTTGGCCTGCCCGTGGGAGATTTAGTTTCGGATCCAGCCCCAAGCCGGCGTCAATGAGTATGGTCTGTCGGCCACTCCGAACCACCACAACGTTCAACGACCAATCGAACGCGTCCTGCGGCAGGTACATGTCGTTCAACCAGGCCGCCCTTACGGCCGGCTCGACGTTGTGACCCAACATCTTGGTCGGCAGCGGCAACACCCCATCGCTGACGACCAAGACGTCGATCTCACCGATCCGCAGCGCGTAGCGTGAGGGCACCAACTCCTCACCTCCCAGGCGGGGAGGGCCAGCATATCCCCGATCCGGTCGCGCGGTGTTCGCAGGTGCTGCATTAGTCATCGTCATCCCTTTCGTGGGACGCGCGTGCGTCTATCTTGGCGGTCGCGGAACGCGCGTCGTGCCTCAAGGACGAGACTGGGGCAGCCGTTGTGACATGAGCGATGAAGCTGAAGCTATCGCCAGCCGACGATTGGTTAGCCTTGAGAACTACCTCGTGCAGGCAGTCTCTTCTCCCCATGTCGCCATGTCTGAAGCTTCGTCACCACGAGCCAGGAGGCGGAGGTTCCTGCGTCCTGCTATGGGTCAGAAGTGCGAGAAGTTCCAATGTCCGCTTCCATCCGCTAACGTCCGGAACCAGACGGGCAGAAAGCCACCCAACCCAGTCATTCAGAGGCGCCCGCCACCACGGCAAGATCTGGCCGAAAGCTGCCGGTCCGCTTCGGAGCAGTGCGGCCGAAAAAGCGGACGAGCTCCTACCGACCCAACCCAGTCGTACAGGCTCCGCGTCGGTGCTCGCCGAAAGCGGTCATTCGTTGGCAGCACAGCAACTTTGGCTCGGATTGAAAAGCGAACATTGGGCATGCGGATCCTAGACGTATGCCCGCGGGACAATAGCCGTTGCGTGCATTCGTCAGAATGAGTGTGGTGGAGTGTCCGCACTAATTAGGGATAGCAGGAACACGAGCTAACATGAGAGGATCTTCCCCGCCGCTCAAAAATGCGCGCACGCATCGCAGCTGGTTAAGGAGATTTGCTATCCCAATTTCGAGGTTTCCCTCGGTAGAAAACGCCAGTCTATTTAGTTTCTTTATTCTTCTGGAATATCTCTGAAATCTTCTCAAAGAACATCAATTCATCGCGGTACATTTTTCTCAACTCAATTACATCTGTCGTCTCGTCTTTGCTCAGCTTTCCTACGCCGGAATACATTGTCATAGATTTGATGACGTCTTGAGTCGGAACGATTGTTTTATTTTCCGAGTACATTGCGAGAATGACCAAATTTTCCTCTCTCTGGCGACGCACCGCATCATAGTATCTGAAATCATCCATCGCAGATCGATATTGCCGCAGAAAGAAAATTGCAATGAACTCGATAAAAAACAGCACGCCGAAATTCGGTAACAAATCTAATAAATGATCGATTTTATCTTTATCATTGCTCTGACGGCTTTCAAACTGAGCTTTACTATTTCCCGCCTCGGAAGCGCTGGTTTGCGAAAATGCAATATTTGTCTTCGTATCGACACTAGTTTTATACGAGAACCACCCCAAGCCTACAAACGCAATAACGGCTCCAGCAAGTAAATAAAAACCTGCCCTTCCACGTATACTATTGGCGACCGCGGCGGAGCTATCCGCATAAGCTCTTAGCATCGAACGCGGGTCTTGATGATCAAGTACCGAAATTTCGACTGCCGGTGTTGGACGTTCAATTGAAGCAATCGTGATACTATCGAGCTTGGGTCGAAATTTATCGGATGCCGAAAATCTATCAGCTAGAATTAACGCGATCGGAAATTTGCCAAATATCTGTTTAGAAAATAATGGTATACTCGCAACAACGGCACTCATCGTCAGGTATGGGAACGCATATAATGAAAATGTTAGAATTCCACGATCGTCGAGAAGCTGAAACCCCTGAAATGCTAAAGTAAAAGGCAAGAACGAAAGGAAGGTCCAAATTATAAGTTCAGACACCTCGGTGCGAAAAGCTCTCGATCGTGAATCAATTTGTCGTTGATCGTCGAGCGACTTTATTTATTCTTCTTCCATTTGATCCATCTGAAGTGCATTGAATTTCGATCGGAGACCTAGACTTGAATAATACTAAGATTTTGATTTGCTCGGAGGGACTCGACGTGCCGGTAGTGGTCTAGTCGGCTTAGATTAATTCGGGATTGTCAAGAAGCAAAGCTTCTCTTGAAGTGATGAGGGTTGGGCGTTGGGCCTCTCGTCTAGCCTAGAGCCCTGACCTCGGCTTTAGGGAAGTAATGCAGGTTATATTTCCTTTGAATTTAACAGTGCCGGTCGCAAGCCATCGTCCGCCAGATAGCCGGCAGGCGTACGTTCCCAAGTTCGGCAAAGGATCGTGAGCGGCTCTCGCAGGTAGGTCCGCTTCAAGGCATTTGCCGTCCAGAAGCGGACGGGCAGCAAGCCACCCGATCCGGGCAGTCCGCATCCGACCCAACCTTGCCGCTTAAGGCAATTCGCGGCGCGCCTGAAAGCGGTCATTCAGCCAATGATTGGCGTGCATCTGGCGAATTTAATCTCGGACGAATATGCCTCGTTTTCTGCCGTTCCGCTTGTACTGTTTCATTGGCGGTCTGATGTAGAACTCAGGCCCGGTTAGAGGGTAAGGGGGGCCGCGATGGCTGACGTCCGCCGCATCGGTCTCGTGCTTTGCCCAGAATTCGATTTCATGGGCTTGGCTACCACCTCGCCCTTTGCCGTCGCCAACAGATACGTAACTGACACGACCTATGACATCCGTGTCCTGTCGGAGGCCGGTGGCCTTCTTCACTCGGGGTGCGGCCCCGCCGTCGAGACCGAGCGGCTAAGCGATCCGTCCGCCTTCGACACAATTATCGTCGCCGCGGGGATCAGCCTTCCCGAGCCGAGTTCGGATCTTTTCGTTTATCTACAAGAGGCGGCTCGCTCCACGCGCCGCTTGGCCGGCCTCTGCCTCGGTGCGTTTGCCCTGGCCGATGCCGGCTTATTAAGCGGGCGGCGCGCTACGACGCACTGGCGCTATGCGCCTCAATTCCGCGCGCGCTATCCCGAATGCCATCTCGACATCGATAAGATTTATGTCGCGGACGGCAATATCTGGACGTCCGCCGGCATGGCGGCGGGCATCGATCTCGCTGTCGGCATGGTTGAGCGCGACCACGGCCGTCAAGTCGCCCGTACTGTGGCACGAGGCCTCGTTATGGAGCGCCGCCGGGCCGGGGGCCAGGCCCAGCACTCGGCCCTGCTCGACTTCGACGCGCCGAGCGACCGGATACAAAGCGTTCTCGCCTATGCGCGGCAGAACCTGCAGCGTCCGTTGATCACGGAGGATCTCGCGGCGATCGCCTGCCTCAGTCCGCGTCAGTTCGCACGGGCTTTCCGAGCAGAAACGGGGGTCTCGCCGGCCAAGGCGGTCGAGGTGATGCGCGTCGAGGCCGCCAGGCACATGCTGGAGCAAAGCCGCCTGCCCATTGAGGAGATCGCCGACGCTGCCGGCTTTGCTAACCGCGAGCGGATGCGCCGGGCGTTCCTGCGCGTTCAGGGAGAAGTCCCACGGGCAATCCGTCGGGCGGCTGGACCGCTCGCGGTCGTCTGACCGCCCCGCATGTCCGAAAACGAGGCAATTATGACGTAGTGGGTGCGGAGACCTCTGCGTAAGCATGGCCGTGGGGCCTACTTACTCTCAGGGATTCGTTGCGATGGTCAGCCTGACGATCAACGGTCGCCAATATGCAGTCGACGCCGAGCCCGATACTCCGTTGCTCTTCGTCCTGCGCGACACGCTCGGCCTGACTGGCACGAAATACGGCTGCGGCATCGCTCAGTGCGGGGCCTGCACGGTGCATCTCGACGGTCAGGCGACGCGGTCATGCCAAGTGCCGCTGGAGAGCGTCGGCACCCAGACCGTTACCACCATCGAGGCGATCGAGCAGGACGAGGTCGGCCGGAAGGTTGTCGAGGCTTGGGTCGCATTGCAGGTGCCGCAATGCGGCTATTGCCAGTCCGGTCAGGTCATGGCCGCCACTGCCTTGCTGAAGCAGACGCCGCACCCGACCGAAGGCGACATCGCCGACGCGATGACGAACCTTTGCCGGTGCGGAACCTACAATGCCATCGCTGCCGCCGTGCGGCAGGCTGCTGCCTAAGGAGCAAGCCATGATCCCGCTTCTTCGCCCAGCAGCCCCGTCCCGCCGCCGCTTTCTTGCAGGTGCCAGTGGCGCCCTCGTCCTTAGCGCCCTCCTGCCAGCGCGCTTAGCTCGGGCCGAGGCCCAAGGTCCTGCCGAGGGTGCCGGTGCCCTGGCGCCTAAGCCAGGGACGCGGGTGGTTGCCTTCCTGGAGATCCACCCGGACGGTACCATCAGGCTGCTCAGCCCCTTCGTAGAGGGTGGTCAGGGCATCGCCACCGGTATGGCCCAGATCGTCGGCGAGGAACTCGACGTGCCGCCCTCCCGCTTCGTTGTGGAATGCGCTCCGCCCGGCCCGGACTACGCCGTCGTGAACGGCATCCGCATGACCGGCGGCAGCTTCTCGACCCGGTCAAGCTACGAGACCATGCGCCGCCTCGGCGCCACCGCTCGTGACCTGATGATCCGGGCGGCGGCGGCCAAACTCAAGGTGCAAGACGGCGAACTTACCACCCGCGACGGGGTGGTGATGCACGCGGCCTCGAACCGCTCGCTGTCCTACGGTGATCTCGCAGCCGACGCCCTGAAGCTCAAGCCGAACGAGTCCGTGCCCCTGCGCGACCCGGCGACGTTCCGCTACATCCGCCAGCCGGTCCCCCGCCTCGACGTGCGGGACAAGTCCACGGGCCGCGCCGTCTACGCCATCGATCAGAAGGTCGAGGGCATGCTCTACGCCGCCGTGCAGCACGCGCCGCGCCTTGGCACGGAACCAAAGGGCCTCGCCAACGAGGCGGAGGTCAGGGCCATGCCAGGCGTGCACTCAGTCCACCGCCTGCCGGGCGCGGTGGCGGTTGCCGCCGACAGCTGGTGGCGGGCGCGCAAGGCTGTCGAGGCGCTGAAGGTCGAGTGGACGGCGCCGAAGGCGAGCGGCCTCGATACCGTCGCGGCCGACTTCTCGTCCGAGATCATGCTCGCGGCTCTCAAGACGTCCGCCGATCCGGGCCAAGTGGCCGAAGAGAAGGGCGACGTTGCCGCCGCCTTCGCCAAGGCCACCAAGGTGGTGGAGGCGGATTACGAGGCGCCTTATCTCGCACATGCCCAGTTGGAGCCGCCCTCGGCCATTGCACGCTTTGACGGCGACGGGACCCTCGACGTCTGGCTCCCGAACCAGATGCCAGAGGTATTCCAGACCGTGTCAGCGAAGGTTGCCGGACTGCAGCCTGCACAGGTCCGCATCCACTCGCCGATGCTTGGCGGCTTCTTCGGCCGGCATTTCTTCTACGAAGCCAGCAATCCGTTCCCGCAAGCGATCCTGCTCGCCAAGGCCACTGGGCGCCCCGTGAAGGTGCTGTGGTCGCGGGAGGAGGAGTTCGCCCGCGACGCCGTGCGCCCTCTGAGCTTCAGCCGCTTCCGCGCGGCCCTCGATCCGGCGGGGCAGCCGACGGCGCTTGAAGTGCGGACGGTGGGGGAAGGTCCGATCGGCCGCTACTTCAGCATGATGATGCAGACGCCCGTCGATCCTTCAGCGGTCGAGGGCATCGTCGAGAAGCCCTACGCCGTGCCCAACCGGCGCATGACCTTCACGAAGGTCGCGCATCCGGTGAACATCGCCTTCTGGCGCTCGGTCGGGCACTCGATGAACGACGCGTTCTACGAGAGCTTCCTCGACGAGGTCGCCCAGGCCGGCGGGCAGGATCCGTTCGCGCTGCGCATGGCGCTCCTCCAGGGTAATGCCCGGCATCGGACGCTGCTTTCGACGGTGGCCGAGATGTCAGGCGGCTGGCAGCGCGGCCCCTATCGTGGCGAGGGTGGGATGCGCGCTCGCGGCCTCGCCATGGCTTCGCCCTTCGGATCTGAGACGGCGACCATCGCGGAAGTCTCGGTGAAGGGCGGGGAAGCCCGCGTCCACAACCTCTGGATCGCGTTCGATCCCGGCAGCATCGTCAACCCGGCCATCGTCAAGGCGCAGGTAGAATCCGCGGCGGCGCTCGGCCTGTCTTCGGTTCTGTTCGAGCAGATCGTCTACCGGGACGGCGTGCGGCAATCGCAGAACTACGACACCTATCCAGTCCTGCGCCGCGAGCACATGCCGAAGGTCCACGTCAGTATCGTCGAGAGCGGCGCGCCGATGGGCGGGGTCGGCGAGCCGGGTCTGCCGGGCGTGCCGCCTGCCGTCCTCAACGCCATCGCGGCGCTTACCGGTCAGCGGGTCCGCGCGCTACCGGTCGCCAACACCAAGCTCTCCAGCGTCTGATAAGGATACCTTGATGACCCAACACATTGGGACGGCGCTCGTGACGGGCGCGTCCTCGGGAATCGGCGCGGCTTACGCCGACCAGTTGGCTGCCCGAGGCCATGACCTTATTCTCGTTGCTCGCAACAAGGCCCGGCTGCGAGCGGCGGCGGAGCGTCTCGGCCGAGAGGCCGGCGTGACTGTGGAGGTCATGTCGGCCGACCTGACCCAACCGGAGGATCTTGCCTCAGTCCGGGACCGCATCGCCATGGATGCCGCCCTAAGCGTCTTGGTGAACTGCGCCGGCCTCGGGCCGCTCGGCCCCGCCCTAGACAGCCCCGCCAGCCTCTATGACGGGATGCTCGACCTCAACGTCAGGGCGCTGCAGACCCTCTCCCTCGCGGCGGCGAAAGCTTTCGGCGAGCGGGGAGCGGGCACAGTGATCAATGTCTCCTCCGCGGTCGCCATCGTCCCAGAGCGCTTCAACGCCCCCTATGCGGCGAGCAAGGCCTTCGTTCTGGCACTGACGCAGGGGCTCGGAGCTGAACTCGCCGGCAAGGGCGTGCGGTTGCAGGCGGTGCTGCCCGGCGTCACCCGAACCAACTTTTTTGAACGGACGGGCGCGGATATCGGGCAGATTCCGTCCGAGATGATCATGGAGGCGAGTGACCTCGTGGCGGCAGCCCTAGCCGGCCTCGATGCGGGCGAGACCGTTACGATTCCCTCGCTCCCCGATCTCGGTGATTGGCAAGCTCTCGAAGCCGCCCGGTTCCGACTTGGTCCCAACCTCTCCCGCAGCATGCCGGCCTCCCGCTATGGTCTCGGCTAACGCGCGAAGAATTCGATGCCTCGTCGAGTAGGAGTTCGTCCATGCTGCAGGTCGTCGAAGGCGAGCCGAGCGAAGCCGCGCTGACCGCCCATCGTGACCCGGACCAGCCCCCTCTGCCGGGAGGCTGGCGGCAGATCGAGGCATTGCCGGTCGGCCTGTTCGCGGCGGTGATGGGCCTGACGGGACTGAGCGTCGCGTGGCGGCTCGCCCATGCGCGATATGGCGTGCCGTCCTGGGTCGGGGAGGCCATCGCGCTGATAGCCTCAACGGCCTTCCTCGCTATTGCGGCGGGCTATGCCGCCAAGGCCGTCATCGCGCGTGAGGCCGTGCGGGCGGAGTTCCGCCACCCCATCGCCGGCAACCTGTTCGGCACGCCGCTCATCAGCCTGCTCCTGCTGCCGATCCCTTTGGCGCCCTTCAGCCTCACGCTGGCGCGCGCGCTTTGGATCGCCGGCGCCATCGGCATGACGCTGTTCGCGTGGCTGATCGTGACGCGCTGGTTGAGCGATCGGCAGCAGGCGGCGCATGCGACGCCGGCCTGGATCGTACCGGTGGTCGGCCTGCTCGATGTACCCCTGGCCCTTCCGGGGCTCGGTCTGCCGCCGATGCAGGGAGTGATGATCTTCGGGCTGGCGGTGGGGCTGTTCTTCGCCGTGCCTCTGTTCACGCTGATCCTGTCCCGCCTCCTGTTCGAGGCGCCGCTGCCCGCAGCCTTGCAGCCGTCGCTCCTGATCCTCGTGGCACCCTTCGCGGTCGGCTTCTCGGCCTATGTCGCCACGACGGGCGCAATCGATCTCTTCGCTAAGTCGCTTTTCGCGATCGCACTGTTCCTGCTCGCCGTGCTGCTGCCGAAGCTCGCCCGGTTCGGACGCGCCTGCCCTTTCCGCGTCTCCTGGTGGGGCGTGAGCTTCCCGCTCGCCGCAACAGCGGTCGCGGCTCTGCGCGTCGCGACGGCGGAACCGGCTCCGGCGACCGACGGCCTTGCCCTGGCCCTGCTCGGGCTGGCCACGCTGGTCATCGGCTGGCTGCTCGTCCGAACCTTGATCGGCTTAGCTCGTGGAGAGCTGCGGACACTGACGCTGTGACGGCCAATAGCCGAACTCCCGTTGCTCATCCGATGTCGGCTCTCACAAGTCCTCATCAAAAAGCAGACTGACAGAAATCCACCCAACCCGGTCGTAAAGCAGACTAACATTTTCCGACCCAACTATGTCGCACGAGCGGCCTATTGCCATTTCGAAAAGTCGTCCTTCGAGAAATTCGAGAGCTCGCGCAGCAGGGAGATTCTTGCCTGAGAACGCCTACTCGGCATGAATGGAAGCCCATGGCCGAAATCGCCGCTCTGCGCTTACACGCTGCGGCGGATTGCAGGGGTGAACGCCTGCGGATCAGGCCAACGAAGCTTGTGAACTCTCTTGGCCTTTTTGGAGCCCGAACGAACGAGAAGGCTTGTCCTCGTCGAATGGACGGATTGCCGCCGTGGGGATAGCTTCGTCTCATGTTCAGGTCGCTCGACCTTCTCAGACAAACGGCACAGCCTTCGTGCGTCATCGCCGACGGCGAAGAACACATCGCGCACTTCGACGGGGGCGTCGGCTACGCCAAACCTTGGCACTGGCACGATGGCCTCATGTTGTTGCTGCCTTGGGTCGGTATCCTGAACCTCAAACACGAGGGCCAGCGCGACGGCGCTTGGGTCACCGACGACCGCTTTGCCGTCGTCCCAGCCTTGCACGCCCACGACACCAGCGCTTTCCGGTTCGACCAAACGCACATCGCCGTCTACGTGAGGGATGCAGCGTTACGGCGTATCGAGGCGCAGCTTGGTTCGCTCAGCCGTGTTCGAGCCGCTATCCGGACGAGCGCCATGTTCTCGGTCTCCCCGGAGATCCGCACCCTTCATGCCTTGTGTCGCGACGACAGCGGGGATCCAGCGGGTCGTGACGCTGTTCGCGTCCATCTTTCCGCGGCACTTCTCATCCGGTGCCTAGGCGCAATCGAGCGAGGCGCACCCCTTCCAGCAGCTTCACGTCAAGGACATGGCGCTGCGCTGATCCGCGAGGCAAAAGCCTTCGTTCTCGCACGGCTTGACCAAGACGTTCCCCTCGACCTCCTTGCCGCGAACCTCCGCGTCTCGCGGCGGCACATCACCCGCCTGTTCCAGGCGGAAGTCGGTCAATCGGTCGGTGCGTTCCAGCGAGCCAAGCGCCTCGACGCAGCGCGTGCCATGCTGACCACGACGGACCTGCCGGTCGATGAGATCGCGAGTCGGGTCGGCTTCGAGAGCGGCTCGACTCTTTCTCGGGCCCTGCGTCGGGAGGGCGACTTGGCCGCTACAGGCATCCGCGCCTCATCCGCCAAGTCGATGGCCCGCGCGGTCGCTAAGTAAGGCCCGCACGGCCGCGCACGTGACATCCGTTCCGGCAACAATGGGGATCACGGCGCCGAGGAGATCCGGCGCGCTCCGAGGCAGGAATAGGAGCCATGAGCGAAGTCGAAGTCGTCCGCGTCTTTACCTGTGACGGCGCGGGGGGGAATCCTTGCCCCGTCGTCTCGGATGCCGGCGCCCTGGATGAAGGCGCGATGCAGGCGGTGGCGCGGCGATACGGCCATGAAA
Organism: Methylobacterium sp. M6A4_1b; assembly: GCF_053345175.1. NCBI lineage: Bacteria > Pseudomonadati > Pseudomonadota > Alphaproteobacteria > Hyphomicrobiales > Methylobacteriaceae > Methylobacterium > Methylobacterium sp. M6A4_1b. The sequence continues at coordinate 14,312 of NZ_JBKEZQ010000023.1, forward strand.
GTGGTTTCGTGTTGCCGCCCGCGGACCAGGCGCATGACTTTGCGTTCCGATTCTTCGTGCCGAACCATGAAATGGAAATGTGTGCGCATGCCACCATCGGCGCACTCTGGGTGCTTGCACGCCGGGGACGGATGACGAACGCACCAGTCCGGATCGCAACGGCGAGCGGAACCGTCACCGGCTTCCTGCAGAGGCGGGATGATGGGTCATGGCGCGTGGAGATCACCCAGCCTGCCGGGCGAGTAGCGCCGCTCACCTCGGATGCGGTCGAGGCCGTCTGCGCCGCCCTGGGCATCGGCCGCGAAGCCCTTGCTGACCTTCCGCTGCACAACGCAGCCACGTCACGGGTGAAGACCCTGGTTCCGATGCGCCTGCCGGAGGGTCTCCACGCCCTCAGCCCTGATCCGGCAGCCGTCGAGGCAGCCTGTCGCAGCATCGGTTCGACAGGCCTCTACCCCTACGCGGTCGTGGACCGGCCGGGACGGGTGTTCGAGGCTCGCCAGTTCCCGCGGTCATCCGGCTACCCGGAGGATGCTGCAACGGGCATCGCCGCGGCGGCCTTGGCGTTCGGCCTTCTGCACGACGGCACCATCGAGCCGGACGACAGCCCGATCCTGATTTACCAGGGCCGCGCGATGGGCCATCTGTCGGAGATCCGGGTTCGGATCGGTTTTGCCGGCGACCGCGCCCTGGGTTGCCTACTCGGAGGCGAGGTCGCATCCGGCGCTGAGCTCAGCGCAGCTCCGGTGGGGGTACCCGCATGAACGCGACGATCCTCGCTCGCTTGGCCGCCGCCGGCCTGACTCTACCACGACCGGCGGTGCCGGCAGCCAACTACGTGCCGTTCACGCGCGCTGGCGCCCTCCTGTTCGTCGCCGGGCAGACGCCTATTCGGGACGGTGAGCCGCTGTATCGTGGCGTCGTCGGCGAAGACGTCACCATCGAGGAGGCGCAGGCAGGAGCGCGTGTCTGTGCGTTGAACATCCTCGCCCAGGTCGGCATCGCCGTCGATGGCGAACCCCATCGGGTACGATGCCTGCGCCTCACCGGCTTCGTTCGCTGTCGCGATGACTTCACGCAGCAGGCGTGGGTGATGGACGGCGCCTCCGACCTCATGGTGCTCGCGCTGGGAGAGGACGGTCGGCACGCTCGAACCTCCGTAGGGACCAACGCCCTGCCGCGTGGAGTCCCCATTGAGGTCGAGGGCCTCTTCGAGCTGGTGTGACTGCTTTCGTCCTCAAACGGGGACGTCCCGCCTCGTCAAGCGACCATGCCACCGCCCCGCTTGCGGAAGAAGGAAATCGAAAAATGGATGCCTTGAGACGCGCGGCTGCGGCCGCAACGGTGACGCTTGCCTTGATTTCAGCCCCCGGCGCCCTGGCGGACGAGCTGACGGGCACCCTTAAGAAGGTCAAGGAGACGGGCGTGATCACGCTCGGCTTTCGCGACGCCTCGGTTCCCTTCTCCTACCTGGACGGGGACCAGAAGCCCGTCGGCTACGCACTCGACATCTGCCGTCACATCGTCGACGCCGTGAAGGTGCGACTCGGTCTCGCGCAGCTTGAGGTTCGTCTAAACGGGGTCACGTCGGCGACCCGCATTCCGTTGATTGCCAATGGTACCATCGACCTCGAATGCGGCTCGACGACGAACACCTTCGAGCGCCGCAACCAGGTTGCCTTCACCAACACCGACTTCCTGACCGCGACCCGGTACGTGGCGAAGAAAGGCGCCGGCCTGCACACCATCGACGATCTGCGAGGCCGGACCGTCGTCTCGACCTCCGGGACGATCAACCTGCGGCAGATCAACGAGGCCAACGTCGCGCGCAGTCTCGGGCTGACGATTCTGCCGGCGGTGGATCACGCCGAGGCGTTCCTGATGGTCCAGAGTGGACGAGCGGCGGCCTTCGTGATGGACGACGTACTACTGGCCTCCCTGGTAGCGGCCGCGCGGGACCCTGCTGCGTTTGAGATCTCGACGGAGGCGTTGTCGAAGCCCGAACCCTACGCTGTCATGCTGCGCAGGGACGACACACCTTTCAAGGCTGTTGCCGATGCTGCGACGGCCAAACTCTATGCCAGCCCCGAGGGCAGGAAACTCTATGACCGTTGGTTTACTCAAACGATTCCACCACGCGGCATCAATCTGAACCTGCCGATGAGCGACGCGCTTTCGAAGGCGTACGCGCGTCCGAGCGACAGTTACGACCCGGACACCTATTGAGCGCCATTCGCTGCCAGGTTTTCATGGCGAGCAACTATGCGCTGATGTTCGGCTCCCGAGGCGCCTAACCACGGCCACAAGGACCCAGCCTTATCGAGATGCCAGCCGAGCACGATGAGACGTCCATGACCACCTTCGCCGACGTCACGCCACGCTTGCACGCCCCGCCGGAACCGAGCCCCCGTGACCTTAACCGCCGCCGCTTCGGCGCGATGGCCCTGGGGGCGGGTGCCGGAGCTTGGCTCTCGCCCCTCCCCGCAGCGGCCCTGCCGACGTCCGCCGAGGTACGGTTCATCGACTTCGAGTGGGTCGACCCGTCACGTGACCGCGCAGTGCCGGCGCGGCTCTACTGGCCTGCCGCCTCCGACATAAAGGGGCCGGTCCCGCTGATCGTCTTCTCCCATGGGCTTGGAGGCACGCGGAAGGGCTACAGCTACCTCGGCGAGGGATGGTCGGCGCGCGGGACCGCCAGCTTGCACATCCAGCATATCGGCAGCGATCAGACGCTTTGGGAGGGTAATCCAATCCTACTCCTCGACCGTCTCGACAGCGCGGCAGACGAGCAGGAGGCCATCGAGCGGACCCGGGACGTGACCTTCGGCCTCGACCGCCTGCTCAGCCTCGACAATCCCTTCCATACCGCCATCGACCGGAAACGCATCATCGCGGCCGGCCACTCCTACGGGGCGAACACCACCCTGATCCTCACCGGCGCCCAGGTGATCCGGGACGGGAAGCCCCTCGGGCACCGGCGGGGACGACGGCGCTGCGAGCCAATTTTGGGCGGACGGGCTTTCGAACTTCGCAAACAAGATGGGCAAGCGGGTGAAGGCGACCCGGCGGGTTGCGGGTGACTTCCTCCGTCATCTCATCGAGGCGGTGCCCTACAAGGTGCACACGGTGCTCACCGACAACGGCACCCATTTCACCACGCCCGGCAACGTTGCCTCGGCCGTTTCCCTCATCAAGGAGGCGATCGCAGCCGGCGAGACCTTCCGAGCCCACAGCTTCGAGTCCGCCTGTGCCCGCAACGATATCGACCATCGCCTGACCAAGCCGCGGCACCCCTGGACGAATGGGCAGGTCGAGCGAATGAACCGCACGATCAAGGACGCGACGGTGAAGCGCTACCACTACGACAGCCGCGAGCAGCTCCGCGCTCACCTGGCCGACTTCGTCAGCGCCTACAACTTCGCACGCCGCCTGAAGACCCTGCGGGGTCTCACGCCCTACGAGGCCATCGGCAAAGCATGGTCCGCAGAGCCCGGCCGCTTCAGGTCAAACCCGCTCCACCAAATGCCGGGACCAAACATCTAGCATCGACGCGGTGCGCTCTCTCCGACCCATCGCGGTGCGCGACGAGGTGAGTTGCTGCTGCACCCTACAGATGGAGGGCGAGACGTCGTTCGGCGTGAAGGTCGAGGTTTGGGTCCGCGACCTCACCGGCGGGGATGCAGAGAAGGTCACCGAGGGACTCTTCACCTACGTGGCAGTGGATGACGCCGGGAAGCCACTGCATAGCAACGACGGCTAATTGGGCAATCCGTGGAACGAGATACGACCCGCCGCCTACGAGACCGCAGCGGGTTGGCCGAGTGAGTTCGAACCGGTTTACGCCCTAGTTTCTCCCGCCGCCGGACAGGTCGCTCAGGTGACCACGTCGAGAGGTGATGCGGGCGCGCGCGTCAGGCGCGACGTCTACGGTCCGCCTGCCTCGGCGGTACCGCGAAAGGCACCGGTGCTGCGGCCAGGATCGGCTTCCACGTCGCGCTCCAATCCTCCATCGGGACGGGATCGGAGCGGTGGACGAGGTCGAGGAACGCCAAGCCGGATTCCATGGTCGCGCGCTTTACCAAGGCGTTCAGCGGTCCGCCGTTCCGAAGGGAGCGGTCGGTGAAGACGCTGTGCGAACCACCCTGGAACACGACGAGGGCCTTTTGAGCCGCGGGAACGGCATTGAAGGCGTCGATGCGGTCCTGCACCGGGGAATATCGGCCGGCAATGCGGATCGTGTCCTCCTTCGTCGTCACGTGAAGGGTAGGCACGTCCACGGAGGCGAGGACCGCGGCGAGGTCTCTCTCCCCATAGAAGGGCGGGGCCGAGATGACGATGCTCGCCGTGAAACAGGCGTCCCAGTATGCATCGCGAATTTCACGCACGCCACGGCGGGCTTGGGGGCCTCAGTCAGCTAGGCGTCCCGTTACTCCTGGGCGCGTAACGGTTTGTCGGCGTGACGCGGCACCCGCCGTAGGCCAGGGGTTCGTTCACCTCGTCCACAGCCTTCGCTTGCCAGGGTGAATCCCGAGCTGCGATCCTGCGTTCACAGACAGCCAGCACGCACCGAGGAGGCACCCATGTCCGTCAGCCCCGACCGCTTCCTCAACACCTTCGAGACCGGCGCCTACAGCCTCGCCGCGGGCCTGTCCGTCGCCCTCGCCAACGGCACCGCCCGGGGCAACGCCGCCGTCGCCGCCGTCCATGCTGACCGGGCCGAGGCCGCCGCCCTCGGTGACGTCGCCCGGGTCGCCCGTGCCGTCACCGCCGACCGCCTCGAACTCCGCCGCCTCCAGGCCGAGAACGCCGCGCTGAAGGCGGAGCTTCATGCGCATCGCGTCCGGGCGGCCGCCGTAGCCCTGCGTGACGGACGCCGCCGGGTGGCGTGACGTCACGGCCCCCAGCGTGACGTCACGGGAGGCGGTGTGCTTCCGTGACCCGACGTCATGCCACCGTGTGCGCACAGGGAAAGGCACAAGGCCAAATCGTCAGGGCCTCGTCGATTCCACTAGGCACAGAAAAGCCCGCCCCGGGTGACCAGGGCGGGCTCGTTTCGTTCGGGGTCAGGGGCGGTCAGACGCCGCGCAGGGGCTCCCAGTTCGGGTGGTTCACGAGGTCGTCGAGGGCGTCCTGCATGGCCTGACGTCCTTCCGCGAGCCGCTCGCGCATGTCCGAGGTGATGCTCGCCGTCTGCCTTTTGGACTGCTCCCACTCCTGCATGGTGGGGCAGAGCGCCAGCCCGGGGATCGGACGACCGCCAAGCATGTGCCGCCCGATCTGCTCCGGCGTCGCGTTCGTGAGCTTCAGCAAGTCGACGACGGGCAAGGACTGGAGCCACGCGATGGCGGGCTCGTCCAAGATTCCGTCGAGCCGGGGCTCGTCCTCGCCGGTTATGACGCTCTGGCTGATCGCGTAGCGCTGCGCCAGGGCACCCCACTCCAGGACCGGATCGACCGGCTCCGGGGCGGGCAGCGCGGCCGGGGCGGGAGCCTGGGTCTCGGTGACCTCGGCCAGCGCGGAGATGGCGTCGGCGGCCGAGGCCCCTGCGGCGGGGGCCTGCTGCGCCGGGGGCGACATGGACTTCAAAATCCACTTCCCGCCCTCCCAGACGAGGCGGGCGGTGGAAACGATGGCCTGCGCGATGGCGGCCATGGTGGCGATGACGGCGGCGATAATCTGACGGAAGGACATGGTGGTTCCCCTTGCTGGCGGTGATGGAATCGTGCGGCGACGTTCGGAAAGGCACCAGGGCTCTAGGTTGGGTTGCGCCGTTTCCTGACCCTGGCGAGTTCCCGAGCGATGTCCCGCTCGAACCGTGACCAGTCGACGCCGAACATCTCGACGATCAGGCACGCTGCGTCGGGCGGCGGCTCGTCTTCGATTCCGACCCACTCACGGCCGCAGGTGTCGTTTTCCGAGAGCCACCTCACCGCAGCCCGATATCCGAAGCGCTGCATCACTTGGCCTCCCCGAACAGGGCGCTGCGCATCGCCGTCGGGATCTGCCTCCGGTGCGCCCAAACGGCCCACAGGGCCTGGGACGCCTCGCACTGCGCGAGGGAGGGCATACCGGCCAGGATGTGGCCTAGATTTGTGTGCGCCTTGCTCCACCCGGAGTCGTTGTCGATGGTCGCCCAGTCCTCGTCGCGGGAGGACAGAATCTTGGTGGCCTCGTGGACCTCGGCCTGGATGGCGGGGTCCGCAGCCCGGACCCACCACTCTTCCCTGCGCTCGGTCTGCGCCCGTAGCGTCACGCGGCGGACCATGTCGTCACAGGTTTCCACGAGGCGCTTGGCGGCCTTCGCAGCCCACTCCGAGGGGATCTCGTCCCGCTCGGCGAGGACCTCGCTGGCCCGGTCGCGCTGGCTGCGGGTCCATGCCCACGGCAGTTCCTTCATGCGCAGGCGCAGGGTCTCGACGGCGGCGATTCGCTCCTCGCGCTCCTGCTCGGCCTGCGCCCGGCGCTTGACCTCGGCGGCCTCGACCCGTCGGCGTCGCTCGAACTCTTCGGCGTCGCGGCGGTCGACTTCTATCCGTGACTTGTTCTCGGCGCGATAAATGCCGTCCTCATAATGAGCGTCGGTCGGCTCGGGGATTGGCTCCCAGCACACCGGTCTGTCGTAGCTTCCATACGTCTCGCCGCCCCAGCCGAAGCCAAGCGCCCGCATGTCATCCTTCGCAGTGCGGTAGAGGAGGCTGTAGTAGGCCTCGTCCCCGGCATCCGCGATCCACAGCATCTTCGGGCCGTAGCCAGTCCGGCGCTCGCCGAGGCGGCGCCACGTCAGGCCGAGGGCACCGACTGGCAGTGCCTCGACGATGGGTATGGGCCGCTGGGCGGCCGCGTATGCCGAGGCGGCGATGGCCCCTACGGCGATGATGAGCATGAGCAGCGTGAACACGGTGGCCTCGCGGATTAGCGGAAAAGCTGATTCTGCCACGGCTCCGTTCAATTACAAGTGCATACAAACGCGGTTGCAAATTATAACTGATATTATCAGTGAAAATATGAGCAAGCATCGAGGTGAAGTCCAGCGTCAGCAAGCATGCATGCATTTTGCCTCTAGCGGATGAGCGGACGAGTGCTACCTTTATCTCGTCAACCCTTGAACGAGGGCTAGGAGGCACTGGTGGAACAAGACGAAACCCCTGCGCAGGCGCAGCCAAAGACAGAACAGGCCGTCCTTGAAATGCTGCGTGAGGCGTGCGCCGCCGCTGGCAGCCAGTCGGCGTGGGCAGCGCAGAACGGCATCTCCGGCCCCTACGTCACGGACGTGCTGCGCCGTAACCGGGCGCCCGGCGATTCGGTCCTGAGGTGCCTCGGCCTGAAGAAGGCGCCGGCGCTGTACATCCCGCGCGACGAGGTGGTGTCGTGAGCCGGGGCGTCCCCTACGATTCGCATGACCTCTTCGTCCGGCCCGTCGCGACCATGGTTGCGCAGGTCTGGGACGACGCCGGTTGGGAGAACGCGTGCGAGCGTTGGTACTGGGTGCCCCGCACGCACCTCGCGAAGATCGCCACCGAGGGCCGGCAGATCCTCCAGCGTCAGGCCGGCGTCCCGTGCCGGTCATCCAAGGCCCGGTCCACGACGCCTGAGCAGGACGCCCGGGTCATCGAGGCCGTCCGCCGCCTCGGGTCCGTGTGGCACGCCGCAAACGAGCACGGCCTCAAGCTCGGGGTGGTCCACCGAATCCTGCGCGAGAATGGCATCACGCCGCCGCGGCCGGATCGGACGCAGGTGCCCCTCAAGGCCGCCGAGACCCGTCGTAGGAGGGCTGCAGCGTGATGGACTTGAACAGCCGTGGTGCTCCCGATCCTGCCATAATGGGTCCGCGCCCGCTCAAGCGGCTACCAAAGCACCTCTCCTGGATTCGGACCTATGCGCCCCAATCGGTTTCTTCGCGTGAGCTTGCCGGGGACTACGACCTCGGGCCTCTGCCTCTAAGGTCGACACCGCCGGGCGAGCCGAAGGTTCCGGACATTCTTAAGCCTGGGACCGTCGTTCGCTCGAACTACAGCGACAGACTTTACTTCGTCCTGAAGGTCGACGGGCCCTTCTTCTACCACCCGCCCGAGCAGGCCGCGGCCTACGAGGAGTGGTCCCTGCACCTCGTGACACCCGAGGAGTGGAGCGCCGGCCGCAAGGAGGCCAGCGCCTGGATCAACGAGATCGTCGCCGTTGGCGGCCGCCTCCTGAAGCTGTTCGCCAACAACTCGGACGAGGTTTTCCTCACCGAGACTGCCGCCCCTGCCTGCCAGAAGCCGGTCCAGATGAGGCTGTTCGCATGAGTATTCGCCCCGTCCGTGCTCACTACCTCCACGACCTCAAGGATCTCGGCCCGGTCGAGACCCGCGCCCGCCTCATCGAGGTCAAGGCCGCCGTCGAGGCAAGGCTTGAAGAGCTCCGCGATCCGCAGCGACGCCTGGAACTTCAGATCGGGCTCAACCGGGTCAACACCCGTTTGCTGGAGGCGAGCCGTCTTGCCGTCGAGACGCTGACGAACGCGCTCTCGGAGAGCCACGGCGAGAAACCCATGCCGGCGTCCAATCCGTACGCCGCCGCCCGCGTCCCAGTGAAGAGGCTGAAGCCATGATGCATCGCGAGAAGCGCGACTTCACCGTCCTGATCGAGCACTTCGATTCCGGTTCAGACGAGCACGACATCCTCGGTTGCGGCGGCGACGGCATCGAGGTCAGGCACACGCTGCTGACGACGCACGAGGGCGTCCCCGAACGCTGGGCCGTCCGCAGCATCACGCGCAACGCCGAGCAGAAGACGTGGTCCGCCACGGTCGTGCCGGCGCCTGCCCTCACCGCCGTCGCCTAGGGGGAAGCCATGCCGCGCCGCTACCCCCACTCCCAGGCCGACTACAGCCACCTCTACGGCAAATCGCCATCCTTCATCCTCGACGCCGCGCTTCAGAACAGGACGTTCGGCCTCGACATCAAGAACTACGAGGTCCGGGCGAATCAGGCCGTCCTGCGCATCTTCGGCGACGCCAACGTTCTGACGCTCGCCGAGTTGAAGGAGCGCGTGGACGCCGTCCGGGAAGGACGGGTGTGGAGCGACGAGTTCACGCTGGACGTCATCGGCAATGCCATCGCCTGGGGTATCCACCTCGCCATCGTCGAGCGGACCGGCGACGGGCAGTTCAATCGCAGCTTCAGGCTCCTGTACCGCGAGCCGGCCTACGAGATCATCGGTGGCAAGGCGATGAAGGTTCTCGGCCTGCCGGCCGACGAGCAGATCGCCATGAACTGTCGGCGGTCCCGGTTGCACCGGCTGCGCGTCACCCTCGCCATCAAGCGCGCAGCGAAGGTGCGCAAACAGGCCGAACCTCTCATCGACCGCATGGTCGCCGCGGACCGCGATGTGGTGGTCCCGGTATCCCTGTTCGGATTCCTGGACGGCACCTTCGCCCAACTCTCCCTCGACATGAGCGTCCGCGAGGTCCGCGAGTACCTCGTCGATGCACACGACCTGTGGGAGCCCGTCGTTCAGGCACGGTGGCTAAACGCCTTGGCCGAGGCGACCGAGACCATCGAGTTCGGAGCTAGAGTGCGAGCCAAGCGCGAGGCCGAGGAGGTGATCCTCCCCGAGGACCTCGACGCCTTCGCCAGCATCTGACTGCTGCGTCGCGTGCCCGGCGGCAGGGGCGCCTCGTTTCCCCCAGCAACCCATCATGAGGTGCGTTCCATGATCGACCTGCAGGCCATCACACGTCTCGCCATCCGGGCTTCGGAGCAGACCGCGTCCCCAAAGATCGAGGCCATCAAGTGGCTCCGCCGGGCGCTCGGTGTCGGGCTGAAGGAAGCCAAGGACATGGTCGAGGACGCCTACATGTGCGGCCCCGTCCGGTTCGGCGAAAAGCACGGTCGCATCGCTGGTGTCGAACACACCAGCCCGAACCGCCCTCTACAGGACCTGGAGAAGGATGCCGACGCTCAGGCAGCGGAGGCTCAGGCACGGCTACGGAACCTGGCTTCCGCGCTCGGCATGAAGGCGGAGGTATTGCTGCAGCCGGTCTACCTCACCACAGCGCAACGGATCGAGAAGGTCCGAATCGAAGCCCGAGCGCGCGAGCTTTACGAAGAAGGTCGAAAGCTGGTCAGCGGGCGCCCGACCTGGGACTGCCTTGATCCGAACTGCCCCTACGACATGGGCATGCGAAACCACGCCATGACCGAGGCTAAGCGTCAGGTCGAGAACGTCGCGTGAACCAGTATGAGTCCGGCGGCCTCTGGAGTAAGGCCGCCCACGAGACGGCGGCCGCCCTGTGGTCCGAGGGCGTGTCGGCCGGCGTCATCTCGGCCCGCATCCGGGAGGAGCACGACCTGAGCCTGTCGCGGTCGGCGGAGATCGGGCGGATGCGGCGGACCGGCATCCAACAGGGCGACCGCGACGGGAAGCCGAAGGTAGCGAGGCCAGCCCCGACCCGGGCACCGAGCCCACCACCGAAAACCCCGTCGCCCCCGCAGCGAATCGAAGAAGCACCCTGGCGTCCCCCGACGCGTCCGGTCGAGCCGCTGGCGCCCCAGCCCGAGGGCGGCGTGCGCCTGGTGGAAACCCGGGGGTCCATGTGCCGCTTCATCGCCGGAGAGCCCACCGCGGACGCCCTGTGCTGCGGGGCCGGGACCGCGCCGGGCTCGTCCTGGTGCCCGGCGCATCGTGCCATCCTGTTCCGCCCGGGCTAGCCCTCGGCGTCCGCGGCGATGCCCAGGGCGCGCTCCTCGGGCACGACGTCGGTCGCCTCCATCCGCACCACGATCTGGTCGAGCGTCACCGGCGCGTATCCCCAGCAGTCCACCCCAACGTCGAGGCTCCGGGACGTGCCGGGCAGCGCGCCGTGCGAGTGGCCGTATAGGTGAAGCGCCCCGCGCCAGGACCCGGCCCACGTCCGCAGGCCGTAGTGGCAAAGGACGAGCCGGCGGCCCTCCACATGGACCGTCCGCAGCGACTCGGGCGGGCTGGCCCATCCAAGCTGAAGGTGCCGAGCCTTGTCGTGATTCCCGGGGATCAAATGCTTCTGCCCGTTCAGGCGCGAGAACACCGCCTGACACCGCTCGGCCGACGAGTTGAGGGCGAAGTCGCCGAGGTGCCAGACCGTGTCGCCCTTCCGGACGACGGCGTTCCAAGCCTCGATCATCAGCTCGTCCATCTCAGCCGCGTCGGCGAAGGGACGCTGGCACATGCCGATGACGCCGCGGTGCCCGAAGTGCGTGTCGGCGGTGAAGAAGGTACGGGCGGTGGTGGTGGTCTTCATCAGGGCAGCCTCCTAGACGGGGGCTGCAGCGCACGGTCACGCCCCGGGGATGGTGGATCTCGGCTGGGGGCGACGTATGCGTTTCACGGGTCTCTCCGGGGCGGGTCGAACTCTTTCCAAAATGGAATGAGTTGCCGGTTGAATCGGGGTTGTAGCACTGGCCGGGTTAAGGAAGCCCTGGCCGGAGGGCTTTAACATGAATGCCCTCGGCAGGATGTTTAGGCAGCACCGGTAGCAGTTTAGGGCTTTAACGTCGGCCCGCCTGGCGAGCGCACGCGATTTGTCACGACGGGGGCCTTCCGCACGCGGTTTGTCACTCGCGCACGTGTTTTGTCCAAACAGACCCTCAGAAAACGCGTTCTGTCCCGAGAAAACGTGTTTTGTCCCGGCGACGGCACAGCGTCAGTGTCGAGAAACCGTTGGCTCGTTCGAATAACGGGAGGTCACAAGGAAACCTCCCATGCCCGGCAATGCCTATCTCGGCCTAACCTCATTGTCTGGAACTCGCCCCTTCGACGTGCCTGACGACATCAGGGGTTTCCGTCGGGAGGACCCATCAGGCCGCTGCGCGACCTGCCGACACCATGCGCGCGTCAACGGGGCAGCACCGGCAAGCCGCTACACAGGCGAGGAGGCGGTCGCTGACATCTGCCACGCCTACCGCCGCGAGCTCCTGATAGCTCGTCCGACGACTCGGCCATGCGTCCGGTTCGCGGCGTCGGTCGATGCCGGTCATCAAGTGAGTTGATGACACCCCCGTGCTCGCTTTCCGGCTGGCGTGGTACGGTCCTGTCAGTCGGACGCGCATCGGTCCGCGCCATCCCGTCCGAGCGCCCGATCTCGGACGGCTCCGAAAAATCCCGTCCGAGAACCGTCCGAGAACGCAAAAGCCCCAGGCGGATGCCCAGGGCTAGCAGTCGTCAATTCGTGCTATTCGATGCCTAAGTCAATGCGCTGATTAGCTTTTTGACTGAGGGATGAATGGTAGCGAGGGACGGATTTGAACCGCCGACACAAGGATTATGATTCCTCTGCTCTAACCAGCTGAGCTACCCCGCCAGACCGCGGCCGACGAAGATCGTGGCCGCGATGAGATCGGCGGTATAGGGAACCCCGCCCTGGGGTGTCAACGGGGTCGGCCCTGGGAAATTGGCCGGTCCCGCGACGGGCTCAGAGCCGGGTCCCGAAGATCTCCGCGACCTGCGGGATGTCCTTGTCGCCACGGCCGCAGAGATTGACGACCAGGAGGTGATCCTGGGGCTTCTGCGGTGCGAGTTCCCGCACCTTGGCGAGGGCGTGGGCCGGCTCCAGGGCCGGAATGATGCCCTCCAGCATCGAGCAGAGCTTGAAGGCGTCCAGCGCTTCCTGATCCGTCGCCGACAGGTAGGTGACGCGGCCTGCCTCGTGCAGCCAGGCGTGCTCGGGGCCGATGCCCGGATAATCGAGGCCGGCGGAGATCGAGTGCGCGTCCGCGATCTGGCCGTCGCCATCCTGCAGCAGGTAGGTGCGGTTGCCGTGGAGGACGCCGGGCTTGCCGCCCGACAGCGAGGCCGCGTGCAGGCCGCTGGAGATCCCGTGGCCCGCCGCCTCGACGCCGTACATCTCGACCTCGGGATCGTCGAGGAAGGGATGGAACAGGCCCATGGCGTTGGAGCCGCCGCCGATGCAGGCGACGAGGGAATCCGGCAGCCGACCCTCCATCTCCCGCATCTGCTGCTTCGCCTCGCGGCCGATGATCGACTGGAAGTCGCGCACCATCGCGGGATAGGGATGCGGGCCGGCCACCGTGCCGATGCAGTAGAAGGTGTCGGCGACGTTGGTGACCCAGTCGCGCAAGGCCTCGTTCATCGCGTCCTTGAGGGTCTTGGTGCCGGACTGCACCGGCACCACCTCGGCGCCCAGCATCTTCATGCGGAACACGTTGGGCGCCTGGCGCGCCACGTCGACGGCGCCCATGTAGACCACGCACTTCAGGCCGAAGCGGGCACAGAGGGTGGCGGTGGCGACGCCGTGCTGGCCGGCGCCGGTCTCGGCGATGATGCGCGGCTTGCCCATGCGGCGGGCCAGCATGATCTGGCCGAGCACGTTGTTCACCTTGTGCGAGCCGGTGTGGTTCAGCTCGTCACGCTTGAAGTAGATTTTCGCGCCGTGGCCGGGGGCGGCCTGCGCGCGCAGGTGCTCCGTCATGCGCTCGGCGTAGTAGAGCGGGCTCGGCCGGCCGACATAATGGGTCAGGTGGCTGTTCATCTCCGCCTGGAAGGCGGGGTCGGCCTTCGCGGCCGTGTAGGCCGCCTCCAGATCAAGGATCAGCGGCATCAGCGTCTCGGCCACGAAGCGTCCGCCGAAGATGCCGAAGCGGCCGCGCTCGTCCGGGCCGTTGCGGAACGAGTTCGGAGGGGGAGCGATGGTCACGGGCATGGTCCTTGTCAGGTCTGCGTTTGTCGATAGGCCTAGACCCGCGCGGGGGGCGCCGACAATGCGGCCAACGCGTCGAACTGGGAGATCGGTTCCGAAATCCGGGCCTTTCCGGGCGGAAAGCGCGGGGTGTCGGAGCGAGAGCCCCCTGCCCCGTCAGCCCCGGGCCGCCGCGATGAAGGCGGCGATTCGCTCCGGCGACTTCTCGCCCGGACGGGTCTCCACACCCGAGGACACGTCGACGGCGCGGGCTCCGGTGCGGGCCAGCGCGCGCGCCACGGTGTCGGGGGTGAGGCCGCCCGAGAGCATGTAATCCGCCGGGAGGACGGCGCCACGCAGCAGGTCCCAGTCGAAGGCGTGCCCGTTGCCGCCGGGCAGCGCGGCGCCCGGAGGCGCCTTGGCGTCGAGGAGGATGCGGTCGGCCCGCCCCGCAAAGGCGGTCACCGCGTCGAGATCCCCGGCCGTTGCGACGCCGATGGCCTTCATCACCCGGCGCCCCGTCGCGGCGCGAATGGCCGCGACGCGCTCGGGCGTCTCGCGGCCGTGGAGCTGGATCCATTCGGGGTCGAGGGCCTCGACGGCGGCGGCCACCAGGGCGTCGTCCGGGTCGACGAGCAGCACCACCCGCTCGGTCCGGCCCTTCGCGCGGGCCGCGAGGGCCCGGCCGGTCTCCAGGTCCACGTGGCGAGGACTGCGGGGGAAATGCACGAAGCCCACGAAGTCGGCGCCGGCCTCGAGGGCGACGTCGAGGGTTTCCCGCGTACTGAGCCCGCAGATCTTGATCGCGATGGCCGACATGGGTTCCGAGAGGTGCGGGTCTGCGGCCGGCCTCAGCGCGGCGCCGGGAGGGCGACGCGATCGGGGGCGTTGCGGTAGATGCCGTTCGGACCCTCGTTGACCGGGGCCGGCGCGTAGGTCTTCAGGCGGGCGGTCTCGCTCTCCAGGCGGCGGATCTCGCGGCGGCGCTCGGCACTGGTGCGGCGGGTGCGCGACTGCCCCAGCCAAGCCCCGCAGCCGCCGAGCAGCACCCCGACCGCGACCGCGATGAACAGCAGCAGGTAGAGCGGCAGCGTCGCGCTGAAGACCGGCATGTCGGGCGAGAGGGGATCGAACGAAACCCGCACCGCATCGCGGTTGGCCACCGCGAAGGCGACCACCAGGATCGCCACGGGAAGCAGCACCAAGCCCTTGAGGAAGCGGATCATCGAGAGGAACTCCGAGCGTAGAGGACGGGGCGGATCAGGACGCGGCGGCCTCGCCGTCCCCGATGCCGGCCTCGTTGAGGCGCAGGCGCATCTCCTTGCCCGTCTTGAACACGGGGATGGCCTTCTCCGAGACGGCAACGGCCGCACCCGTCCGCGGGTTGCGCCCGCGCCGCGCATCGCGACGCTTCACCGAGAAGGCCCCGAAGCCGCGCAGCTCGACCCGGTCCCCTCGGGCGAGGGCATCCGCGATGGTGTCGAGGATCGCGTTCACCAGGGTCTCGACATCGCGCTGGTAGAGATGCGGGTTCTGCTCGGCGATCTTGAGCACGAGCTCCGACTTGATCATGCGAGGGCCTTCACGAAGTCATGCACGAAAGGGGTGGCGCGGGCCCTCAGCGGGCGGCATCCGTCGGGCCCGGGCGCCACAGCACCAGGAGCCCGCCCTGGCCCAGCCCCGCCGTCTCGTCGCCGACCTGGCGCAGGCGGGCCGCGAGCCCGTCGAGGCCGACGAGGTCGGCTCCGAGGCCGAGGGCGGACCAGAGCTGGAAGTCGCTCTTGGCCGTCGGCTTCCAATCCAGCACCGGCAGGTCCTTGGCCACGCCGCGCTCGGCTTCGAGCCAGGCGATGGCCTGCCGTTCGCCGCCGAGGCCGTCGACGAGCTTCAGTGGAACGCTCTGCCGGCCGCTGAACACCCGGCCGTCCGAGACGGTGGCGAGCTCCTTGTCGGTCATCTTGCGCCGGTCGGCCACGAGGCCCTTGAACCACGCATAGGTGTCGCCGACGACCGCCGCGAGGGCCGCGCGGGCCTCGGGCGAGGTGGGCGTGAAGCCCGAAGGCTCGGCCTTGAGGGGGGCCGACTTCACGGACTCGACCTTGACCCCGACCTTGTCGAGGAGACCCGACAGGTCCGGATATTGGAACAGCACGCCGATCGAGCCGACGAGCGCGGTCTCGCGCGCCACGATGTGGTCGGCGGCGATCGCCGCGATGTAGGCGCCGGATGCGGCGGTGCCGTCGACGAAGGCCACCATGGGCTTCCTCTCGGCGAGGGCGCGCAGGTTGCGGTAGAGCTCCTCGGAGCCGGTCGTGGTGCCGCCCGGCGAGGAGATCGACACCACGACGCCCTGCACGGCGCTGGCGTCGCGGACGCGCTCGATCAGCTTGGTGGTGGACTCGCTGCCGGCGATGAAGCCGCCCACGGAGATGCGGGCGATCTGCGGCCGCACGCTTCCCAAGCCGAGGCCCTCGCCGCCATTGCGGACCCGCAGGCCGACCGCGCCGACCGCGACCACGAGGCCGCCGATGCCGAGGACGCGCCAGAGGGAGAGCTTGCGGCGCAGGCGCCGGCGATCGATCAGAAGTTCGGCATCCGCGGCCATGCGCTGGTTACGCTCCCTCAGGTGCCGGCTTGGCCGGCTGATTGTTCGGGACGCCGAGGTCCGGACGCCGAGCCCGGTACGCGCCTGCGTCCGCCTGCGCGCAGAACCTTGTCCCACACTCGCCGCCGATTTGCATCAAGCCTTTGACGCATCTCGCGTCCTCCGGCGTGATGCCCTCGCCGACCCATGATCGGGTCCGTGTTCTAGCCTTGCCGGACGCGGACCGACAAGGGGGCTCCGGCATCCGGCCCGGTTCGGGCTTCCGGCGGTTCAGGCATGAAAAACGCCCGCGCGGGAGGCGATCCCGCGCGGGCGTGAAACGTGTTCGGAGCTCCCCGGTCTCGAAAGACCGGGGGCCTGCGGGACCGATCAGTCCTGCGACTCGTCCTTGTCGTCGCTGGTGCGGGCCTTCTTGAAGGCCGCGCCCAGGATCTCGCCGAGCGAGGCACCCGAATCGGTCGAACCGAACTGGGCCATCGCCTCCTTCTCTTCGGCCATCTCGAGGGCCTTGATCGAGAGCTGGACCCGGCGCGCCTTGCGGTCGAACTGGATCACGCGGGCGTCGAACTTCTCGCCGGCGGCGAAGCGCTCGGGGCGCTGGTCGCCACGGTCGCGAGCCAGTTCGGCGCGGCGGATAAAGGTGGTCAGGTCGGTGTCGACGATCTTCACGTCGACGCCCGAATCCTTCACGTCCACCACCTCGCAGGTCACGATCTGACCCTTCTTCAGGTCACCCGCTTCCGTGAAGGGGTCGCCGCCGAGCTGCTTCACGCCGAGGGAGATGCGCTCCTTCTCGACGTCGACGTCGAGAACCTGGGCGCGCAGCATGTCGCCCTTCTTGAACTCTTCGATGACCTGCTCGCCGGGACGGTTCCAGTCGAGATCCGACAGGTGGACCATGCCGTCGACATCGCCGTCGAGGCCGATGAACAGGCCGAACTCGGTCTTGTTCTTGACCTCGCCCTCGACCTCGGAGCCCACCGGATGCTGCTGGGCGAAGGCCTCCCAGGGGTTCTGGAGGGTCTGCTTGAGGCCGAGCGAGATGCGGCGCTTGACCGGATCGACCTCGAGGATCTGCACTTCCACTTCCTGCGAGGTGGAGACGATCTTGCCCGGATGGACGTTCTTCTTCGTCCAAGACATCTCGGAGACGTGGATCAGGCCCTCGATGCCCGGCTCCAGTTCCACGAAGGCGCCGTAGTCGGTGATGTTGGTGACACGGCCCTTGAGCTTGGCGTCGACCGGGTAGCGCTGGGCGATGCCCTCCCACGGATCGGCGAGCAGCTGCTTGATGCCGAGCGAGATGCGGTGGGTCTCGTGGTTGATCTTGATGATCTTGACCTTGACCGTCTGGCCGATGGTCACGACCTCGGACGGGTGGTTCACGCGGCGCCACGCCATGTCGGTGACGTGGAGCAGGCCGTCGATGCCGCCCAGATCCACGAACGCACCGTATTCGGTGATGTTCTTGACGACGCCGTCGATGACCTGGCCTTCCTCGAGGTTGGCCACCAGCTCGGAGCGCTGCTCGGCGCGGCTCTCCTCGAGGACGGTGCGGCGCGACACGACGATGTTGCCGCGGCGGCGATCCATCTTGAGGATCTGGAACGGCTGCGGGGTGCCCAGCAGCGGGGTGACGTCGCGCACGGGGCGGATGTCGACCTGGGAGCGCGGCAGGAACGCCACGGCGCCGTCGAGGTCGACGGTGTAGCCGCCCTTGACCTGGTTGAAGATCGCGCCGGTGACGCGCTCGTTGGCCTCGAAGGCTTTCTCGAGCTTGACCCAGCTCTCCTCGCGGCGCGCCTTGTCGCGCGAGATGACGGCCTCGCCGAGCGCGTTCTCGATGCGGTCGACATAGACCTCGACCTCGTCGCCGACGGCGAGTTCGCCTTCGCGGCCGGGGCCGTTGAATTCCTTGAGGGCGACACGGCCTTCCGTCTTGGCGCCGATGTCGATGACGGCCACGTCCTTCTCGATCGCGACGACGCGACCCTTGACGACGGACCCTTCGGTGATCTCGTGTTCGAGGAAGGACTCCTCGAGAAGAGCGGCGAAATCGTCGCGGCTCGGGGTACGCTGCAGGGCGTTACCAGCGGTCATTCTGTCTCCTGACAGGCCTCATCGGGAGGCCGGCATCGGCGGCTCGTGTGACGGGACACCCTCGACGTCGCCGCCCGGGGTCATGGACCCGACGGGCTCAACCTCCCGGAGGAGGGCCGACGCATTCTCAAACGATGGTCGAGAGCGGTCCTCCAAACGGGGCGTGGCCCGGCGGGACAGCCGAGCCTCGTGGAATCCATTCGGAGAACGGCGATTGCATAGCGGATTGCCGGACATCCGGCAACAGGCCGGGTGCCCTGCCCCGGGTGCCCTGTCCCGACTCCCCTACCAGCCTTCGCCCCCGGAAACGAGAAATCCCCGCGGCAGGGCTGCGGGGACCGGTCAGTGCGGTGCGTGCGGGAGGCGGTCGCGTCAGTCCTCGTCGTCGTCCTCGGTGCTGCGCATGCCCTTGAGCTTGGCGAACACGGAATCGGCGTTGAGCTTCTCGTCGCGGGCGCTGCGGTGGTGCTCGTCGGCCTCGGTGTAGTCGGTCGCCGTCGAGACCTCGGTCGGGAGCAGCGTGGCGCCGCCATCCACCGGCATGTTGGCCGGGCGGTCCTTGGCCGAGCGCTGGACCTCGAAGTCGAGGTCGATCTGCGTGCACAGGCCCAGGGTCACGGGGTCCATCGGCTGCAGGGAGCCGGAATTCCAGTGGGTGCGCTCACGGATCTGCTGGATGGTCGACTTGGTGGTGCCCACCAGCCGGATGACCTGCGCGTCCTTGAGCTCGGGGTGGTTGCGCAGCAGCCAGAGGATGGCGTTCGGCCGGTCCTGGCGGCGCGAGAGCGGGGTGTAGCGCGGGCCCTTGGTGGTGCGCTTGACCTCGGGCAGCTTCACCTTCGAGACGGCGACCTTGAGCTTGTAGCTCGGGGTCTTCTGGGCCTTCTCGATCTCGTCGCGGGTGAGCTGGCCCGTGGTGATCGGGTCGAGGCCCTTGATGCCGGCGGCGACCTCGCCGTCTGCGATCCCCTTCACCTCGAGGGGGTGCAGCTTGCAGAAATCGGCGATCTGCTCGAAGGCCAGCGAGGTATTCTCCACCAGCCATACGGCGGTGGCCTTCGGCATCAGCGGGCCTTGCGACATCGGGCTACTCCAACTGGTTCGTGCGGGACGGGCCTCGGGGCGCCGCCGACAGGGCGTCGCTCGCTCCGGCCTCAGACTGGCCGGCAGCATCCCGTCTCAACGCTGCAATAGGGAAGCGCCGTCTATACAGGTTCCGATGGGGTGAGCGCAATTGCGATCCGCCGGTCCCGGGGGGGCCGGGCCGCGCGTCTCAGGTGAAGAGGCTCGACACGCTCGATTCCGTCGCGGTCCGGCCGATGGCCTCGCCGAGAAGCGGCGCGATGGTGGCGACCCGGATGTTGCGCGCGAGCTTGACGGCCTGGGTCGGCTGGATCGAGTCGGTGATGACCAGTTCCTTCATCCGCGAGGCGGCGATGCGCGAGACCGCGCCGCCGGAGAGCACCCCGTGCGTGATGTAGGCGGAGACGTCCTTGGCGCCGGCGTTCAGCAGGGCTTCGGCCGCGTTCACCAGGGTGCCGCCGGAATCGACGATGTCGTCGACGAGGATGCAGGACCGACCCTCGACCTCGCCGATGATGTTCATGACCTCGGACTCGCCGGGTCGCTCGCGGCGCTTGTCGACGATGGCCAGCGTCGCGTCGATGCGCTTGGCGATGGCGCGGGCGCGGACCACGCCGCCGACATCCGGCGAGACCACCATCCAGTCCCGCGGATCGAGGCGCTCCTTGATGTCGCGCACCATCACGGGGGCGGCGAACAGGTTGTCGGTGGGAATGTCGAAGAAGCCCTGGATCTGCCCGGCATGGAGGTCGAGGGTCATCACCCGGTCGGCCCCGGCCTCGGTGATGAGGTTGGCGACGAGCTTGGCTGAGATCGGGGTGCGGCCCGAGGTGCGCCGGTCCTGGCGGGCATAGCCGAAATACGGGATCACGGCGGTGATGCGCCGTGCCGACGACCGGCGCGCGGCATCGATCATGATGAGCAGTTCCATCAGGTGATCGTTGGCCGGGAACGAGGTCGACTGGACGATGAACACGTCCTCGCCGCGCACGTTCTCCTGAAGTTCGACGAAGATCTCCATGTCGGCGAAGCGCCGGACCATGCATTTGGCCAGCGGCAATTCGAGGTACGCCGCGATGGCCTCGGCCAGCGGCCGGCTCGCGTTACCGGCGATGATCTTGATCGAGGACTTCATGCCGGGGTCTTCATCTCGCGATCCAGGAGGGCCGGTCCCATGCCGGGGGCCAAGCCTTCGTTGCGGCGCTCCATAACAGCCGCAACAGGGGCGTCACAATGCCTTCACCGGGATTACGAACCCAGGTTTCACACATCACGGCTCGAGCAGCCGGTGCAGATGCACGATGAAGTAGCGTGTCTGCGCGCTGTCAACCGTCGACTGTGCCTTGGCTTTCCAGGCCGTCTGCGCCGAGGCGTAGTCCGGGAAGATGCCGACGATGTCGAGATTCCTGACGTCGCGGAAGTTCACGCCATCGAGGCTCTCCAATTCGCCCCCGAAGACGAGGTGCAGTCTCTGTGCGCTGTCGATCGTCGTCGTCATTCCCGCGTCTCCTCCCCGGTCGGTTCCGGCGCCATCCCGAAGGCACGAGCCGTGCCTCCGGTGCGGTCGCAAACGTCGCCGGGTTCGTCAACCCGATCCGCGTGCCGCGAAGCACGCGCGGGGACGGCGCATGGCACGCCGGCCCGGTCCTCAGAGATCGAACAGGCTTCCCTGCCGGGCGGGGATAGCGCCGGCGTCCGGCTGCGCCACCTTCGGCGCGATCTTCTCCGGCGCGGTCTTCTTCGACGCGGTTTTCCGGGCGCGCACCCTTCCGGGGGCGGACCCGGCCTGATCTGCCCCGGCGGCGGTCTCGCTCGGGGGCGACGGGAGGGCGTCGGTACGCGGATCCGAAGGACCGTCGCTGGTGTGGACGCCGACGAGGCCGTCGGCGAATTCGAGCGTCATGCGCGGGGCGGCCTGCGCGGCGCTGCGGATCGCGCGGCCGTCGGCGTCGCGCACCAGGGCGTAGCCGCGGGCAAGGACGGCCCGGTAGCTGAGGGACCCGAGGAGTCCGGTCAGGCCGGCGAGGCGGTCGGCGCGGCGCTCGGTCAGCCGCGCGCCGGCTCGGACGAGGCGCGCCTGCAGGGCGCCGAGGCGGTCGCGGCTGCGCATCTGCTCGGCGCGGGCTCGGTTCACGGTCCCCTCGCGGGCGATGACGAGACGGCGCCCGAGATAGGACAGCCCCTCCCCTTTACGCGCCATGTCGTGGCGCAGGGCTGCCCCAGGGCGGTCGCCGATGCGCGCGACGCGCCCCCGCGCCTGGGCGAGCGCCAGGGTCGGCGGATGCCGGGCGAAGCGCTCGGCGAGACGCGAGACGCGGAGCCGGAAGACGCGGGCGTTGCCGGCGAGTGCCGGGCCGAGGCGCGCCTCGGCGAGGTCGAGGCGCTGGCGCTTGGCCGCGAGGAAAGCGTCGACGTCCGGCATCGCCCGCACCAGGGCGCGCAGGTCGCTGCGCTCCCGGTCGAGTCGGCGCGCCACTGCCTCGTGCTGGCGGCGCCCGAGATCGGTCACCTCGGCGATGAGGTCGGTGCGCACCGGCACCGCCATCTCGGCGGCGCCCGTCGGGGTCGGGGCGCGGCGGTCGGAGACGAAGTCGATCAGAGTGGTGTCGGTCTCGTGGCCCACCGCCGAGATCAGCGGGATCGTCGAGTCCGCCGCCGCGCGGACCACGCATTCCTCGTTGAAGGCCCAGAGGTCCTCGATCGAGCCGCCGCCGCGCGCCACGATGAGCACGTCCGGCCGCGGGATCGGACCGGTGGGTGACAGCGC
The DNA here is from genome assembly GCF_053345175.1 of Methylobacterium sp. M6A4_1b. Lineage (NCBI taxonomy): Bacteria > Pseudomonadati > Pseudomonadota > Alphaproteobacteria > Hyphomicrobiales > Methylobacteriaceae > Methylobacterium > Methylobacterium sp. M6A4_1b. Next base: position 36,521 of record NZ_JBKEZQ010000023.1, read on the forward strand.
GTTGAAGCCCCGGATCGCCGCGGCGATCTCCTCGGCCGCCCCCTCCCCCTGCACCCGCACCGGCCAGACCAGGACGGGCCGGGCGAAGCGGTCCGCCAGCCGGTGCAGGATGTCGCGGATGACGGCGCCGGTGGGGGACGTCACCACACCGACGACGCGGGGCAGGAAGGGGATCGGCCGCTTGCGCTCGGCCGCGAACAGGCCCTCGGCGGCGAGCACGCGCTTACGCTCTTCCAACAGCGCCATCCAGGCGCCGATGCCGGCGGGCTCCAGGGTCTCGATGACGATCTGGTAGGAGGACTTGCCGGGAAAGGTCGTGATCCGCCCGGTGGCGACCACCTCCAGCCCCTCCTGCGGGCGCTGGCGCAGGCGGTTGAAGGTTCCCTTCCAGACCACCGCGTCGATGCGGGCGCTGCCGTCCTTGAGCGAGAAATAGGCGTGTCCGGAGCTGTGCTGACCGCGAAAGCCCGAGATCTCCCCGCGCAGGCGGACATGTCCGAAGGCGTCTTCCAGGGTGCGCTTCAGGGCGGAGGCGAGGTCGCCGACGGACCACTCGGGCACGTTGGAAACAGGCCCGGACGGGGGGGCGGCTTTGGCGGGCGGAGGGGGAACGGCCATGCGCCGGGACGCTAGGGCCGGCGTCGCGACAGGTAAAGTGGGGCGCCGCGCCGGCGCGTCACGACGCTCGTGAAGCGCGGCTCACATCAGGATCGAAAGGATCACCAGGGCCGAGGCCACCGGCACCGCACAGATCGCCAGGGCCATCCGCCAGATCGGCAGGCCGCCAAGGTGGCCGTTGTCGTTGCAAGCATGGACCGGAACGCGACCGCGCATGACATAGTGCGAGAGGCTGACGCTCCGGACGGGCACCGGCGCCATCGAAGTCGGAAGGGATTTGCGACAGCCTGGCATAATCCTCACAACGCCGCCGCTGTTCGTTCGTTCCGCGCCGGGGGTACGAGAACACACGAAGGTCTGACCCGGTTCGGGGACGCTTCCCGTGCACATCGGCGGGGTCGAGGGCGAATCGCACTTTTCAACGAACGGCTTTTGGGGAACATCACCCCCATGAACATCCTCCTCATCGGCTCGGGCGGGCGCGAGCACGCCCTGGCCTACGCCATCGCCAAGAGCCCGCTCTGCGCCCGCCTGTTCACCGCGCCCGGCAATCCCGGCACGGCCGAATACGGCGAGAACCGCCCGGAACTCGATGTGTCGGACCACGGCGCCGTGCGGGCCTTCTGCTCGGGCGAGCGGATCGGCCTCGTGGTAGTCGGACCCGAGGCGCCCCTGGTGGCGGGCCTCGTCGACGATCTCCAGGCCGCCGGCGTGCGGGTCTTCGGCCCGACGCGGGCCGCCGCCCAGCTCGAAGGCTCGAAGGGCTTCACCAAGGACCTGTGCGCCGAGGTCGGCATCCCGACCGCCGCCTTCGCCCGCTTCCGGACCCTCGAGCCGGCCCTGGCCTACATCGCCGCGCACGGCGTCCCGATCGTGGTCAAGGCCGACGGACTCGCCGCCGGCAAGGGTGTGGTCGTGGCCGAGACCCGCGAGCAGGCCGAGAGCGCGGTGCGCGCCCTGTTCGAGGAGGCGGGCGCCGAAATCGTCATAGAGGAATGCCTGTTCGGCGAGGAGGCGAGTTTCTTCGCCCTGTGCGACGGCACCCGCGCGGTGCCGGTGGGCACGGCCCAGGACCACAAGCGCGTCTTCGACGGCGATCGCGGCCCGAATACCGGCGGCATGGGGGCCTATTCGCCGGCCACCATCCTCACCCCCGCCCTGGAGTGCGAGGTGATGGAGACGATCATCGCCCCGACCCTCGACGGCATGCGCGCCCGCGGCACCCCCTTCACCGGCATCCTCTATGCCGGGCTGATGCTCACCGCCGACGGGCCGAAGCTGATCGAGTACAACACCCGCTTCGGCGACCCGGAAGCCCAGGTGCTGATGCCCCGCCTCGCCTCCGACCTCGTGCCGGCCCTGCTCGCGGCCTGCGAGGGCGACGTGTCCGGCATCAGCCTGGAATTCGACGCTCGCCGCGCGGCCCTCACCGTGGTCATGGCCGCCGCCGGCTATCCCGGCACGGTCATGCGCGGGTCGGAGATTCGCGGCGTCGAGGCAGCGGGCGTGAGCGACGAGGTCATCGTCTTCCAGGCCGGCACCCGCTCCGAGGGCGGGCGGCTCCTCGCCGACGGCGGCCGGGTGCTCGCCGTCACGGCGTTGGGCGAGAGCATGATGGAGGCGCAGGCCCGCGCCTACGCGGCGGTGGCCCGGATCGACTGGCCGGAAGGCTTCTGCCGGCGCGACATCGGCCGGCGCGCCGTGGCCCGCGAGGTCGCCGGCGGCGGCATCTGAGGCGAGGTCGTCAGCGCCGCTTGTTGCCGCGCGGACCGGTCGGCACCACCGTGTTTCCCCGGTTCTCGGCCCGCAGGATGTGCCAGCGCGCCACCCGCTCCGGGTCGAGCCGGCCCTCGGCCACGGCACCCTGTACGGCGCAGCCGGGCTCGTGGGCGTGGGTGCAGTCCCGAAAGCGGCACTCGGGCGTCAGCTCGGTGATCTCGGCGAACAGGGTGTCGATCCCCTCGGCAGCGTCGCCGAGCTGGAGCGAGCGGATGCCGGGCGTGTCGATCACCCAGCCGCCGCCCGCGATGGCGTGGAGCGAGCGGCTCGTCGTGGTGTGCCGGCCCTTGGCATCGTGCTCCCGGATGCCCCCGGTCGCCTGCGGCGCCGCGTGGTCCGGACCCGCCAGGGTGTTCACGAGGGTCGACTTGCCGACGCCCGAGGAGCCGACCACCGCGACGGTGCGGCCCGGCCCGCACCAGGGACCCAGGCAGGTCGCGGCTTCGGGCTCGCGCGGATTGACGATCGCCACGGCGAGGGCGCGCTGCAGGGCCTCGGCCTCGCGGCGGTAGCGCCCGGCATCCTCCGCCACGTCCGCCTTGGTCAGGACGATCACCGGCTCGGCGCCCCCCTGGTTTGCCAGAGCGAGGTAGCGCTCCAGCCGCGTCGGGTTGAAGTCCGCGTTGCAGGAGGTGACGATGAAGAGCGCGTCGACATTCGCCGCCGCGAGCTGTGGCCTGGAATTGCCTTCCCGCCGTCGCTCCAGCACGGTGCGGCGCTCCAGGCGCCGGCGCAGCATCTGCGTGCCGGGCTCGACCAGGACCCAATCCCCGACCGCGTAGTCGCCGGTGTTGGTGTGAACCGGCAGCATCAGCTTGACCGCCCCCGCCTCCGAGAGCGCGCTCATGCGCGCGCGATGCACGGTGGCGACGCGCTGGGGCAGGAGCGCCGCCTCCTCGGGGCGACGCTGATCCGCGAAGAAGGTGGACCAGCCGAGATCGGCCAGGGTGCGCACGGTCGTCATGACGCGCAACCCGCTCGCGCGCCGAAGCGTCGGGACCCGCTCAACCGGCGAGCCGCGACAGCGCCTCCGTGATCTTCTCCAGGCGCGCCGCCTCCCCGTCGCGGCGCTCGCGCTGCTCGTCCACCACCTCGTCGGGGGCGCGGGCGAGGAAGTCGGCATTGCCGAGCTTGGCCTCGATCTTGGCGATCTCGGCGCCGGCCTTCGCGGCCTCCTTCCTCAGGCGGGCGACTTCCGCCGCGAGGTCGACGATGCCCTCGAGCGGCAGGGCCGCCACCGAGCCGCGCACCAGGAGCTGCACGGAGTTCTTCGGGGCGGCGTCCTCGAAGCGGATCTCGGAGAGCCGCGCCAGCCGCACGAGGGTGTCGCCCCAGCGGGTGGCGCGGGCCCGCAGGGCGGCGTCGGCGCCGACCACCACGAGGGGGATCTGCGCGGCCGCCGGCACGCTGGTCTCCGAGCGGGCCGAGCGGATCTCCGAGACGAGGTCGACGAGCCAGCCGATCTCCGCCTCCGAGGCCGAATCGTTCAGGGCGGCGAGGTCAGGCCAGGGCGCCAGGGCGAGGAGGCCGCGCTCCGGCAGGCTCGCGCCCTTGATCGCCCAGAGCTCCTCGGTGAGGAACGGCATGAACGGGTGCAGCAGCTTGGCGATCTGGTCGATCAGGAAGGCCACGGTGGCCTGGGTCTCGGCCTTCGCCGCGGCCTCGACGCCCTCCCCCTGGAGCACGGGCTTGGCCAGCTCCAGGTACCAGTCGCAGAAGATGTTCCAGACGAAGCGGTAGGCCGCCGCGGCGGCGTCGTTGAAGCGGTACGCATCCAGCGCCGCCGTGACCTCGGCGACGGCCCGGGCGGCCTCGCCCAGCGCCCAGCGGTTCAGGGTCTCGGTGGCGCCTTCCGGCCTGTAGTCGGCGCGGAGCACGCAGCCGTTCATTTCGGCGAAGCGCGAGGCGTTCCAGAGCTTCGTCGCGAAGTTGCGGTAGCCCTCGACCCGGTTCACCGCGAGCTTGATGTCGCGTCCCTGCGCCGCCATGGCCGCCAGGGTGAAGCGCAGGGCGTCGGCCCCGTACTGGTCGATGAGCCCGAGGGGATCGACGACGTTGCCCTTCGACTTCGACATCTTGGCGCCGGAGGCGTCGCGCACCAGGGTGTGCAGGTAGACCGTCGAGAAGGGCACCCGGTCGGTGACGTGCAGGCCGAGCATCATCATCCGGGCGACCCAGAAGAAGATGATGTCCTTGCCGGTCACCAGGGTGTCGGTGGGGTAGTAGCGCGCGCGTTCCGGGGTCTCGTCCGGCCAGCCCAGCGTCGAGAACGGCCATAGGGCGGAGGAGAACCAGGTGTCGAGCACGTCCTCGTCCCGGCGCAGCGCCACCGGCGCCCCACGCTTCGCGTCGGCCTGGGTTTGCGCCTCCGCCTCGCTCGCCGCGACGTAGGTGCCGCCCGCCTCGTCGTACCAGACCGGGATCTGGTGGCCCCACCAGAGCTGACGCGAGATGCACCAGGGCTCGATGTTCTCAAGCCATTGGAAGAAGGTCCGCTCGTAATTCTCGGGCACGAAACGAGTTTTTCCGTCGCGCACCGCCTGCAGGGCGCGCTCGGCGAGCGGCTTCACGTTCACGTACCACTGGTCCGTGAGATAGGGCTCGATGACGACGTTCGAGCGGTCGCCATGCGGGACCGCATGGGTGTTCGGCTCGATCAGGCGCAGGCGCTCGCGCGCCTCCATCAGGGCGACGACGCGCTTGCGCGCCTCGAACCGGTCGAGGCCGTGCAGGGCCAGGGCCTCCGGCTCGGGGTCCGCTCCGCTGAGGAAAGCGGCATTGCCGTCGAGGCTTATGCGGGCTTCCGAATCCAGAACATTGATCGGCGTGCAGCCGGCACGACGACCGACCTCGAAATCGTTGAAATCGTGGGCGGGCGTGATCTTGACCGCACCCGTGCCCTTTTCCGGGTCGGAATAGCTGTCGGCGATGATCGGGATCAGGCGTCCGACCAGCGGCAGGCGAACCTGCCTGCCGACGAGGTGCGTGTAGCGCTCGTCGTCCGGATGGACCGCGACGGCGGTGTCGCCCAGCATGGTCTCGGGCCGGGTGGTGGCGACCGTGATGACGTCGCCGGTCTCGGCGCCGGCGGAATCGACGACCGGATAGTCGAAGTGCCAGAGATGACCCTTCACCTCGACCTGCAGCACCTCGAGGTCGGAGATCGCGGTCTGGAACTTCGGATCCCAGTTCACGAGGCGCTTGTCACGGTAGATCAGGCCCTGCGCATGGAGGTCGACGAAGGTCTTGGTCACGGCGCGGACCATCTGGTCGTCCGGCGCGCCCGAGACGCCCATGGTGAATCGCTCGCGCGACCAGTCGCACGAGGCGCCGAGGCGCTTCAGCTGGTTGACGATGGCGCCGCCGGATTCCGCTTTCCAGGCCCAGACCTTCTCGACGAAGGCGGCCCGGCCGATCTCGCGCCGGCCGGGCTCCTGCGCCTCGGCGAGCCGGCGCTCCACCACCATCTGGGTGGCGATGCCGGCGTGGTCGGTGCCCGGCTGCCAGAGGACGTCGCGGCCGCGCATGCGCTCGAAGCGGCAGAGGATGTCCTGCAGCGTGTTGTTGAGGGCGTGCCCCATGTGGAGGCTGCCGGTGACGTTCGGCGGCGGGATCACCATGGTGAACGGCGTCGCCCCGGCCCGCTCGGGCCGCCCGGCCTTGAAGGCGTCGCCGGACTCCCAGGCGGCACTGACGCGCGCCTCGACGGCGGCGGGATCGAAGGTCTTGTCCATCATGGGCGGAGTCGGTTCACGTGTCGGGGAAGCGGAAGCCGGCCCGCTTTCAACCCGTCGCGGCCCTCGCGTCAACTCGCGAGCCCTGCGATTCGACCTCAGCGGCCCCGCGCGACGCGCTCGATCTCGGCCCGGACCAGCCGCTCGACCATGCCGGGCAGGTTCTCGTCGAGCCAGCCCTTCAGCATCGGCCGGAGCATGTCCTGCACGAGTTCTTCCAGGGTGCGGGCCTGACTGCTCATCACCGTGTTCGAGAGCATGTGGAAGGCCTGGGCGACGCTGGCGTCGGTGACGGCCGAGGTCAGCCGCTCGGTCGGCGTCGGCTCCGGATCGGGCGCGCGGACAGCGGGCTGTGGCGCCGGGCGGGGTGGCTCGACCGGGGCCGGGCGCGGCGGCTGGAGCGGCTCGAAATCCGGCTCGTCGTCGAAGGAGATCGCGTCGAAATCGATCTGCCCGTCCTCGATCGGCTCCTTGCGGAACGCGATCTCGGGCTCGTCGAGGGGAATGGGCTTGCGCACCGGCTTGGCGACCTCGGCGAGGTCCAGCACGTCGTCGTTCTGGGGCGGCGGCGCGGATTTCTGCGGCGCGACCACCTCGGCCTTGGCGATCTGATCGTCGGCGATGATGCGCCGGATCGACGCCAGGATCTCCTCCATCGAGGGTTCCTGCGCCATGTCCGATGCCTTGGGGCTCGCTGCACTCATCCGGACGATGCTCGGGATCTGGGGTAAACCGTTGCGGTAGGCAGCGAGTATTTCACGCTCCCGCTCCGATACAAGCGCCGGGCGCAGCGCGGCACGGGATAAGCCCGCGCCGCGGCGGCACGCTCGGGCGAAGCCGGGATCTCCGGAAAATCGCGGCCCGGGCGATCGCTCCGGAGCCGGACCTCAGCGGCCGTCGGGCGTGCGGACGCCGTACCAGAGATCCTTGACCTGATCGAAGTGCTCCTTGGGGCTGTAGACCGCCACCGGCAGCGCCGTGAAGCGCACCGTCAGGCGCCCCACCGCCTGGACGACCCCGTAGGAGAAGATCACCCGGTTGCGCTGGGCGATGATCAGGTTGGTGCGGGCGTTCAGCAGTTCCTGCTGGGCGTTGAGCACGTCGAGGGTGGTGCGCTGGCCGACGCGGGCTTCCTCTCGGACGCCGTTCAGCGCCACCTCGTTGGCCTGCACCTGTGCCTGGGAGGCGATGACCTGCGCCTTGGACGCCTCGAGCTGGCCCCAGGCGGAGACGATGGCGGCCCGGATCTGGTCGCGGGTATCCTCGGCATCAAGTCGGCGCTGCCCGACCGTCTCCTTGGCCTGACGGATCTGCGAGTAGGTCTGGCCGCCCTCGTAGAGCGGGATCGACAGGCGGCCGACGATCGAGGCGCTGACCGCGTTGTCGCCCGGGAACTGGGTGTCGTAGCGCTGCTGGACGGAGCCCTGCAGGCCGGCGGTCGGGTACAGGGCGCCCTCCAGGACCTTCACCTGCGCCTCGGACACGTCGACGAGATGCAGGGCCGAGAGGATCTGCGGATGTTCCTTGAGGCCGATATTGATCGCGGCGTCGAGGCTCGGCGGAACGTAGCGGTCCAGCGGACGCCCGGGGGCGAGCTGGCGCGGCTCCACGCCGATGAAGCGGCGATAGGTGCCGATGCTGGCCCGCAGGGTCGCCTCGGCACCGCTGACGTCGGAACGGGCGCCGGCGAGGCGGGCCTCGGCCTGGGCCACGTCGGTGCGGGTCACCTCGCCGACGTTGAATCGGTCGCGAGTCTGGCGAAGCTGTTCCTCCAGGACCTCGACGTTGTTCCGGCGCAATTCCAGGTTCGCCGTGTCGCTCAGGACCGACATGTAGGCCTGGGCGGCGTTGAACAGCGTGTTCATTTCGGTGGCGCGGAGTGCCTCCCGAACGCGGAGCACGTCGGATTCCGCCTGACGGGTCTGGTTGTCGGTGCGAAAGCCGTTGAACAGCGACTGGTTGACGGTCAGGCCCGCGCCTCCGGGTCTGGTGACCTGGTTGAGCTGGTTGCCCAGCGTCCGGCCCTGGCTCTGGGTGAGACCGATGTCCGCGTCGATGCTGACCGTGGGGCGATAGCCGGATTTCGCCTGGGCGACGCTCTCGTCGGTGGCCCGAACCCCGGCGCGGCCGGAATTCAGGGCGGGATTGGCGGCATAGGCCCGCGAGAGTGCGCTCTCCAGCGTCTCGGCACCGGCCGGACTCGCGAGCGCGAGGGCCAGTGCGGCGAGGCCGGCCGGCCGAAGCCTCGTGCGCATCGCAGGTTTCGAATCTCTCACGCTCATCAACCCTTGCGGTTTTTCGATGAACCGGACGACCACACGGAGTGGCCGCCGCGCCTGGGCGCGGTCCCGGATTGCCCGCCTCGCTGCGGAGACTACTCGACCTTGGCCGCCAGAGCACCGGTTGGTTCCGGTCCTCGGCGCGAATCGAGAGGGGGTGCCGCAAAAAAGCGACACCACCGAAGGCTTAATCAGGAAGCAGGATGCGGCCGGGCTCGCTTCGGCGGACGATGCGGATCGGGCGCCCGGACGGTCTCAGAACGCGAAATCGGCCTCGGCCGCGAAGGCGCCCAGGGCCGGGAGGGCGGCATCGAAGAGCGGGCGCGATCCGAAGGCGTCGCCGGCCCGCACGAACAGGGTCGCCTTGGCGGCCCGGTCCCGTCCCATCACGCAGACCAGGCGGCCGCCGTCCTTCAACTGGTCCAGGAACGTCTGCGGGCGCGTCTCCACGCGCCCGTTCACCAGAATCGCGTCGAAGGGGGCGGCCTGCGGGTGGCCGGCCTTCAGCGCTCCCTCGACGACGGTGATGTGCGCGAGGCCGGCGAGGCGCTCGCGCGCGCCCGCCGCGAGGTCGGCGTCGCATTCGAGGGCGGTGACCTCGGCGCCCAGCCGTGCCAGGATCGCGGCGGCGTAGCCGTAGCCGGTGCCGACGTCGAGGGCCGCCTCGCCCGGCTGGATCGCCAGGGCCTGGACCAGGCGCGCGAGCAGCATCGGTGCCGGCATGGCGCGTCCGGCCCGGTCGAGACGGAGGGTCTGGTCGATATAGGCGAAGTCCTCGCGGCCCTGCGGCACGAACCGCTCGCGGGCGACCTCGCCGAAGGCGTCGAGGACCGCGACGTCGTTCACGTCGAAGGTCCGCAGCTGACAATCGACCATGAGGCGTCGCGCCTGCGCGTAATCGAGCATGGATGCCGTCTTCCCTCGACCCTGGGCCGGCGCCGTGCGCCACTCTGTCCTTTCGGGCGGCCGGGGGGCCACGCCGAAGCTTGCGGGTTGTCGTGGATCGATCGCGAAAACGCAAGGTTCCCGGAGGCGCGGCGCTGACACGCGCGGGCCGGCATCATCCGGTTCCGTGCGGCCGGGTTCGCCGCATGTCTATCGGGACGGAAGGATCGGGGAACGGAAGGCCGGATCGGACCGGCATGGGATGAAGTTGGAGGCCTCGGAGGGAATCGAACCCCCGTACAAGGATTTGCAGTCCTCTGCGTAACCACTCCGCCACGAGGCCTCTGTCGCGCCGCCCCGAGGGGCTCATCCGGCGACCCCCGTCCGGGCGGCCGGCGCGGGGAGAGGGGTCTCTAGCAGAGCCCCATGCGAAAGGGCAACGGCCTTTGGGCGATCTTGGAAAAAAGGATGCCGACCCCGGTGCGGCGCCCTCCGCAGGTCTCAGGGAGCCGGCGCGCCCGCGCCGGGGCGGGCCAAAAAATGTGACGGAATCGTCAAATCACCGGTCCGGACACCCTTGCGTCCCGGCCGAGCGCTGTGTAGACCCCCGATCGCGGTCCCCGATAGCTCAGTTGGTAGAGCAAGCGACTGTTAATCGCTTTGTCGCAGGTTCGAGTCCTGCTCGGGGAGCCATTCTTTCTCCAAGACATCGCTGTAGTCTGGATCACCGGGGCGCTTCTCTGTTGAAGCGACGGGTATCTGCACGGTGATCTTGCGGTCAGGCCACGCCTCAGAGCCGCCTGCGCCGACTTTGCCCGCGATCCTCGATCTCTCCCGAACGCGTTCGATCGCCCTCGCCCGGATGAGCGGCCCTCGGCATGAAGAACCCGCCGGCTCCTTGCGGAGCGGCGGGTTTTTGCGCGCGTGCCGGCGGCGACCCGTCAGGCCAGCGGGCCGGGGATCGCCGTCTCGGCCTCGGCGAGGAGCCGGGTCTCGTGCTTGCGCACGAACAGCCACAGGGCGAGGCCGCCGAAGATCACCAGCGCCAGGAGCGCGAGGCCGATCGGACCGGCGATGTGCTCGATCGAGCGGCCGCAGAAATACGAGCCGAAGCCCATGATCGTCGCCCAGGCGATGCCGCCGAGGCCGTTAAAGATCAGGAAGCGGCGCGCATCGAGCTTGTTCACGCCGGCGAGCACGGCCGCGTAGGCGCGCAGCATCGCGGTGAAGCGGCCGAAGAACACGATCTTCCCGCCGTGCTCGCGGAAGAGGTACTGCCCGAGCTTGAGCCGACCGTGGTCGAGGGCGATGAGGTGGCCGTAGCGCAGCAGGAGCGGCATGCCCCAGCGGCGGCCGACCCAGTAGCCGAGATTGTCGCCGAGGATCGCGGCCGCCGCGGCGGCCAGGATGATCAGGCCGATGTTCAACTGGCCGGTGCTGCCGGCATAGACCGCCGAGGAGATCAGGATTGTCTCGCCGGGCAGCGGCACGCCGGCGCTCTCCAGCGCGATGACGACGAAGATCGCCAGATAGCCGTAGCTGGCGATCAGGTCGGCGATGGGCAGGTTCGAGAGAAAGGACATCGGCTGTTCCCGCTTCGATAATCCCGCGACACAGAACGGGGGAACATGGCGGGAGCGGGGCTCGTCCGTGGCCGAGCCATGCCCGGAATCGAGGGACCTCCGTCGTTGAGTCGCACGCTGCGCCTTCGCGTCCCGCCTTCGGCCGGATGCGAAGGCGCTTTGCGCTCGCGGGTCAGCCGAAGGAACCGAAGCCCTCGAAGCTGTCGCTGTCGAAGGTCGCGCTGGTCTGTGGATCCGACTCGGGCGCCGGAACGAGTTCGCCCGGTTCGTCCGGACCTCGGGTCTGAGGGGAGGAGTAGATCTCGTCAGAGACGGATGCGAGCGGCGAGGCAGAGCGATCGTGCTGCACGTCTTTGGTCATCCAGGCTCCTCGGGTGCGATGCCGACACCACGGCACAGCTTGGCGTACCCGAAGCGACGCGATCCGTTAACCCAGGGGCTCAGACGAGGGGGCAGGGCTGACATGCGGTGACCGGGCGACTCGTGGCCGGGTGGTCACCGCTTCGTCGCCTTGGGCGGCATGGGGCGGCGGCTTCGACGGCCCGCGCCGCTGCGGGCCTCAGGCGTTCTTGCGCGGGCGATGATTCGGGTCGACCCCGCCCTCCGGCGTCGTCTCGTTGTCGACATCGCCCTCGACGGTGGAATCCGCCGCGACGTCGTTCGGGTCGTGCCCGGTCATGCCCTTCGACTGGCCGATCCCCGGATTGCCCTTGAGGTCGGCGTCGCTCGGGACGTCGGTCTTCAGGTGCTTGTCGGACATGTCTGCTCCCGTCGGTGTGGGCCTTTTCGCAGGCGCCAACGCTTCGACCAACCGAACCGATCGGGCGCTGTTCCCGACTGACGGGGTGTGCAGGTTCGTCGCGCCCGGCGCCGGAGCCTTCACGGTCGCGCACGAAAAAGGCCGGAGGATCGCTCCCCCGGCCCCGGTCGGCGACGAAGCCGGCGCCGCTTACGGCTGTTCGTTGCCGGCGTAGTTGATCGAGCCGTCGGTGCCCTTCTTCCACATGTACATCACGTAGTCCGGCCGGGTGATGTCGCCCTTCTTGTCGTAGGCGATCTCGCCGATCACGGTATTGAAGGGCTTGCCCTCGCGCATGTAGGCGGCGACTTTCTGGCCGTCGGTGGATTTCGTCGCCTTCATGGCGTCGGCGAGGATCTGCGTGGCGGCGTAGGAGTAGAGGGTGTAACCCTCGGGATCGAAGTTCATCGCCTTGAAGGCGTCGACGGTCGCCTTCGACTTCGGATTCTTGCGGGCGTCCGGCGAGAAGGTCATCAGGGTTCCGTCCGAGCCCGGGCCCGCCACCTGGGCGAACTCGCGATCGGCGATGCCGTCGCCGCCCATCAGCGGCGCCTGGAGGCTCTGGTCGCGCATCTGGCGGATCAGCAGGCCGGCCTCGGTGTAGAGGCCGCCGAAATAGACCACGTCGACATTGGCCTGCTTCAGCTTCGAGACCAGGGCCGAGAAGTCCTTCTCACCGGGATTGATGCCCTCGTAGAGCACGTTGCTGCCGCCCTTGGCCTTCAGGGCCTTGAGAGTCTCGTCGGCGAGCCCTTTGCCGTAGGGGGTCTTGTCGTGGACGAAGGCGATCTTCTTGCCCTTGAACTTGTCGGCGAGGTAGGCGCCCGCCACGGCGCCCTGCTGGTCGTCGCGACCGCAGGTGCGGAAGGTGTTCCAGTTGCCGCGCTCGGTATACTTGATCGCCGTGGAGGCCGGGCTGATCTCGACGATGCCGGCTTCCTGCAGCACGTCGGAGACCGGGATCGAGACGCCGGAGTTGAAGGCGCCGACCACGGCCTTCACGCCTTCCGAGGCGAACTTGTTGGCCACCGACACGCCCTGCTTGGGGTCGGAGGCATCGTCGCCGACCGTCATGACGAGCTTCTCGCCGTTGACGCCGCCCGCCTTGTTGATGTCGGCGATGGCCTGCTGGGCGCCGGTCTTGATCTGCGCGCCGAAGGCGGCGTTCGGGCCGGTGACCGGGACCACCACGCCGATCTTGATCTCGGCCTGGGCGGCCGTCGCCGCCAGCATCAGACCGAGCGCGACGCCGGCCGACAACAATGACTTCATGCCCGTTTCCCCTCTCGAAGCGCCGCGCCGGTCGGATCGTCCGGCGATGTCGGCGCATGACACGCGAAGTGGCCCCCTGCGGGGGTGGTCCAAGCGCCGCGCCTCACGGCGTCGGCGCGCTCGTCCGGTCCCGCCAGCTCAGCGGTCCGGTGCGCTCGTAGAGCCAGGCATATTGCCGGGTCATCTGTCCGGTGCGGGTGTAGCGGTATGCGACGGCCCCGATGGCGAGGACGACTGCCGCATCGACGCAATAGGCCGGCAGCGACAGGAGCGGGTCCTCGAACAACGCGTAGTGCAGGAAGCGCGTCACCGCCGCGATGAGCAGGAGCGCCAGGGCGCAGTGCCAGAACGGGCGCCAGCCGCGGGCGAGCCCGCTGCCGGTCATCCAGGCCGCGCCCCCGCCCATCGCCACGGTGATGAGGAGGAAGATCCCGAGGGTGCGCCCATCGAGGCTGAGAGCGTCGACCATGCTCAGTGCGATCCCCCTTCGAGGTAGGCGGCCTTCACCTGCGGATCGTCGAGCAGCGCCTGGCCGGTGCCGCTCATCGTGACCGCCCCCGTGACCATGACGTAGCCGCGATGCGCGAGCTTGAGCGCATGATAGGCGTTCTGCTCCACGATGAACACGGTCAGTCCCTCGCGGGCGTTGAGGTCGCGCACGGCGGAGAAGATCTGCTTGACCACCAGCGGGGCCAGGCCCAGCGAGGGCTCGTCCAGCATGAGCAGGCGCGGCCGGCTCATCAGAGCGCGGGCGATGGCCAGCATCTGCTGCTCGCCGCCCGACATGGTGCCGCCGCGCTGGTCGATTCGCTCGCGCAGGCGCGGGAACAGGGTGCACATCCGCTCGAGGTCCTCGGCGAAATGCTTCCCCCCGTTGACGGCCGCGCCCATCTGCAGGTTCTCGCGGACCGTCATGCGGGAGAAGATCCGCCGTCCTTCCGGCGACTGCGCCAGGTTGAGCCGCGCGATCTCGTGGGTCGGCAGCCTGGTGATGTCCTGGCCCGCGAAGGTGATGGTGCCTTCGCGCGCCTGGGGCTGGCCGAAGATCGTCATCATCAGGGTCGACTTGCCGGCCCCGTTGGCGCCGATGAGGGCGACGATCTCGCCCTCGTGCACGTCGATGTCGACGCCCTTCAGGGCGCGGATGCTGCCGTAATAGGCCGAGACGCCGCGCACGCTGAGGAGCGGCGCCTTCCCGGTCTGGATGTCGGCCTGCGCCATCCGGGCACGGGTCTCCTCGACCAGCACGTTGATTCCGGCGACGCTCATGCTGTGGTTCCCGCGAGCCCGACTTCCGCTTCGACCGCCGCGACCTCCTCGTCGTCGACGCCGAGATAGGCGGCGATCACCCGGGTGTCGTTACGGATCTCGTCCGGCGTCCCGTCGGCGATCTTGATGCCGTAATCGAGGACCACGATCCGGTCGGAGATCTGCATCACCACCGACATGTCGTGCTCGATGAGCAGCACCGAGGTGCCGTACTCGTCGCGGATCATCCGCAGCAGGGTGTTGAGGTCGGCCGATTCCCGGGGATTCAGGCCGGCCGCCGGCTCGTCGAGGCAGAGCAGCACCGGGTCCGTGCACATGGCGCGGGCGATCTCGAGGCGGCGCTGGTCGCCATAGGGCAGGTCGCCCGCCGGCTCGTCGGCCCGGTGGGTGAGGCCGATGCGCTCGATCCAGGCGGCGGCCTTGGCGATCGCCGCCTCCTGCGCCCTGCGGTAGGCCGGCAGGCCCAGGATGCCGGCGATCGAGAAGCCCGAGGCCTGCATCAGCGGCTTGTGCATGGCCACCAGCAGGTTCTCCAGCACGGTCATCTGCGGGAACAGGCGGATGTTCTGGAAGGTGCGCGCGACCCGTGCGAGGCGGTTGACGTCGTGGCCGGGCAGGCGCTCGAGGAGGTAGGTCTCGCCGCCGTCCTGGCGCAGCCGGATCATGCCCTCGGTGGGCTTGTAGAAGCCCGTGATGCAGTTGAAGACCGTGGTCTTGCCGGCGCCGTTCGGGCCGATCAGCGCGGTGATGTCGCCGCGCCCGACCTTGAAGGAGAGGTCGCCCACGGCGGTGAGGCCGCCGAAGCGCATGGTCAGGTGATCGACCACGAGGATCGGGTCGGCGGGGCCGCCGGGCATCGCCGCCGGGGGCTCGTCCTGCACCGTGGCGAGGCGGGTGGTTCCGGTGGCGAGCGTCATGCGCCGCGTCCCCCGAGGCGGACCGAGGGCGTGCGCTCGGAGATCAACCCGCGCGGGCGCCAGACCATCATGCAGACCATGGCGAGACCGAACAGGAGCAGGCGGTACTCGTTCGGATCGAATCCCTCGCCGAACACGGCCTTGAGGAAGGAGAGGTTGCGCAGCAGTTCCGGGGCGCCGACCATGACGATCGCCGCGATGGCGACGCCGACCTGGCTGCCCATGCCGCCGAGCACCACGATGGCGAGGATGATCGCGCTCTCGAGGAAGTTGAAGCTCTCGGGGCTGACGAAGCCCTGGCGCACGGCGAAGAACGAGCCGGCGAAGCCCGCGAACATCGCGCCGAGCGCGAAGGCGGTGAGCTTGGTCATGGTGGTGTCGATGCCCAGCGACCGGCAGGCGATCTCGTCCTCGCGCAGCGCCTCCCAGGCGCGCCCCAGCGGCAGGCGGCGCATGCGCAGCGTCACCAGGTTGGTGATCAGCGCCAGCGCGAGGATCAGGTAGTAGAGGAAGATGATGCGGTGGATCGGGTTGAAGGTCAGCCCGAAGGTCTGGGCGAACCCGCCCTCCCCGGCCGTGAACGGGATGCCGAAGAAGCTCGCCCGCGGGATCGAGGAGAGGCCGGCGGCGCCGCCGGAGAAATCGACCCAGTTGATCAGCACGAGGCGGATGATCTCGCCGAAGGCCAGCGTCACGATGGCGAGGTAGTCGCCGCGCAGGCGCAGCACCGGGAAGCCCAGGAGCACGCCGAAGGCGGCGGCGAACAGGCCCGCCAGCGGCAGGCAGATCCAGAACGACAGCCCGAACACGGTGGAGAGCAGCGCGTAGGAATAGGCGCCCACCGCGTAGAAGGCGACGTAGCCGAGGTCGAGGAGCCCGGCGAGGCCGACGACGATGTTCAGGCCCCAGCCGAGCATGACGTAGGTGAGGATGAGGATGCCGAGATCGATCCAGTAGCGCCCTTCGGACAGGCCGCCCGAGCCCAGCGCTGCGAGCAGCGGCAGGGTGAGCGCCACGGCCAGGGTCAGCGGCCCGAGGACCCGGCCGGCACGGGCCACCACCGGGGGCGCCCCCGCCGTGGCGATCCGGTGCGCCTCGCGCCGGCGCGAGACCTCCCCGAGGATCAGCCGCTGGCCCAGGCGCAGCACGAACACCGCGAGGCACAGGCCCGCGACGACGCCCCAGCGTCCGGTGAGCTCGAGGCCGGTGCCCTGCCCGAGATCGGTTCGGTAGGCCACCACCGGGATGCTCAGGCCGAGCGTCACCAGTGCGAAGAGTGCCGAATCCTTGAGCATTTCGGCGAACGCCGCGCCGGAGCCGCGGCCGACGGTGGGGGCCACCGCGCCGATGGTCGATCCTGTCGCCATGGTCAGACCTTCTCGACTTCGGGGCGTCCGAGGATGCCGGATGGTTTGAAGATCAGCACCACGATCAGGATGAGGAATGCGGCCACGTCCTTGTACTCGATCGAGAAATAGGCCGACCAGAAGGTCTCGATCAGTCCGATGATCAGTCCGCCGAGCACCGCGCCGGGCAGCGAGCCGATCCCGCCGAGGACCGCCGCCGTGAAGGCCTTCACGCCGGGCACGAACCCGTCCGAGAACGAGACCACGCCGTAATAGAGGAGGTAGAGCGTACCGGCCACGGCGGCCAGCGCCGCGCCGAGCACGAAGGTCAGCGAGATCGTCCGGTCCACGTTGATGCCGAGGAGTGCGGCCATGCGCCGGTCCTGCTCGCAGGCGCGCTGGGCCCGCCCGAAGGAGGTGCGCTGCACCAGGTACCAGAACCCGGCGAGCAGCAGCGCCGTCGTCGTCATGATGATCGCCTGCTTGTAGGACAGGGTCACGGTGTATTGCTCGTTCTGGTAGAGCACGATGACGTCGCGGACGAGGGGCGGCACCGGCTTGTTGCGGGCGCCCTGCACCACCTGGACGAAGTTCGACAGGAAGATCGACACGCCGATGGCCGAGATCAGCGGCGCCAGGCGGAACGAGCCGCGCAAGGGCCGGTAGGCCACCCGTTCGATCGCCCAGCCCCACAGGGCCGTGAGGATCATGGCGAGGACGAGCACGATGAGGAACACCAGGGCGACCGAGGTGAGCCCGAGCCACGACGTGAGGATGAGGAAGAAGATCAGGGCGATGAAGGAGGAGAGCATGAAGACGTCGCCGTGGGCGAAGTTCACCATCCCGATGATGCCGAAGACCATGGTGTAGCCCAGGGCGATCAGACCGTAGATCGACCCGAGCGTCAGGCCGTTGATGAACTGCTGGGCGAAAAATTCCATGAACCGGCCTTCGTTTCGGCGCCCGACCATCGGCAAACGCCGTTTGCGAATGGCATGCCAGCCTGGAATGTTCTGAACTGCCGCCTCCGGTCAATCCTCGCCGCGATTCCGCGCGTGAGCTTTTCCAGGCCCTGAAACGCGAGCGGCCCGGCGCTGGGGGCGCCGGGCCGTCGTGAAAGCGGGTCGGAATCCGGTGCCCAGGCACCGGCAGGATTTACTTGAGGAGGGAGACCAGCGCCTTGCCGGCGGGGGTCTTCAACTCCTTGGCGTCGAGCGTGCCGTCGTTGTCCGGATCGGCGGCCTTGAAGCGCGCCTCGACCAGGGCGAGGTACTCGTTCTTGTCGAGGGTGCCGTCCGAATCCGGATCGGCGGCCTTGAGGGCCTTCTTGCTGACGCGGCCCTTGAGCTCCTTGGCGTCGACGGTGCCGTCCTTGTCGGATTCCAGCTTGTCGAACAGGGCGCCGGCCACGGCCTGGGCCTCCTTGAGGTCGATGGTGCCGTCGTTATCTGTGTCGACCATCGAGATCACCTTCGACGCGCCCGGCCCCTTGGCCGAGGCCGGGATCGCCAGGGGAAGCGCGAGGGCGGCGGCACCCAGGACGACGGCGAGACGGGACAGATTGGACATGCAGAAGTCTCCACGAAAGGCAATTGCAAATGAGCGCCTAGCATGTCTCCGGACCTGAGCGGAAGATGGACCGCGCAAGGCAGTCTCGCGTCGCGTGCCCCTGGTCACGCTGCGACATCGCGCCATGATGGAGCGTCAGCCGGCTTCGACGCTGCTGTCCGGCAGGGCCTCGGCCTTGCGGATGACGCCCGCGAAGGTGACGTGCACGGCGTAGTGTCCGCCATCCTTGCTGGCCCGCACCTCGAAATGCTTCGGCTTGCGCGCCGGCACCCCCTCCGCCTGGTACCCTGCTTGGCGGAGTGCCGCGAGGGCGGTCGCAGGATCGGCCGAGGCTTCGTCCTTGCCCTTCGGACCGGGGTGGGCGATGGCGTGGCGGAGGCCGTCCGGCCCCGTGATCGCGGCGGCCTTGATCTCCGTGGGCCTGCGCTCGCCGGTCACCGCGACCGCGTTGCCGACCTTGAGGGTCACCGATCGCCTGGCCAACGCCCTGGCGCCCTCCGGTCCGAGATCGACCAGGATCCGGCCGTCAGGACCCTCGATGGCGAGGCGGTGGCCGAACAGGGCCCAGATCGTTCCGTGGGTGCTGTGCATCTCGGACATGGAAGTCTCTTTCTCTCTAATGTGCATGGGATGCGGCGGCTCCGCGAGCCGCCGCGCCGTCGATCGCGGGGCGCGCGTTCAGCGCGCGTCGGGCTTCGGTTGGCTCGGCAGCGCGGCGAGGCGGTCGAGCATCTGCAGGGTGAGGTCGGCGCAGGCCTTCATCGGCTCGTCGTCGGCGCACTTCACGTCGATGGCCGTCTCGCCCTGCTCCAGGCGGAAATGCGCGGCCTTCGGCGGAGGCGGTGGGGGCGGCGCATCGGGACCGCGGCGCAAGCCGACGGGGGGCGGGGCGCCGGCCTCCGGTCCCGGGCGCGGGCCGCCCGGAGGCGGGGCCGGCTGGGCGATGGCCGCGCTGGCGATGAGGATCGCGGCGGCGCTGAGGAGGGCGGTGGTCCTGGTCATGATGGGTGTCCCGTGGGTTGCGGTGGAAGGGGGTCGTTCCGGGGTTCAGAAGACGCGCGTCTCGCGGATCTGCCCGTCGAAGCCGACATGGAGCTGGCGCTCGCGGCCATCGCCGCCGCGGGCGGCGACCTCGAGGTGACGGGGGCCGCGCCCGGTGACACGGATGTCGGAATAGCCGGCGGCGGCGACCTGGGCGGTCAGGGTAGGAAGGTCGGGCTTCGCGCCGAGGCCGACCCGGTCCCTGGCCCAGTCGAGGGTGCCGGGGGGCGGCCCGCCGGCGGGGCCGACCAGGATCCGGCTTCCGTCGGCGCGGGTGATCAGCATGGCGTGGAGGAAACCGTTCTCGAACCGGCCCTGCACGGTGACGGCCTCGCCGGGCTTCACGAGGGTGCCTCCCTCCCCCCGGCGGCCGGTCTCGACCAGCGCCTTGCCGGTGCCATCCTGGATCACGAACTTGTTGCCGTAGATCTCGGCGACGTCGCCCTTGGCGGCGATGGCGCCCGAGGCCTTCAGGGCGGAGATCGCGGTGGGCTCCACCGGCGTCATCACGGCGGAGCCGTTCCGGGCGAGCGACAGGCCGATCGCGCCGAAGGCGAGGGGCGCCGCGACCGCGGCGACCACGAGGGTCCGGCGGGAGCGCTTCGGGGTCGGGGCGGCCGCGGGGTGGGCGGTCTCGCTGGTCGGGACGGTTTCGATCATGGCGGCTGTCCTTCTCGGGTTCGGCGGTTGCCCTCTCGGGTCGACGCCGTTCTAGGACGGGGCCGCGAACCCGGACTGAACCGCATGGTTCAGCCCCCGTTAAACGACGCGGCGTAGGCCGCTCGCCGTCCCGCCTGCGCCCTTCCGCCCACGGATTCGATCCCATGAAACTCCTGCTGGTGGAGGATGATGCGCCCCTCGCCGCCGCGATCACCAAGGCCCTGCGGGCTGAGAACTTCGCCCTCGACCACGCGGTGAACGGCGAGGACGCGCAGCATCTCGGCGAGACGGAGACCTACGACGCGGTGGTGCTCGACCTCGGCCTGCCCAAGCGCGACGGACTCTCGGTCCTCCAGGCCTGGCGGGCGGCGGGACGGACGATGCCCGTCCTGATCCTCACGGCGCGGGACGGCTGGAGCGACAAGGTCGCGGGCTTCAAGGCGGGCGCCGACGATTTTCTCGTGAAGCCGTTCCGGGTCGAGGAACTGGTGATCCGCCTGCGCGCCCTGGTGCGCCGGGCGACGGCGCACGGCGCCTCCCGCGTCACCTGCGGCCCCCTCAGCTATGAATCCGGTCTCGGCACCTTCGAGCGCGACGGCCTGCCCCTGAAGCTCACCGGCCTCGAATGGCGCGTGCTCTCCTGCCTGATCCTGCACAAGGACGGGGTGATGCCGCGCGGACAGCTGATCGAGCGGGTCTACGATGGCGACGCCGACGTCGACTCGAACTCCGTCGAGGTCATCATCACCCGCCTGCGCCGCAAGATCGCCCCGGCCCGGATCGAGGGCGTGCGCGGCCACGGCTACCGGCTGCTTCCGGGCGATCCCGCATGACCCCGCCGGACAAGCCGCGCTCCGCCGCCGGCCCCCGCCCGGCGGACAGGCCCGACCCGCCGGAGAAGCCGGCTCCGGCGAAACCCGTCGGCTTCCTGCATCTCGGCTCCCTGCAGCGGCGCCTGCTCCTGGCCGCCCTCGGTCTCGTCACCGCGGCCCTGCTGATCGCCGGCCTCGCCATCGGGCTCGTCCTGCACCGCTTCGTCCGTGCCCAGCTCGACAGCCGCCTCGACAGCCAGCTCGTCGCCCTGGCGGCCAGCCTGGAGCGTGGCCCCGGCGACCGCCTGCGCCTCGATCGCGCCCTCGACGGGCCGCCCTTCGATCGCCCCCGCTCCGGCTGGTACTGGCAGGTCCGCCAGGGGCAGAACACCCTGCGGTCCGAATCCCTGGAGGGGCGCGACCTGCGCCTGCCGGGGGCGTCCGCTCCGGCCGAGCCCGGCCGAGGCGGCCCGTGGCCGGACCGCCCGCCCCGCGAGCGGGATTCCGACCGGCGCGACCCCGACCGGCCGGAGCCCGGCGACGGCATCGGCCCCTGGGGCGAGTCCCTGATCCTGCGCATCCAGGTCCTGGCCCCGGAGGGAAGCGGTCCGCCGACGCTCCTCGTGGCCTCGGCCCCGGCCCAGGCCCTGAACGGCCCCCTGCGCGAGGCCGGCCTCGCCCTCGCCGCCATCCTGGGTATTCTCGGCCTCTGCCTCCTGGCCGGCACCGTCGCGCAGATCCGCCTCGGCCTCCGGCCCCTGGAGCGCCTGCGCCGGGACGTCGCCGAGGTACGGGCCGGCAGGCGTCACCGGATTCCCGGCAAGCAACCCGCCGAGATCCGCCCCCTGGTGAGCGAGGTGAACGCCCTCCTCGACCAGAACGCCGCCAACCTCGAGCGCGCCCGCACCCACGTGGCGAACCTCGCCCACGGCCTGAAGACGCCCCTCGCCACCCTGACCCTCGCCCTGTCGGACCGGACCCGCGACCCGGATGGCGGCCTCGCCGACCTCGTGGGCGCCATGGACCGGCAGGTGCGCCACCATCTGCGGCGCGCGCGGGCCGCGGCCCTCGGCGGCGGTACCCGAACCCGGACCGAACTCGCCGGACCGCTGGCCGACCTTCGGACCACCTTCGGACGCCTCTATGCCGAGAAGCATCTGGCCATCGACCTCGACCTGCCGGCCGGGCTCGCCGTGGCCTGCGATCCGCAGGATGTCGACGAGATGCTCGGCAACCTCATCGACAATGCCTGCCAGTGGAGCCGAGGCCGCGTCCGGGTCACCGCCGCCGCCACGGAGGCCGGCGTCACGGTGACCGTGGCCGATGACGGTCCCGGGCTCGACGCGGAGGCGGCCGCCCGCGCGGTGCGGCCCGGCGGGCGCCTCGACGAAAGCGTGCCCGGCCACGGGTTCGGCCTGTCGATCACCGTGGAACTCGCCGAGCTCTACGGGGGCGGGCTTCACCTCGCCCGCTCGGACCTCGGCGGCCTCGATGTCCGGCTGCTGCTCCCGGCCTGAGGTGCGGCCGGTGCTGCGCCGGACCTCCCCCGCACCGCAAGGATCTGCTGTGCATAAAGGAAAGTTAAAGGCTGGCAGCCCATGATCTCGCGTCGGGCGGTTCCGTCGCGGGCGACCGCAGGACTGGCCGAGAACCATCCTGTGCCGGCCCGAACCTGTCATCGACATCGGGTCACGCCGGCATCCAGGTCATGAGACGCGGAACGCGGAGAGTCCGCGGGCTGTGCGTCGGCGAGAAAGGGTTGTCGTGCCGAGCTCCAGTGTCGAGGCGCAGCGTCTGGCCATCCTCAATGACCTGAGGCTCCTGGAGTGCACGCCGGAGGCGCATCTCGATGCCGTCTGCCGGACGGCCTGCGCCCTGTTCGGCGTGCCGATCGCACTCGTGAACCTTGCCGGCCGCGACACCTACACGCCCAAGGCCCGCTGCGGCGTCGCCGTCGGCGGCACCCTCCCCCGGGCCGGCGCCTTCTGCGAGCGCACCATCCTGGGCGCGCCCGGCTCGGTGCTGGTGCTGCCCGACATTCTCGCCGATGCCGAATTCGCGTCGAGTCCCCTCGTCACCGGGGAGCTTCGGGCCCGCTTCTACGCGGGCGTGCCGCTCGCCCTGTCGGACGGCCTGCCCCTCGGCACCCTCTGCCTCATCGACACGGTCCCGCGCGACGATTTCGACGCGGCCCGGGTGTCGCAGCTGCGCGACCTCGGCACCGTCGTCGAGGCCCATCTCCGGCTCTCCGCGGCGCAGCGCGCGAGCCAGATCGAGCGGGCCGAGCGCCAGCGCACCGAAGCCCTCCTGGCCGCGAAGGCCGCCGACCTCAAGCTCGTGGTCGATGCCCAGCGGATGGCCGAGGCCGTCGCCCATATCGGTTACTGGCGCATCCATGCCCGGACCCGGACCGTGTCATGGTCGCAGGGCATCTGCGGCGTCTTCGGACGGCCGATGCCGCCCGGCGGCGAACTCTCCCTCGACGACCATCTCGCCTTCTATCATCCGGACGACCGGGCGGCGGTCGCGGCGCGCATTTCCGCAGCTCTGGAGAGCACCTGCCCCGGCAACGCCGCCTATCAGGGGCGCGCCCGCATCGT
This sequence comes from Methylobacterium sp. M6A4_1b, assembly GCF_053345175.1. Lineage (NCBI taxonomy): Bacteria > Pseudomonadati > Pseudomonadota > Alphaproteobacteria > Hyphomicrobiales > Methylobacteriaceae > Methylobacterium > Methylobacterium sp. M6A4_1b. Next base: position 59,684 of record NZ_JBKEZQ010000023.1, read on the forward strand.
CCGCCCGGACGGCAGCCTGTGCCACGTGATCGTCCAGGGGGCGGCCGAACGGGATGCCGGCGGCCGCCTGACGGCGCTCTACGGCCTCGTCCTCGACGTCACCGACCTCGCGGTCTCCGAGGCACGGCTGCGCGAGAAGGACCTGCGCCTGCGCGCCACCCTGGAGACGATGGACCAGGGGCTGATCATGATGGACGCGCAGGGCTGCGTGCGCCTGCTCAACCCCCGGGCCCGCCACCTCCTCGCCTTGCCCGAGTCCGTCCTGCGCGAGGGCGCGCGCCTGTCCGACATCCTCGCCCGCCTGTCGGAGCGCGGCGACTTCTCGGCGATGCAGCCCTCGGCCGCGGGCCAGCCGCGCCTGCGCGACGCCGCCGGCGCCTGGACGCCGCTGCGGATCGACTGGCCGCGCCCGGACGGCACCACCCTCGAGGTGCGGGGCGTGACCCTGCCCGACGGCGGCGTCCTTCACACCTTCACCGACGTCACCGAGCACCGGGCGGCCGAGGCCCGCACCCGGGCGGGCGAGCGCCGCTACCGCATCCTGGCGGATTCCGTCTCCGACATGATCGTCCGGCGCAGCGTCGCGAACGTGCGCACCTACGTCTCCCCGGCCTCGCGCGACCTTCTCGGCTACAGTCCCGAGGAGATGCTGGACCTTTCCCTGGACGCCTCGCTGCATCCGGACGACGTGGCCGCCACCCGCGCGTTCCTCGAGGCGTTCCGGACCGGGCAGACCGAGACGGCGCGCATCATCCATCGCCTGCGCCACCGCGACGGCCGCTGGATCTGGGTGGAGGCGCAGACGCGCCTCGTGCGCGACGAGGCCGGGCTGCCCTTCGAGACCATCACCGCCGCGCGCGACGTCGGCGAGCGCGTCGCCGCCGAGCAGGCCCTGCGTCTGGGCGAGGCCCGCTACCGCGCGCTCGCCGATTCCCTGCCGCAGATCGTCTGGGTCGTCTCCCTGCACGACGGGGAGGCGACCTACGTCAACCAGCGTTTCGAGAGCTATTACGGGCCGATCGGCTCCGGCCGCGCCGCGCGCCTCGCCCGCAACCATCCCGACGATGCCGCACGGATGGAGCAGGTCTTCGCCGAGGCCCGGCGGCGGGACGAGGCCTACGAGGTCGAGGGACGCCTGCTCCGGCACGACGGCGTCTACCGCTGGCACAAGCTCGTCATGCTGCCGATCCGTGAGGACGGCGTGATGGTCGGCCTGCTCGGGACGGCCCTCGACATCGACGACATCGTCGCGGCACGACAGGCCCTGGAGGAGACCTCGAACCTCCTGCGGCTCGCGCAGGAATCCGCCGGGGCCGGGCTCTGGTCCTGGGACCTGAAAAGCGGCACCGTCCGCCACTCCGCCGACAGCGCGCGGATGTACGGCATCCCGGTGCCGGAGGGCCACGCCCCCGGCACGCCGGTGGAGGTCAGCGTCGGCGCCTGGGACAGCCACATCCATCCGGGCGACCTCGCCACCCTGTACGGCCACGTCTACCGCGCCCTCGCCGAGGGCACGTCCTACAAAGGCGAGTTCCGCCTGGCGGTTCCGGAGGGCGAGGCGCCGCGCTGGCTCCAGAGCTTCGCCCGCATCGTGACCGACCCGGACCTGAACGAGGCGGTCAAGGTCGTGGGCCTGACGATGGACATCACCGAGCGCAAGCTGGCGGAGGGGCGGATCGCCTACATGGCGCTGCATGACGGCCTGACCGGATTGCCGAACCGGCTCCTGTTCAAGGAGGGCCTCGGCAACGCCCTCGCGCGGGCGGACCGGCGGGCAAGCCGCTTCGCGGTGCTGGCCTGCGACCTCGACCGCTTCAAGGCGGTCAACGACACCCTCGGCCATCCGGCCGGCGACGCGCTGCTGTGCGTGGTGGCCGACCGCCTGCGCGGCGTGGTCCGGGACGGCGACACCGTCGCGCGCCTCGGCGGCGACGAATTCGCCATCATCCTGGCCGACCTCGACGACCCGCAGGAGGCCGGGCTCGCGGCGCGCCGCATCATCGAGGCGATGGAGCAGCCGGTCGATCTCGACGGGCACCGGGTCGGGATCGGCGTCAGCGTGGGAATCGGCATCGGTGCCCAGGACGGCGCCGATGCCGACACGCTGTTCCGCAACGCCGATATCGCCCTCTACCGGGCCAAGGCGGCGGGACGGAACACGTACCGGTTCTACGAGGCGGCGATGGATGCCGCGACCACCGAGCGCAACCTCCTCGAACTGGAGATGCGCGAGGCGGTGCGCACCGGCGGCTTCAGTCTCTACTACCAGCCGGTCCTGCACCTCGACAGCGGTACCGTGCAGGGCTTCGAGGCCCTGCTGCGCTGGCCGCATCCGGTGCGGGGCATGATCGCCCCGGGCGCCTTCATTCCTCTGGCCGAGGAGACCGGGCTGATCCGTCAGCTCGGCAGCTGGGCGCTGCGGGAAGCCTGCACGGAGGCCGCATCCTGGCCGGGCGACCGGCGCATCGCCGTCAATGTCTCGGCGGTGCAGTTCGGGCAGTCCGGACTCGAGCAGAGCGTGGTCGCCGCCCTGATGGCGTCCGGCCTCCCGGCGCGACGCCTGGAGCTCGAGATCACCGAGAGCGTGCTGATGCAGGATGCCGAGGCGGTCATCGCCTGCCTGCATCGCCTGCGCGCCCTCGGCGTCCGGATCGCCCTCGACGATTTCGGCACGGGCTACTCCTCGCTGAGCTATCTGCGGCGCTTTCCCTTCGACCGGATCAAGATCGACCGTTCCTTCGTGCGCGAGATCGCCGATCCCGGCACCGCCGCCATCGTGCGCGCCGTGGTCGGCCTCGGCACGCAGCTCGGCGCGCGCATCACCGCCGAGGGCATCGAGACCGAGGCGCAGATGGCGCAGGTCCGCCAGGAAGGCTGCACGGAGGCGCAGGGGTTCCTGCTCGGCCGGCCGATGCCCGGGGAGGAGGCCCGGCGATTCCTGGAGCACCTCCGCGATGCCGCCTGAAAAACCTGCGCGATGCCGCCTGAAAGACGCGTCATGTTTCTGTCGGAACGGGTGTTGACAGAAAAACCGGCCCCGCTTATACCCCGGTTCATCGGCGGGCGGCCAACGGGGTTGGCGGCTTGCTTTTGCATCTCCTGAGACTTGCGCGGGGTTTTGGCCTG
>NZ_JBKEZQ010000024.1:0-60605 GCF_053345175.1 Methylobacterium sp. M6A4_1b
CTAGGTGTCGTTGCCCAGAAGGTTGTTCAGCCTTTGCCAGGGTGTCTGTCGGCTGAGGGCGGAGTGGGTTCGGCTGGTGTTGTAGTGGTCGATCCCGGGGCTCATGGCGCGTATCCGCTCGGCGGACGAGGCGTAGGGCTCGGCGTAGATCCATTCGCGCAGCGAGGTCTGGATGAAGCGCTCGGCCTTGCCGTTGGTGCGCGGCGTGTAGGGCCGCGTCCGAACGTGGCGCAGGCCGGCCTCGGCGAGCAGATCGCGGAAGGCATGGCTGCGGTAGGCCGAGCCGTTGTCGCTCATCACGCGCTCGACGGTGACGCCGTGCCGGGCAAAGAACGCCAGCGCCTCGTTCATGAAGGTCAGCGCGCTCTGCTTGGTCTCGTCGGGCAGGACCGCCGTGTAGGCAAGACGCGAGGCGTCGTCGATGGCGACATGCAGGGCCTCCCAACCGATGCCGCGCCGGCCATCGCGCCGGTTGCCGGTGATGCGGTGACCGACGCCCTCGATCCGGCCGAGCTTCTTCGTGTCGATGTGGATGAGTTCGCCCGGCCTCTCGCGCTGGTAGCGGATGACCGGCGGTCGGGCTTCGAGCGCGCTGAGACGGCCGAGGCCCAGGCCGCGCAGGACTCGGCCGACGGTGGAACGTGGCAGGGCCAGGCGCTCGGCGATGACCTGACCCGTCAGCCGCGTGCGCCGCAGAGCCTCGACCTGCGTGCGGATCACGGGCGTGACACGCACCTTCGGTCGGAGGGGCGCCGAGCTTCTGTCGCGAAGCGCCCCCGCGCCACCCGCCCGAAAGCGGGCCAGCCACTTGTAGGCTGAGCGCTCGCTGAGGCCGGCGGCCTGCGCCGCCTCGGCCACGCGCCAGCCTTCGACCAGGATCCGGTTCACCAGGAGGGCTCGACCATGGACCGTCATGCGGGCATGCTGATGCGTGTTCATCCGGGGCGCTCGGTCAGGGTTGGTCGGCTTCGCAACCCCAGCCTCTCACCCCCGCCTCGGGTGAACAACCTTCATAGCTTCGACACCTAGGCCGCTGGCGATCAGGTCGCTGCCGACGTCGCCGAGCGAGGCCGCCCTCGGGCTGCCGGGTCGACGCTGCTGGGGTCCGGAGACCGGTGCGGGCATCCTGCCCTTGCCCCGGCCCGGCGCGCATGGTGGTCGCCGTGGGGCGGCCCCAGGAGGCAGATGTCCCGGCCATGCCCGCTCCCGTCTCCTGTGCCGCATTCCGGCGTCCGGCGGCCGGTGTCCTCGGGTCTGCCGCTGCGGACCCGGCATTCAGTACCGTTCCGGAACGAACCGCCTGTCGTGCAACGCGTCCGTGTAGGCGTTCTTGTCGCTGCGCTTGGGCAACGTCACCGACTCGCGCTTCTGGACCTCGTAGGGGATGAGCCGAAGGAGATGGGCGATGCAGTTCAGGCGCGCCCGGCGCTTGTCGTCGGACCGGACAATGTACCAGGGCGCGTCGTCGGTATCGGTGGCCGCGAGCATCTCGTCGCGCGCCCGCGAGAATTCGTACCAGCGCGCGTAGGATTCGAGATCCATCTGGCTCAGCTTCCATTGCCGGAGGGGATCGTCGATCCGTGCCTGGAAGCGGCGCTTCTGCTCGTCCTTGCCGACCTCCAGCCAGAACTTGATGAGCTGGATCCCGCCGCCGATGACGAAGCGCTCCATCCGGGGACACAGGTCGAGGAAGCGGCGATGTTCCGCCTCGCTGCAGAAGCCCATGACGCGCTCGACGCCGGCGCGGTTGTACCAGCTGCGGTCGAAGATCACGATTTCGCCGGCAGCCGGGAAATGCGCGACGTAGCGCTGGATCGCCAGCTCCGTCTTCTCGCGGTCCGAGGGGGCCGGCAGGGCGACGACCCGGAAAACGCGGGGGCTGACCCGCTCGGTGATGGCCTTGATCGTACCGCCCTTGCCGGCCGCATCCCGCCCCTCGAATACCACGATGACGCGCGCGCCGGTCCGCTTGGCCCACGCCTGGAGGTGGCAGAGCTTGACCTGAAGCTTGCGCAACTCCCGCTCGTAGGCCCTTCGCTTGAACTTCTTGGGGGATTCCGCGCCGGGCGGACCGTCGTCGGGCCTGTCGATCAGCAGGACCTGCTCGGCATCGTGCATCGTCGTGCTCCTTCCTGTCCGCCGGGACGGGTCACTCGGCCGGCGCATGCTTCGGAGGACCCGCGACGCTGTCCGTCAGCGGTGACACGGGCGGGGCCTCCGCCGCGCCGCCAAAGAGCCGCCACGCTCGCTCGCGCAGGCCCTGGAACAGCACGTAGAGGGGGGGAATCACGAAGATGCCGATGAAGGACGCGGCGATCATGCCGCCGAACACCGGCGTTCCGACGTTCCGCCGGGCCAGCTGCGAAGCGCCCGTGGCGATCACGAGGGGCAGCAGGCCGAGGATGAAGGCGAAGGACGTCATCATCACCGGCCGGAAACGAAGGCGGGCGCCCTCGGTCGCCGCCTCCTGCAGGGCGACGCCTTTGTCCCGCTTCTCCTTGGCGAACTCGACGATGAGGATACCGTTCTTGGCCGCCAGGCCGATGAGCACGATCATGCCGATCTGCGCATAGAGGTCGAGGGTGAGCCCACCATACACCATGGCGGCGTAGGCACCGACGATGCCGACGGTCACCGAGAGCAGAACCGGAACCGGGATGGTCCAGCTCTCGTAGAGCCCGACCAGGAACAGGAACGCGAACAGGACCGCGAAAGCCAGGATGATCGCCGTCTTGCCCTCGGCCCGCTTTTCTTGGAACGCGGTGTCGGTCCATTCGCCGCCGAAGCCCACCGGCAGGGTGCGGCTGGCGACGCTCTCCATGGCAGCGAGCGCCTGGCCCGACGAGACGCCCGGCGCGGGTGAGCCCTGAATCGTGACGGCGCGCAGGTTGTTGTACCGGATCAGCGCGGGCGGACCGACGACGATCCGCACCTCCGCGAGGGAGCGCAGCGGGACCATCTGCCCGTCCTTGTTGCGCACGTTGATCCGGTAGATGTCATCGATCCGGGCGCGGTCCGCGGCCTCCGCCTGGACCTGGACCTGCCATGTCCGGCCAAACAGGTTGATGTCGTTGACGTAGAACCCGCCGAGGGAGGCCTGCAGCGCCTGGAAGACCGCGTTGAGGGGCACGCCGAGGACTTGCACCTTGTCGCGATCGATATCGAGGTAGACCGAAGGGTTCGTCGCCGAGAAGGTGCTGAAGACCCGGTTGAGCCGGGGCTCAGCGTTCGCTGCGACCGACAATCCGCGCAGGACCTGGGCGAGTTCCTTCGGATCGCCGCCGCGCAGGTCCTGCAGCACGTAGCTGAAGCCGCCGCCGCTGCCGAGCCCGATGATGGGCGGAGGGGCGAGAGGAACGACGGTCCCGCCGGGGACCTCGCGGAATCGCTGGCCGAGGCGTGCGATCAAGGCCGCAGCGCCTTCGCCTGCCCCTTTGCGCTCCTCGAACGGCTTGAGGGTCACCACCAGAAAGGCCGCGTTGCCCTGCGAGTAGTTGTCGATGAAGTTGAGGCCGATGACCGACGTGGTGTCGGCAACGGCGGGCTCCTCGCGCAGGATGGCCTCGGCCCGGGCCACCACCTCGGAGGTGCGCCCGACCGAGGCGCCTTCCGGCAGCTGCACGACGACGAAGAAGGCGCCCTGATCGTCCTCGGGCAGGAAGCCGGTCGGCGTGATCTTCGCGAGGGCGATCGTCCCGTAGGCCGCCGCGCCGGCGAGGACGAGGCCGAGGAGCGAGAGGCGCACGATGCGGGCCACGGCGGCACCGTAGCCGTCGCGGACCCCGTCGATGGATCGCATCACGAAGCCCATGATGCCTCGACGCGGACCGTGATGGGGGCGCAGCAGCACCCCGCACAGGGCCGGCGACAGGGTGAGCGCATTGATCGCCGAGATGAACATCGAGACCGCCACCGTGACGGCGAATTGGCGGAAGAGCTCGCCCGAGATGCCGGGCACGAAGGCGACCGGCACGAAGACCGAGAGCAGGACCAGCGTGATGGCGATGATCGGCGCGGTGATCTCGGCCATCGCCCGTTTCGTCGCCTCCCGGGGCGACAGATCCGGGTGCTCCTCCATGACCCGCTCGACGTTCTCGACGACCACGATCGCGTCGTCGACCACGATCCCGATGGCCAGAACCAGGGCGAGCAGCGAAACGGAGTTCGCCGAATAGCCGACGGCCTTGAGCACGATGAACGTGCCGATCAGGCTGACCGGGACGGCAAGCGTCGGGATCAGCGTGGCGCGCAGGCTGCCGAGAAACAGGAACACCACGATGACGACGAGCACGAACGCCTCGATGAGCGTCTTCTTCACCTCGTGGACCGTCTCGGTGATGAAGGCGGTCGGATCGTAGGTGACCTTCCAGGCGAGCCCCTCCGGGAAGGTCTTGGCCAGTTCCCCGACCCGCCGCTCGACCTCCTTGAGGGTCGAGAGGGCGTTCGCGCCGGGCGACTGGTAGATCGCGATGACGGTGGCGGGGCTGCCGTTCAGCCGCGTTTCGCGGTCGAGGCTGGCCGCACCGAGATCGATTCGCGCCACGTCGCCGAGGCGCAGCACCGATCCGTCCGGGTTCGTCCGCAGAACGATGTTCCGGAACTGCTCGGCCGAGGTCAGGCGGCCTTGGGTCTGGATGCTGAGCTGGAGCTGCTGCTCGTCGGAGATCGGACGGGCGCCGATCCGCCCCACGGGGGCCTGGACGTTCTGAGCCTGGATCGCCCCGATCACATCGCCCGTGGTGAGGTTGAGGCCCGTCAGCTGATCGGTCCGCACCCAGGCCCGCATGGCGTAGTCCTGCGGTCCCCACAGCGTCGCATCGCCGACTCCGGGGGTGCTCTTGACCTGGTCGAGCAGATTGATCGTGACGTAGTTGGAGATGAACAGCGGGTCCTGCGTCGCCTTGGGCGAGTAGACCGCCAGAACGCCCAGCAGGGCCGAGGACTTCTTCTTGACGGTGACGCCCTGCTTGCGAACGTCCTCCGGCAGCTTCGCGAGGGCGATCTGAACGCGGTTGTTGACGTTGACCGCATTGATATCGGGATCGGTCCCGAGCTCGAACGAGCCGGTGAGCGTGTAGCTGCCGTCGTTGCCGCTGACGCTCTTCATGTAGATCATCTTGTCGACGCCCACGACCTGGGACTCGACCGGCTGGGCGACGGTGGATTCCACCACGTCGGCGGCGGCACCGGGATACATCGTCGTCACGGAAACCTGTGGCGGCACAATATCGGGGTACTGCGCCACCGGAATGGTCAGCAGCGCCAGCGCGCCCGCGATCGAGGTCACGATGGCGATGACGACCGCGAGCCGCGGGCGGTCCACGAAGATGGCGGAGAACATCGGCTCAGGTCCTGTTGGCCGTTTGGCTGACCGGGGTCGCCTGGACGAGGATTCCGGGCCGGACCCGCTGCAGACCATCGACGATGACGAGTTCGCCGCCCGAGAGGCCTTCGGCGATCACGGCGTCGGCGCCCGAACCGCCGGGCTCCGGCTTGACGCGCCGGGTCGCCGCCCGGCCATCCTCGACGATGAAGACGTAGACGCCGCCCTGATCGGCGATGAGGGCCGATTGCGGCACGACCACCTTCTGCTCCGGCTGCCCGGCCTGAAGGTCGACGCGCACCAGTTGTCCATCACGCAGGGCGCCCGCCGGGTTCGGCATCGTCGCCCGCACGATGACCGTGTCGGTCGTGCGGTCGACGCTGACGTTGACGAAGTTGATCCGCCCGAGTTCGCCGTAGGCCGATCCGTCGGAGAACCGGATTCGGACGGCGATCTTGCTACGGTCGGGGCGCCCCGCCCCCTGCTCGTAGCGGAGGAACTCGCGCTGGCTCACCGGGAAGGTGAGGTACATGGGATCCTGGCTGACGATGGAGGTCAGGACGCCGCTGTCGGGTCCGACGACGTTGCCTTTCGTCACGCTGGTGCGCCCGATCCGGCCGGCAATCGGCGACACGATCTGCGTGTAGCCGAGATTGATGCGCGCCGTCTGAAGGTTCGCCTCGTCGCCCATGACGGCGCCCTTCGCCTGGTCCAGGGCAGCGCGAGCCTGATCGCGCGCGACCACGGTCCCCGAATTGCGGTCCAGCAGTTCCTGGGCTCGCTGCAACTGAATCGCCGCCAGCGTGTAGGCGGCCTTGGTGCGTTCGAGGGCGCCTTCGGCCTGCTTGACCGCCGCGTCGAAGAGATCCGGCTCGATCCGGTAGAGCGGCGATCCGCTCTTGACCGCCTCGCCCTCCTTGAAGAGGACCGCGTCGAGGAAGCCCGTGATGCGGGCACGGACTTCCACACGACCGACCGCTTCGATGCGGCCGACAAAATCGAGGGTCTGGTCGATGGCCTTGCGCTCGGCATTGACGGTCCCGACGGGGACGGCGGCGGGCGCGGCCGTCTGCGCGCGCGCGGGCAGGCCGAGCCCGGCCAACAGAAGCAGGGCGCCCCATCGAGAAAGACGGCGGGTCATGGTCGGCCCTCTTGTCGGCAGGGCCACCGGATTTGAGCCCCGTCCGCTGTAATGTCGCAGACTCAGCGCAGCTTCACTTGATCGAACGAGACGCCGGAGGACGGAAATCAGTATCCTGTCGGTAGGGATCTCATGCGTCGTCGACGGGCCGCCTCGCCCCCCTCCGCCGCCAAGGATCGATCGCTTCCTCCCTGTCGGTTCGCCCTCGCCCGAGGATCGGCGCCGTCGCGGCGGTCCGGACCGTCACGGACCGGACCGTTTCGAAGGCGGCGCGTCAGGGATCGTCCGCGGGCGCGATGTCTCGAGGACCGTTACCGCCCCGCATGTCCGCGGGAGGAACACCCCTGAACAGGAGCGCGTGCACACGCTCCCGCCCGATCACGCGACCAAGCTCCCGAAACGCGAAATAGGGGATCAGGGCGACCGCCATGATAATGCCCGCCGATGCGGGTCCGCGAAATCCGCCTCCGCCGATAGCCGGCACGCTGTCGACGATCGACTTCCCACGCCAGAGTCCGATCAGCATGTCCTCGACGGCATAGGCGCCCACGAGGATCGCGGCGAAGACGCAGGACCGGACGAGGATCGGATACAGAAGCGGCCGCCCCGAGAAGTCGGGGCGGACGTCCAGACTCTCCGCAACGAGCATGATCTTTGCCAACACCCAGGCGTTGAAGAAGGCCAGACCAAAGAACCCATAGCTCAAGCCATGCCGTGACAGAACCATCTGCTCGTGAAGAATCAGAAGACTGAAGATCATCCAAAGATACAGGAATATGCCAAGAGTCCTCCTGGCCTCCTTGAGCACCCGACGACCGAAGCGCCGCTTGCGACTGCCGGATTCGGCTGTCGCCGCCGAACCGACGACAGTCGCAACAGATGAAAACCGCGGCTGCCCATCGTCCATGGATCTTCTCCGACGCTCAGTCCGTACACCGGGTCGTCAGACGCGGATGCGACGCCTCTGCATCGCACCTGCGTCATCAGCATACCGTCTCGCGTGCCGCGCAAGACCCGAGCTGCCGGCCCACGATGGTGCGCCGGGAGCCAAGGTGCACGCCGTCGACCGCCGTTGCGCAGCCTGTTCGCCTCGGCTCCACGGCATCGAGGTCTTCCTTCACGTGGCCAAGGCGTCGCGGCGATCGAAGGCGTATGGCCTCGGCCTTTGCGCACTTCTCTGCAAGGCTCATCGGTAAGCGGGCAGTCCGGAGCTTCGGCTTTCGGCACGTCGTTCTTATCGTGAATTGGGCTTGAACGCGACAACAACGCGCGTAAACTGTTCTGCGAAGTGGGAGGCGCGCATGATTGTCCTCGCAATGCTCTTCGCGGCGATCGCTTTTCTGGGGTCGCTGGTGGGACTCGGCTTCATCGGTTTTCCCATGGGCCAGCACGCGATCGCCGGCTACGGCTGGAGCTTGGTGATCAACGGCGTAGCGCTCTCCGCCTTCTGCATTTTCCTCTGGTACGACCGTCCGCGCCAGCACTTCTAGAATCGGCGGCTCTGGGGCGCTGACGTAGCCCGCAAAGGGATCCCGCCCATGCCGTCGGGGCCGTCCCAGCCCCGGAGCCCCGGCGCATCCCACCCCTCCGCACTGGATCCCTCGGGCCGAGCGCGCGATGAGGCCCTTCCTGAAGATCGTTGCGGTCGTGGGCGTCCTCTTCGCGCTGGCCGCGGCGGGGGCTTACATCCTGATGCGCTACCCCGCGCTCATTTCCGCTCGATACACGCTGACCTTGGCCACCGGCCCGGTCGCAAGCGACGGGCAGAAGGTGCTCGCCGCCTTCATCCGCGATCTGGCCTCGGAGCATCCCCTGATCCGCCTGGTTCCCGTCCCGATGGACAGCGTGCACGAGAGCGGAAGGGCCCTCGCGGAGGGTCGGGTGGATCTCGCCGTCGTGAGAAGCGACGACGAGGCGGCAGCGAACGGACGAACGCTCTTCGTGCTCCGCCAGGACGGAATCGCGATCATCATCCCGCCGGACGCCAAGATCGAGACCGTCAGCGCGCTCGCCGGCAAGACGCTCGCCGTCGCGAAGGGGTCCGATCCTGGACTGCTCAAGGCCCTGAGAGAGTTCTTCGACCTGCGCGAGGCCGACCTCATCGCGATGCCCGCGGCGGAGATCGGCCCTTCGCTGAAGGCGCGGCGGGCCGTTGCCGCCGTGGTTTCCGGTCCACTCGGTCCGGGGCCGATCCCCGACGCCTTCGCGGGCATCCGGAAGACCTACAAAGCGAAACCCTCCTACCTCGACATCCCAGAATCCGATGCCATCGCGGCCCGCTCGCCGTCCTACAAGTCGGTTGAAATCAAACAGGGGACCTACGGGGGCACGCCGACGGAGCCGGACGAGAGCATCCATAGTTTCGCAGTCCGCACGCTCCTGGTCTCGCGCGCTTCGCTGCCGGACCGCGTCGCCGGCGAGATCACGCGGCTCCTGCTGACGACGAAGGCGAAGGTCGTCGCCACGCTGCCGGCGGCAGGACAGATGGAGGCGCCCGAAACCGAGCGATCCTCGCTGCTCCCCGTGCATCACGGAACGCTCGCCTACCTGAACGGCGAACAGGAGAGCCTGCTGGACCAGACGGTGAACTATTATTGGCTGTCCGTCATGATCTTCGCCATCCTGGCGCCCGCCGTCGGCTGGATCGCCTCCAGACGCCAGCTGCGGCGCAACCGTGAGCAAAAGGCAAAGCTGCGCCGTGTGGTCGAACTCGTCAGGCTGGCCAAGGTGGGTTCCGCGGCACAAATCGCCTATGCCGACGCGGAGCTCGAAGCAATGTCGGAATGGCTGCTGACGCGGCTTGTCGCCGGCGAAATCGAGCGCGACCATTTCCATTTTCTGGAACGGATGATTTCAGGATTGCGCGCGACCATCGAGAACCGTCTGGCTCGCAGTGAAGGCGCCAGCCTTCGCGATCGCGTCACGATCTTGGATGCGGATCGCGAAAAGCGATAGGCCTCCGACTTTTGCGGCGATCAACTCCCAGGCCGCGGCAAGCTGGGGGCCTTCATCAGGGGATCCCAATCTACTCATGAAAATAACGAAGTGAATTTGGGCCCTTCACTCGGACTCTTGGCGGAAGGGGTGGGATTCGAACCCACGGTGGAGTTGCCCCCACGGCGGTTTTCAAGACCGCTGCCTTAAACCACTCGGCCACCCTTCCGTGCCGGCGGTTCTATCGGAGAATGCGGGGCGCGGAAATGGGAAAACGCGGGGTCAGGGCGCGAGGCGGGTGAGGCGGTCGAGGAGGGCGCGGTCGTGCAGGAGGGCCATGCGCTCCTTCGGCGTGAGCCAGGCCCGGGCCTCGGCGATCTCCTCCGCCTCCACCACCTTGGCCTGGGCCAGGGCTTGGTCGGGATCGATGGTCCCGCGCGGGCGCGGGGCGGTCCCGGGCAGCATCGCGGCGTGGGCCGCCGCGAGGCCGGGATCGGCGTGGAGGGCCGTGAGCGCGTCCGCGTCGTCGAGGCCGGATTCGGCGTTGCGCCGACTGAGGGCACCGGCTTGCGCGGCGATGGCCGGGGGGGCGCGCTCCTCCGGGGTCATCAGCAGGCCGAGGCGCTTCAGGGCGAGCCCGAGGCCGAGCTGGCCGCTGGCCCAGGAGATCGGGATCGCCAGCACCAGGCCCAGGATGGTGGGGGACATCCAGAGGAACAGCGAGGTGGCGATGGCGAAGGCCGCCACCCCGGTGACCAGCCCCAGCGCCATGTGCCAGCGGTGGCGGCGCACGATGTCGCCCCAGGGGATCGAGCCGTCGTCGCGCCGTTGCGGGTTCCAGCCGGTGTCGCGCCCGAGCAGGATCTGGAACACCGAGCCGGACTGGATCAGCATCGCGATGGGGGCGATGAGCGCCGAGAGCAGGATCTCGATCAGGCTCGACAGGACGAGGCGGATCGCGCCGCCGCAGGCCCGGCGCACCGGCCCGTCGACGAGGGCGAGGATCAGGCCGAGGAATTTCGGGGCGAGCAGGATGCCCATGGTCAGGCCGAAGAGCTGGAGCGCGCGCACGGGATCGAAGCGCGGCCAGACCGGGTAGAGCCCGAACTCGGAGGTGAAGTATTCCGGCCGCACGTAGGCGGTCTGGAGCACCAGGGCGATACCGACCACGAGCTGGGCCAGCCAGAGGGGCGAGGCGACGTAGCCGGCGATGCCGGTGGCGAAGTGCTGGCGGGAGGCGAGCGCCAGCCCCGCCGTGCCGATGATGCGGCTGTGCTGGAGGTTGCCCTGCGCCCAGCGCCGGTCGCGCACCGCGACGTCGATGAGCGAGGGCGGGCTCTCCTCGTAGGAGCCGGGCAGGGCGGGCAGCATGGTCACGCTCCAGCCGGCCCGCCGGATCAGGGCCGCCTCCACGAAGTCGTGGCTGAGCACGTGGCCGCCGAAGGGGGGCTTGCCCTTCAGGTCGGGCAGGCCGCAGGCCGCCGCGAAGGCGCGGGTGCGGATGATGGCGTTGTGGCCCCAGTAATTGCCGTCGCGGCCCGACCAGACGGACAGGCCCGTGGCGATGACCGGCCCGTAGATCCGCGCGGCGAATTGCTGGACCCGGGCGAACAGGGTGTTGCGGTTGATGATGAGCGGCAGCGACTGGATGATGCCGGCATCCGGATCCGCCTCCATGGCGGCGGCCAGATGCACGATGCAGGGGCCGGTCATCAGGCTGTCGGCGTCGAGCACCAGCATGTGGTCGTAGGCGCCGCCCCAGCGCGAGACGAAGTCGCCGATGTTGCCGGCCTTGCGATGGTGGTTCTTCGGCCGGTGCCGGTAGTAGAGCCGGGCCGCGTCACCCCAGCGGGCGCGCAGCTCCAGGAAGGCGCGCTCCTCGGCGATCCAGGCGTCCCCTTGCGTCGAATCCGACAGGACGAAGTAATCGAAGGCCGCGCCGTGGCCGGTGGCGTCGATCTCGGCCCGCATCGCCTCGACGCCCGCGAAGGTGCGGGCGGTGGCCTCGTTGTAGACCGGCATCACCACCGCGGTGCGGGTGGTGAGCCGCGCCGGCAGGACGGGGGTCTTCAGCCCGCGCAGGAGCACGAGGAAGCCCAGGATCGCGCCGGTGAAGGCCAACGCGATCCAGGAGAAGTTCAGGGTGAAGAGGGCGAGGAGCACGTACTGGAGCGCCGTGGTCCCCCCTGAGACCGCCACCACCTCGTACATCTGCATCGCGCCGTAGGCGGTGAGGAGCGCCGCGCCCCCGAACACGAAGGCGCGGGCGAGCCAGGGCTTTCCAGGGCGCGAGGCCGGCCGGTGGCCGCTGGCCGGATCCCAGCGCTCGAGATCCTGGACCGGCATCGGCAGCGGCGCCTCGGGAGGCATCGCGGGGGCGAAGGGCAGGGCGGCGTGAGTCGCCGGAGGCGCCGGATCGGCCGGGGCCGTCGCGTCGGGGGAGAGCGGGGATGCGGTCACGGGGTCCAACGGTAGAGCCAGGTTTCGGTGAGCGGCGTGCCGGCGCGCTGCAGGTTGAGCCGCAATTCGCAGGCCTTCTCGCCCTTCGGATCGAGCTCGAAGGCCACCCGCAGGGTGTCGCGCTCGGGGTAGCGGTAGAGGGTGCTCGACGTGATCGCCCCGGAGGCGGCGCCGAGCTGGGTCTGGAGGTCGCCCGCCGCGATGCCCGCGCCGGTGAAGTCCACCAGGAACAGGCGCCGGTTCTCGCCGCCGTGCCCGCTGCGGGTGCCCGAGACCAGGGCGACGCGCGGCGGCTCGGGGGGCTGCCAGCACCAGTGCTGGCGATAGCTGAAGGGCATCTCGGCCCCGGCCGCGAGGGTCGCCTTCGGGCGCCAATAGGCCAGCACGTTCTCGTTGAACTCGGAATCGCTCGGGATCTCCAGCAAGGTCACCGCCCCCGGCCCCCAGGCGCCGAGGGGTTCGAGCCAGAGGGAGGGACGCCATTCCCAGTGCTGCACGTCGTCCTGGAAGGCGGCGTAGTCCCGCGCCCGCTGCATCAGGCCGAAGCCCTTCGGGTTCTCGTCCACGAAGGAGGAGATCTGCAGTGTCTCGGGGTTGCGCACCGGGCGCCAGATCGCCTCGCCGACGCCCGTGCGGATCTGCAGGCCGCCGCTGGCGGAGGCGCCCGCGCGGGCGTCGTCCGACCCGCGCCGGTCGTGGGGGCCGAACAGGTAGCTCGTGGTCATGCCGCCGAGGCCGAGATGGTCGATGGCCGCGCGGGCGAAGACCGTGCCCTCGACGTCGCAGAGGGAGGCGTCGCCGGGGCGCAGGCTCATGCGCAGGGCCGCCGCGGCGGAGGGCGAGTCGACCAGCGCATGCAGGACCAGAGGACCGCCGGGGCCGGGCCGCTCGATCCAGATCGCGCGGAACTCGGGAAACTCCTCGCCCTTGGCGTCGGCCGGGCGCAGGGTCAGCGCCCGGGCCGTGACGCCGAAGCCCTGGCCGGTGGCCAGCAGCCGGAAGAACGACGCCCCCTGGAACATGGCGAAGTCGCTGAGCTCGCCCCCGCGGAAGCGGGCGCGGATGCGAAACCCCGAATAGCCGGGGTCGTCCTTGAGGACCGGCAGGGCGACGCCGTCCGTCTCGAACCGGGCCGGGTCGTAGGGCAGGGCGCGCACGACGCCCTCCTCCACCAGGGCGAGCGCCACGCGCGAGCGGAACACCGAGCCGCGATGCAGGGGCTCGATGGTGAAGCCCAGGGCCGCATCGGCCCAGACCGCGCTGCCGGGCCGGGTGCGGATGGCCGCGTACTGCTCGCGGTTGAGGCCGGTCAGCGCCTCGGGCAGGTCGTTGGTGCGGGGCGCCGCGTAGGGGGCCTTGGCGAGCGCCCGGGCCAGATCCGTGACGAGGCCGGGCTGGAACGGCGTACCGTCCGCGGGCAGGGCCGGGGCCTCCTCGGCGGCGGCCCGGCCCGGCAGGACGGGAAGCCCGCCGGCCAAGGCCGCGAGGCCGGTCGGCTTCAGGAGGGCCACGAGGCCGGCCTGCCGCAGCAGGCTGCGGCGGCTGGGGCCGGCGGACGGGTCGTCGAGGAAATCCGGGTTCGGCGGCGTCATCGGGTCCGTCTGATCGGCGCGGGGCGCGCGCGGAGAGGGCGAGGGGCTGAAGGCGGTCTACCACGCGGAGCCCTGAACCGGTGCTTAAGCCGTCCCGAACCGCGGCGGTCAACGCCGAAGGGCTCCGGACCGTTCGTTTGGTCCCGATCAAAGCCTGCGTGAGGCGGGTCGCCGCGGCGCGCGCGGGGTTCGGACTTGAAACGGTCCCCGCCGCGCTTTAGCCCGCGCAGGAGCACTTCAGCCCGCGCAGCGACGACGGCGCGGCCAGCGGCGGACCCTTCGATGACGGACCAGACGACCAGGATCACGGGGCGCAGCCTCACCGCCATCGTGCTCGCCGCCGGCAAGGGCACGCGGATGCGCTCGGACCTGCCGAAGGTGCTGCACCGGGTCGCCGGCCGGACCATGCTGGGGCACGTGCTCGCCGCGGCGCGGGGCGCCGGGGCCGGCCGCATCGCCGTGGTGGTGGAGCCGGGCCAGGAGGCGGTGGCCCGCGAGGTCGCCGCCCTGGCTCCCGGCGCCGCGATCTACCCCCAGGCCGAGCGCCTCGGCACCGCGCACGCGGTGCTGGCCGCCCGCGCCGCCCTGGAGGCGGGCGACGACGACGTGGTGATCGCCTTCGGCGACACGCCGCTGATCACCGCCGCGACCCTGGCGCGCCTGCGCGCGCCCCTGGCGGAGGGGGCGGCCGTGGCGGTGCTCGCCTTCGAGACGCAGCAACCCGCCGGCTACGGCCGGGTGCTGACGGACGGGGCGCGCGTGCTGGCGATCCGCGAGGAGAAGGATGCGAGCGCCGAGGAGCGGGCGGTCACCCTGTGCAATGCCGGGCTGATGGCCCTGTCGGGCGACCGCGCCCTCGCCCTCCTCACCCGGATCGGCAACGCCAACGCGGCGGGCGAGTACTACCTGCCCGACGCCGTCGGCCTCGCGGTGGCGGACGGCCTGCCCGTGGCGGTGGTGCCGGTGTCGGAGGCGGAGGCGCAGGGCGTCAACGACCGGGTCCAGCTCTCGGTGGCCGAGGCCGAGATCCAGGGGCGCCTGCGCCGGGCGGCCCAGGTGGCGGGCGCGACCCTGATCGCGCCCGAAACCGTTTTCTTCAGCGTGGACACGGTGTTGGGGCGGGACGTTCTCGTGGAACCTCACGTGGTGTTCGGACCCGGCGTGCGCGTGGGCGATGCCTGCGTGGTGCACAGCTTCTCGCATCTGGAGGGCGCCACCCTGGCGCCGGGGGTCCAGATCGGCCCCTATGCCCGCCTGCGCCCCGGCGCGGTGCTGGAGACGGGCGCGCGCATCGGCAACTTCGTCGAGGTCAAGAACGCCCGGATGGGGGCGGGCGCCAAGGCCAACCACCTGACCTATGTGGGCGACGCCGAGGTCGGCGCGGGGGCCAATCTCGGGGCCGGCACCATCACCTGCAACTACGACGGGGTGAACAAGCACCGGACGCGGATCGGGGCGGGCGCCTTCATCGGCTCGAACACCGCCCTGGTGGCGCCCGTCAGCGTCGGGGCGGGCGCCATCGTGGGGGCCGGCTCGGTGATCGCGGCGGACGTCCCCGACGACGCTCTCGCGGTCTCGCGGACCCGCCAGCGCAACCTGCCCGGCTGGGCGCCGGGCAAGCGCGCGGCCCTGCAGGCGGAGAAGGCGGCACGGGCCGAGACACCGCGGGACGAGACGCCGTAGGACGGGCCATCGGACGGCGGCGAGGCTTTTCGACGGGGCATGTCGACGGAATCTGCGCGGCTCGCCGGCGGGGACGGCGCCCCGGCCGGCAAGCCCGTGTTCAGGATTGCCGGGCCAGACTGCCTCGCTGACCGGCCTCCGGGCCGGGTGGCTGGCGCGCGCCCGTCCCGATCCGGTACAAGCCCGGGATGACGCGGCCGGCTCGCGCCGCGAACCGGACTCTTGAAAGACACGAAAACCCATGTGCGGAATCGTTGGCATCGTCGGACGGGACGCCGTGGCCGGGCAGCTGGTGGAAGCCCTGCGCCGGCTCGAATATCGCGGCTACGACTCGGCCGGCATCGCCACCCTGACCCAGGGGCACCTCGAGCGCCGGCGGGCCGAGGGCAAGCTCTCCAACCTCGAGATGCGCCTGCGCGACGCGCCCCTGGCCGGCAGCATCGGCATCGGCCACACCCGCTGGGCCACGCATGGGCGCCCCAACGAGACCAACGCCCACCCGCACGCCACGACGCGCCTCGCCGTCGTGCACAACGGCATCATCGAGAACTTCCGCGAGCTGAAGGCCGAGCTCCAGGCGCAGGGCGTGCGCTTCGAGAGCGAGACCGACACCGAGGTGGTGGCCCAGCTCGTCAGCCACGCGATGGACCAGGGCCTCGGCCCCGTCGAGGCGGTGGCCGCCTGCCTGCCGCGCCTGCACGGGGCGTTCGCGCTGGGCTTCGTCTTCGCCGGGCACGACGACCTGCTCATCGGCGCCCGCCACGGGGCGCCGCTGGCCATCGGGTTCGGCGAGGGCGAGACCTATCTCGGCTCGGACGCCCTGGCGCTGGCCCCCTTCACGGAAGCGATCACCTATCTCGACGAGGGCGACTGGGCCATCCTGTCGCGCGCGGGCGCCGAGATCCGCGACCAGGGCGGCCGGCCCGTCACCCGCGAGCGCCAGCGCATCGTCGCCCAGGCCTTCCGGGTGGAGAAGGGCAACCACCGCCACTTCATGGCCAAGGAGATCCACGAGCAGCCCGAGGTGGTGGGCCGCACGCTCGCCCACTACGTCGACCTCGCCCAGGGCCGCGTGGCGCTGCCCGAGGCCCTGCCCTTCGACTTCGCCAAGCTCTCGCGGATCTCGATCACCGCCTGCGGCACGGCCTACTATGCCGGCCTCGTGGCCAAGTACTGGTTCGAGAGCCTGGCCCGCCTGCCGGTCGAGATCGACGTCGCCTCGGAGGCGCGCTACCGCGAGCCGCCGCTCGACCGGGACGGGCTCACCCTGGTCATCTCGCAATCGGGCGAGACCGCCGACACCCTGGCGTCGCTCCGCTACGCCAAGGCGCAGGGCCAGCACACCCTGGCGGTGGTCAACGTGCCGACCTCCACCATCGCCCGGGAGGCTTCCGCCACCGTGCCGACGCTGGCCGGCCCCGAGATCGGGGTCGCCTCCACCAAGGCGTTCTCGTGCCAGCTCACCGTGCTGCTGTGTCTGGCCATCCATGCCGGCCGGGCGCGCGGCACCCTCGGCGCCGAGGCGGAGCGCCGCCTGGTCGACGCGCTGATCACCGTGCCGGGCCTGATGGCCGACGCGACCAAGCTGGAGGGCGCGATCGAGGTCCTGGCCCGCGAGGTCGCCAAGGCCCGCGACGTGCTCTACCTGGGGCGCGGCACCAGCTACCCGATGGCACTGGAAGGCGCCCTGAAGCTCAAGGAAATCAGCTACATCCACGCGGAAGGTTATGCGGCGGGTGAACTCAAGCACGGCCCCATCGCCCTCATCGACGAGAGCGTGCCGGTCATCGTGATCGCCCCCCACGACGCGATCTTCGAGAAGACGGTCTCGAACATGCAGGAGGTGGCGGCGCGGGGCGGGCGCATCATCCTGATCGGCGACGCCAAGGGCGCGGCCGCGGCCGGCCTCGACACCATGGCCACCGTGACGATGCCCGACCTCGATCCCGTCGTGGCGCCCATCGTCTACGCGGTGCCGATCCAGCTCATCGCCTACCACACCGCCGTCTTCATGGGCAAAGACGTCGACCAGCCGAGGAACCTCGCCAAGTCCGTCACGGTGGAATAGGGCGCCGGTTGCGGGACGCGAACGAAAGGGGGCGCGGACCGGCCGGTCCGCGCCCCCTTTTTCTTGTCTCTCGGGAACCGGGCGCCGCGCGCCCGGTCCGGATCGCGTCGGCTCACACGGCCGGCTGCAGGGCCGGGAGTTCCGAGTCGAGGGGCATCGGGTTGCCGCCCATGGCGGCGGCGAGCTTGACGTCGTCGACCTCGCCCTCCCAGCGGGCGACCACGATGCAGGCCACCGCGTTGCCGATGAAGTTGGTGATCGCGCGGCACTCGGACATGAAGCGGTCGACGCCGAGGATCAGCGCCATGCCGACGACCGGCACCGAGGGCACCACCGCGAGGGTCGCCGCCAGGGTGATGAACCCCGAGCCGGTGACGCCGGCCGCGCCCTTCGAGGAGAGCATCGCCACGAGGAGCAGCAGGCCCTGCTCGCCGTAGGTGAGCGGCGTGTCCGTCGCCTGGGCGATGAAGAGCGCCGCCATCGTCATGTAGATGTTGGTGCCGTCGAGGTTGAACGAGTAGCCGGTGGGGACCACGAGGCCGACGACGGGCTTCGAGCAGCCGGCGCGCTCCATCTTCTCGAGGAGCGAGGGCAGGGCCGACTCGGACGACGAGGTGCCGAGCACCAGCATCAGCTCTTCCTTGATGTAGCGGATGAGCTTGATGATGGAGAAGCCGTTGTAGCGGGCGACCGCACCGAGGACGCCGAGGACGAAGATCGCCGAGGTCAGGTAGAAGGCGCCGACGAGGTAGGCGAGGTTGGCGAGCGAGGCGATGCCGTACTTGCCGATGGTGAAGGCCATGGCGCCGAAGGCGCCGATGGGGGCGACCTTCATGATGATGTTGACGACGCCGAAGATGGCTTCCGACAGCACCTTGATGATGTCGAGCACCGGCTTGCCGCGGTCGCCCATGAAGGCGAGGCCGAAGCCGAACAGCACCGAGAAGAACAGCACCTGGAGGATCTCGCCGCCCGAGAACGCGCCCACCGCCGTGGAGGGGATGATGTTCATGAGGAAGTCGGTGATCGACTGCGTCTTCGCCTTGTCGGCGTACATCGCGATCGACTTCGGATCGAGGGACTTCGGATCGATGTGCATGCCCGCGCCCGGCTGGACGAGGTTCGCCACGATCAGGCCGACGATCAGGGCCAGGGTCGAGAAGGTGATGAAGTAGATCAGGGCCTTGCCGCCGACGCGGCCGACCTTCTCGAGGTTGGTCATGCCGGCGATGCCGGAGACCACGGTGAGGAAGATCACCGGCGCGATGATCATCTTGACGAGCTTGATGAAGGCGTCGCCGAGCGGCTTCATGTCCGCGCCGACCTGCGGGTAGAAGTGGCCCAGCGCGATGCCGATCGCCACCGCGACCAGGACTTGGAAATACAGGGTCCTGTAGATCGGCTTGGGCTTGGGCGGCGCGTGCGGCGCGGTGAGGGGCGATGGTACAGCAGCCATGAGGGCGTTCTCCCGGTTGGTCTCTCGAAGGATGTCGGCTCGGTCCGGGGCCACCGCCCCGCCTCCGTCCGCTCTTGGTCTTGCACCTGCGGGCTCCCGCCGGCCCGGTCGCGCCCCGACGGGGGGCGGGAACGGGGGCGAAGGCCGTTCGGCGGCGAGCCCTGCGCGTCGCGCAGGGCAGCCTTACCCTCCCGGAATGGCAACCGGCGTGCCAGCGGCGCGGCGCGGGAAACTTTTTGTTAAACGCCTGATATCAGGGTCGTTTTTTCCATGAGCCCGCGCCGCTCCCGGGATCGCCTTGCGAAAACCCGGACCCGGCCGCGGAATCCCGTCCGAGAATTCGCAGAGGGGCGCAGGCCATGACGCCGGGTCCCGGACCGATCGCGGCACACCGTGCGAAGGTGCACGTGCCGAGCCGCCGGAGCCTCGCGCTGCTGGCGAGCGTCGCCGCGATCCTGCTCGCGGTCTGGATCGCCGGCGGCGTCGCCGAGCGCTGGGCCCTGGCCGACCTGCGCCGCACCGCCGCGGCGACGCTGGGGCTGCAGGTCGGGGTCCTGGCGGCCGAGATGCAGAAGCAGGCCTCGCTGCCCCTGGCCCTGGCGGCCGATCCGGAGATCGCCGCCGCGGCGGAGGCCGCGCCGCCGGAGGCCCTGATCGGCCGCGTGAACCGGCGCCTCGCCCAGGTCGCCGCGGCGACGGGCTCGGCGGTGATCTACGTAATCCGCCCGGACGGGATCACGGTGGCGGCCAGCAATGCGGAGGGGCGCGGCAGCTTCCTCGGCCGGGACTACGCCTTCCGGCCCTATTTCCGGCAGGCGATGCGCGACGGGGCCGGTTCGCAGTTCGCCCTGGGCACCGTGAGCGGGCGCGCCGGCCTCTACCTGTCCCGGCGGATCGGGAGCGCCGGCGGCGTCGTGGTGGTCAAGATCGAGTTCGACGCGGTCGAGGCCGCCTGGCGGGCGGCGGGGGACGGGGTGTTCGTCGCGGATGCGCGCGGCATCGTCCTCGTGGCGAGCGACCCGGCCTGGCGCTTCACCACCCTGCGGCGGGTCGACGAGGCCGAGCGCCGGCGCATCCGCGAGGCGCTGGAATTCGGCGACGCCCCCCTCGACGACATGCCGCTCTATCCGGTCGCCGGCACGGCGGACCTCGTGCGCGTCGGACAGGGCGCGCGGCCGGCCTGGGCCGCGCTGCGCCTCGACGCGCCGATCCCCGGCACCGGCTGGCGGCTCACCACCCTGACCTCCCTGGGCGGCACGGTCGAGCGCGAGCGGGTCCAGGCCTGGATCATCGCCGCCCTCGTCACGGGCCTGGCCTGCCTCGGCCTCACCGCGCTGGCGGGCCGGGGCCGGCGCAACCGCGAGCACCTCGCCCGCGCCTCGGCCCAGCGGGACGCCCTGGAGGCCCGCGTCCGGGAACGCACCCTGGAACTCACGGCCGCCAACGGGATGCTGCGGCTCGAGATCGAGGAGCGGCAGCGCGCGGAGGCCGAGCGCGAGCGCCTGGGGCGCGAGCTCGCCCAGGCCGGGCGCCTGGCCGCCCTCGGGCAGTTCGCCGCCAGCATGGCCCACGAGATCAATCAGCCGCTCGCCGCCATCCGCTCCTACGCCGACAACGCCGCCGTCCTGGTCCGGCGCGGCCGGACAGAGGAGGCGGCGGAGAACGCCTTCGCCATCGGCCGCCTCACCGACCGCATCGGCGGCCTCACGCGCCAGCTCAAGGGGTTCGCGCGGCGCTCCTCCGCCAAGCGGGAGCCGGTGGCCCTCGCCGAGATCCTGCGCAACGCCTTGGAGCTGGTCGAGGCCCGGGCCGCGGCCGCCGGCATCCCGCTCGTGACGGAGGCGGGCCCCGCCGGCCTGCGGGTGCTGGGCGACGGGCCGCGCCTCGAGCAGGTCGTCGTGAACCTGCTCCAGAACGCCCTCGACGCCGTGCAGGGCCGGCCCGATCCCCGCGTCGACCTGCGGGTCGTCGTCGAGGCCCCG
Organism: Methylobacterium sp. M6A4_1b; assembly: GCF_053345175.1. NCBI lineage: Bacteria > Pseudomonadati > Pseudomonadota > Alphaproteobacteria > Hyphomicrobiales > Methylobacteriaceae > Methylobacterium > Methylobacterium sp. M6A4_1b. The sequence goes on from NZ_JBKEZQ010000024.1 coordinate 20,640, forward strand.
GACCGCGTCGCCGTCGAGGTCCGCGACGGCGGCCCGGGGATGCCCGAGGCGGTGCGGGCGCAGGTCTTCGACGCCTTCTTCACCACCAAGGCGGACGGGCTCGGGCTCGGGCTCGCCATCGCCCGCGGGATCGTCGAGGATTGCGGCGGCAGCCTCACCGTCCGGGACGATCCGGCGGGCGGTACGATCTTCCGGATGGCGCTGGCGAAGGCCCCGGCCTACGAGACGGCCGGAGCAGCCGGACCGGCGGAGACGACGACGTGAGCGACAACAGGGATGGGGCAACCTCGGCCGAGCGGGTCGTCTTCATCGACGACGAGGCCGATGTCTGCCGCGCCAACCGCCAGAGCCTGGAGCTCGACGGGTTCCGGGTGGAGACCTTCGGGGCGGCCGGGCCGGCCCTGACCGCGATCCTCGCCGACCCGCCCGGCCTCGTCGTCACCGACGTGCGCCTGCCGGACCTCGACGGGGTCGCGCTGTTCGCGCGGCTGCGGGCGATCGATCCCGAGCTGCCCGTCATCCTGATCACCGGCCACGGCGACATCCGCATGGCGGTGGGGGCGATGCGCGACGGCGCCTACGACTTCCTGGCCAAGCCCTACCCGGCCGAGGCGCTGCTGGCCTCGGCGCGCCGCGCGCTGGAGCGCCGCCGCCTCGTCCTGGAGAACCGCCAGCTGCGGGCGCGTCTCGACGCCGCCCTGGAGGAGGATCCGGCCTTCCTCGGCGTGTCGCCCGAGATCGTGCGCCTGCGCCAGCTGGTGCGCGAGGTGGCGCAGGCCGACGTCGACGTGCTCGTCTTCGGCGAGACCGGCGCGGGCAAGGAGGTGGTGGCGAGCGCGCTGCACCGCTGGGGCCGGCGGGCCAAGCGCAACTTCGTGGCGATGAATTGCGGGGCGCTGCCCGACAGCGTGGCCGAGAGCGAGCTGTTCGGCCACGAGGCGGGGGCCTTCACGGGCGCCATGAAGCGCCGGGTCGGCCGGATCGAGCACGCTCAGGGCGGCACCCTCTTCCTCGACGAGATCGAGAGCATGCCGCTCAACCTGCAGGTGAAGATCCTGCGGGTGCTGCAGGAGCGCAGGGTCGAGCCGCTGGGCGGCAACGACAGCCTGGCCATCGACATGCGGGTGGTGGCCGCCACCAAGGTCGATCTCGGCCAGGCGGCGGCGCAGGGCACCTTCCGCGACGACCTCTACCACCGGCTCAACGTCATCACGATCGCGATCCCGCCCCTGCGGAACCGGCGCGAGGACGCGATCCTGCTCTTCCAGGAGTTCCTCCGGCGGGCCGCCGCCCGCTTCGGCCGCGAGGTGCCGGCGATCACCGGCCCGGTGCTGGAGCACCTGCGCCGCCACGACTGGCCCGGCAACGTGCGCGAACTCGGCCACTTCGCCGAGCGCTACGCCCTGGGCCTCGGCACCCTCGACCTCGCGGCGCCCGAGATCGTCACCGCCGGCACCCTGGCCGAGCAGGTCGACCGCTTCGAGCGCGGCCTCATCCGCGAGGAGCTGATCATGGCGGGCGGGGATGTCCGGCTCGCGGCGGAATCCCTGGGGACGCCGCGCAAGACCCTCTACGACAAGATCGCCCGCCACGGGCTCACGCCGACCGACTACCGCTGAGGGTCCCGGCCGGGGCGGGGAGGCCGGCGTCCGCGCCGGCCTCCCCCGGTCACGTCAGTCGACGACCTTGCCGTCGGGGCCGACCTTGACCTTCTGCTCGCGGTCGGCGAGCGCCACCTTGATCTTGTACTCGACCGAGGAGCCCTCGCGCTCGACCTCGGCCTCGTAGGCCTTGCCGCCGCCGGCCTTCTGCTCGGCGATCTTCAGGGCGTCCTTGAGCGAGGTGGTGGCCTTCTGGAAATCGGCCGGCTTCAGGCGGGTGAAGTAGCGCTCGATCGGCTGGTTCTCGGTCTTGTAGAGGGCGCCGCTGTCGGCGTTGATGCCGTACTCGACCAGCTTGCCGTCGGGGTACACGACCTTGATGCTGTAGTGGTTCGGGTTCTTCGCGTCGGCCTTCTCGAAGTCGGCGTCGATGGCGCGGCCCTTCTCGCCCTGCTGCTCGGCGGTGGTCAGCGCCTGGGCGAGGGTGATCTTGCTGGCGGCGGCGACCTGATACTCCTTCATGTCCTTCTCGGACTTGGCCGTATCCGTCTTGGCCGTGTCTGGCTTGGCCGTGTCGGGCTTGGCGGCGGGCGACTGGGCCAGCGCGAGGCCGGAGCTCATCGCGAGGAGGCCGGCGGCGGCGGCGAGGCGGTGCATCATGGCGGGTCGTCCGTTTTCGGATGTCGTTGAAGGACCCTGGAAACGACCGGCGGGCCGGTTGGTTGCTCCGCATTCTTCGCCGCGGCGCCGGAGCCTCAGCGGGCCCTCGGTCCCGTCGACGCGAGGGCGCCGAGGCCCGGGCGCTGCGTCGCGGGGGCAGGCACGGGACCTTGGACCGGCGCTTGCCGGGCCGCCCGCCGCGGGCCGGCATAGCGGGCGAGCTTGCGCGCCGCGAAGGCGAACAGGCCCGCCAGGGCGAGGAGGGTCGCGTCGAACCACACGAAGCGCGCCTCCCCGGCCGGCAGCCCGGCCCAGCGGTGATCGACCAGGGCGAGGTCGGCGGCCAGGACCGCGAGATAGAGGCCGGCCGTCGCGGTCAGCGCCGCCCCCCAGGCCCGGCGCGACGGGCCGGCCAGGGCCGCGAGCGTGACCAGGAGCCAGGTGGCGAAGAAGGCGCCGATCTCCCAGTCGGCCCGGCCGGACAGGGTGGGGGGCAGGAGGCGGTTGGCGAGGAAGTAGGCCGCGATCGCCGCCGGGAGCCCGGCGACGGCGCCGATGTTCAGGGCCTGGACGAGGCGCAGGCCGAGGAAGCCCCGCTCGCCCGGCCGGGGCAGGCGCGCCACCGACCAGAGCACGAGGCCGGTCGCCACCATGGCCGAGCCCATCAGCCCGCACAGGAAGAACAGGATGCGCAGGGCCGGTCCGGCGAAATGCGCCTCGTGCAGGCCGACCAGGGTGGTGAAGGTCCGGGTCGCCGGCTTGAGGCCGCCCTGGCGGACCTCCCGCACCGCGCCCGTCGCCCCGTCGAAGGCGATCTGCGGGTGCTCGTGCGAGAGCCCGTGCGGCTCCTCGAACACCGCCGTCACCACGGCATGCGCGTCCCGCGGGTTTGCGATCGACAGCCGCTCCAGGGGCTCGGACACCCGCGCCATGGCCTCGCGCACCATCGGGCCGATGGGCGCCAGGGTGCCGGGCTGCCCGGCGGGCGGGCGGGGTGCCGGGATCTGGCCGCTCTCGGCGAAGAAGGTCTGCGCCTCGCCCCGGTAGGCCGTGGTGATGCCCCAGGGCATGTACATCACGCTCAGGGTGACGATGCCCGTGTAGGTGATCATCAGGTGGAAGGGCAGCGCCAGCACGCCGGTGACGTTGTGCGCGTCGAGCCAGCCGCGCTGGGGCGCCTTGTCCCGCCGCAGGGTGAAGAAATCGGCGAAGATCCGCCGGTGCGTGACGATGCCGGAGATCAGCGCCACCAGCATGATCATGGCGCAGAGGCCCACGATCCAGCGGCCCCAGAGCGGGGGCATGTGGAGCTCGAAGTGGAAGCGGTAGAGGAAGTCGCCGCCCTTCGTGTCGCGGATCGCGGCCGGCGCGCCGGTCGCCGGGTCGAGGCGGGCCTGCCCCGGCGGGGTGCCCGGCCTGGTCCGCCAGAACAGGTCGACGACCGGGCTGTCGGGCGTCGGCAGGCCGATGAACCAGGTCCGCGCCCCGCCCGCGTGCTGCTGCAGGTGGGCGACGGCGAGCTCGGCCGCCCGCGCCGTTTCGTCGGGGGAGAGCGCCTCGACCTGGCGGAGCTCGGGCCGCATCCAGCGCGAGATGTCGGCCCGGTAGTAGCTCGCCGTCCCGGTGACGAAGACCGCCAGCAGGATCCAGCCGACGACGAGGCCGGACCAGGTGTGGAGCCAGGCCATGGCCTGGCGGAAGCTCGTTCCCATGCGTCCTCCGGAAGGCCGGCGCGGCGCCGGCGCGCCGCGCTACCAGCGGTAGCGCAGGGTGGCGTAGACGGTGCGGGGCAGGCCGTAATAGCAGTTCGAGTAGCTGAAGCAGCCCGTGACGGTGCGCGCGTCGAGAAGGTTCTGCGCGTTGACCTGCATCGTGAAGCCGTTGAGCGTCGCGTCGAGGTTCTTCAGGTCGTAGGACAGCACCGCGTCCACGAGGACGCTCTCCGGAACCTTGAAGGTGTTGGCCGGATCGCCCCAGGAGGAGCCGAGATAGCGCACGCCGCCGCCGAGGCCGAGGCCCAGCAGGGGACCGCTGGTGAAGCGGTAATCGGCGAACAGGGAGATCGTCGTGTCCGGGATCTGGACCGGCACCCGTCCGAGCAGCGGCACCTGCTGGTTGGTGACCTGGTTGAGCGTCGAGGTGATGTCGGTGGCGATCCGCGCGTCGATGACCGAGACGCCGCCGATGACGTTCAGGCCTTCCGCCAGGGTGGCCCGCGCCTCGAATTCCAGGCCCTGCACGCCGACCGCGCCGGTCTGCACCACGAAGCTGCCGCGGTTGACCGGGTCGGGATTCGTGGCGTTCGAGCGGCGGATGTCGAAGGCGGCGGCGGTGAGCAGGATGTCGGTGCCGGGCGGCTGGTACTTGATGCCGGCCTCGAACTGGTCGCTGGTGACCGGATCGGGGATGCGCCCGATCGAGCCGAAATTGGCGTCGAAGATCCGCCCGGCGGTGATCGGCTCGAAGGCCTCGCTGTAGGAGACGTAGGGCGCGAAGCCGTTGTCGAAGAGGTAGAGCAGGCTGGCCCGGCCGGTGAAGGCTTCCGAGGGCACGTCCTGGTTCGTCACGCCGTTCGTGGCGAGGTTCCGGGTCGGCCCCGAGGTCCGGGCCCAGTCGTAGCGGCCGCCGAGGGTGAGGACGAGGCGGTCGAACTTCACCTGGTCCTGAAAGTACACGCCGGTCTGCTCCGCCGTGATGCGCGCATCCGTGGTGAAGGGCGGCGTCGGGATGGACAGGCTGTAATTGGGCGCCAGCACGTTGAGGCTGGGCGCCGCCGGGAAGGCCGAGGACAGGGTGCGGGTCTCGAAGCTGCGGTAATCGACGCCGACCAGCGCGGTGTGGGCGAAGAGGCCGGTCTCGAACTTGCCCACGAGATTGTTGTCGATGGTGTAGGCGTCGATCCCGACCCGGGTCGTGATGCGCGAGCGGTCGATGAGCGGGCCGCTGGCGAAGGGGCCGGTGCTGTCGTTGAAGGCGCCGTAGACGCTGCGGTAATCGCCCTCGGTGCGCAGGTAGCGCGCCGCCGAGTGGAAGTGCAGGGACTCGTTGAAATCGTGGTCGAAGATGTAGCTGATCGAGGCCTGAGTCCGGTCCGAGCGCTCGAAGTTGCGGTCGCCGTCGTAGAAGTCCACCGGCAGGCGACCGGTGAGGCCGCCGCCGAAGTTGCGCGGGAACAGCGTGCCGACGGCGGGAAAGCCTCCGTAGAAGCCCGAGTACGGATCGCGCTGGTAGTTGCCGATGACGGTGAGCGAGGTGTCGGCGGAGGGCCGCCAGGTCAGGCTCGGATTGATCAGGACGCGCTCGACCTCTGTGGTCACGGCCGGGCCGTCGCCCTTCCAGCCGAGGCCGACGACCCGGTAGGCGAACTGGTCCGCGAGGGGTCCCGCCTCGGCGGCCAGAGGGCCGCCGATATCGAAGCCGCCGCGCACCTCGTTGAAGCCGCCGCCCTGGACGAAGATCTCCCCGTGCTGGACGAAGCGCGGCATCTTGGAGACGAAGTTGACGATCCCGCCCGGGCCCGACTGCCCGTAGAGCACCGAGGCGGGTCCCTTGATGACGTCCACGCGCTCCAGGCGGTAGGGGTCGACGGACGGCGCGGCGTCGCGGCTGCCCGGCAGCGAGAGGCCGTCGAGGAACAGCGGGGCGGTGAAGCCGCGAATGAAGAACTGATCGGTCCGCGTCGCGCCCGAGCCGCCGCGCTGCTCGGTGGTCACGCTCGGCGTATAGCGCAGGGCCTGGTTCAGGGTGAGCGCGTTCTGGTCCTCGATCTGCTGGCGGCCGATCACCGAGATCGACTGCGCCGTCTCCAGGATCGGCGTGTCGGTCTTGGTGGCGACCCGGCTCTGGGTGGCCACGTAGCCGCGCACGGGTCCGACCGCGCCGCCGGGCTGGTTGCCCGAGGCGTTCCGGCCCGCGCCGGCGCCTTCCACCGACAGGGTATCGAGGGTCACGGTCTCGACGGCCGCCTGTGCCCGCGCATCCCGGACCGCGAACCCGACAGCAGCAACGCCGGATAGGAGCGTCGCCATGAGACAGCGTTGCGCTGCTTTGGTGACGACACAGGCACTCTCATTCGACGCAAAACGGTTCACAGCCAAAGACCATTCCAACGAGTTTACGAAGGCACTGCCGCGGACGGAAATTGCATTACTATTCGAGGCACACGAACGTCTTGGCAGAATCCATAATTCATCTGCAAGCTATATGTTTTTTACTTATTCCAAATTGGAACTGCTCCGCGACCGTTTCGCCCGCACGGCGTTTAATCCCCACCGGCGCGAAGAAATTCGCGGTGCGACACGCAATCCACAGCCGGGGGCCGAGACGCGGGCGCACGCTCGGGGCGAGGGCGGGTCTGACCGAGAGCCGGCGGCGCCTTCGACCGATCGGTCGCCGCGGATATCCCGGGGATTTTCCGATGCAGCCTCGATGCCCTCAAGCAGGGCGCGCCGAGTCCGCGCCGATCCTGCGCGACAGCGACCGGACGCCTGCTCGCCCTCGAGGCCGAGGACACCCAACCGACGAGGACGCCCGGCCGATCGGAGAGGCCCGCCTCCCGTTCCACCCCGGATTCAGGCCGCCAGCGGCAGGGTCTCCGGCGCCGGGGCGGCGGCGCGGATGCCGAGGAAGGCCTCCACCGCGCCCAGGCCGTCGAAGGCCATGAATTCCGGCCGCAGGGGGGCGGGAAGGCCCGCGAAGGTCAGGCTCCGGAAGGTGTCGGGATGGGGATAGAGCTGGTAGGGGCCGCCCGGATCGAGCGGCGGGAACAGGATCGCCACCTTCCGGCCGCCGAGCCGGACGAGGCGGGTGCTGCTGTAGGACAGGGTCTCGATCGTATAGGCGCCCCGCTTCGACGTGCCCTTCGTCATGATGCCTCGCATGGTTCCGTCCTCGTTCGCGTCTCGTGTCGAAAACCCCGCCGCGAACGCCGCCCCGCCGTGAACGCCGCCCGCGGTCTCAGGCCGCCCGCGCCAGCGGCAGGATCTCGCGGAAGGCGAGGAGGAGGACGCGCCGGCCCTGCGCGTCGTGGACGTCGACGATCCAGTCCGACCAGTCGAGCCCGGCCCCGACCCGCTCCATGGCGTGCAGGGCCACCTCCACGGCATGGAAGCGGATCTGGGTCGGGTCGGCGAGGGCGAGGCCGCTCGGGTCGATGATGGCCACGTGGCCGTCGGTGCAGTGGAACCGGTAACGGGGTCGGGGATCACGCGGGACGGTCATGGCCGGGCCTCCGATGCCCGGGATTTCCCTGTCGGGAGCGTCGCCGGGGCCTGTCGTCCGGACTTCGCGGCCGGATCGTGCAACGTCGTCGAGCCGATATAAGTTCTTCTTTTGTTCTCATCAAGATTCCAGCCCCGCGCGTTCTGACGCGGCCCCGCGGCAAAGCTTGCCGGCGGGCGTCCCGCGCTCGGGCGTCGCGGGGCCGATCCTGTCCCTAGCCGCGCTCGCGCAGCCACTGGCCGAGCTTGGTCCAGCGCCGGGCCTGGCGGCTTCCGGACACGGCCGTCCGGATCGCCCGGGGCTGGCCGACGAGCACCACCAGCTGCTTGCCCCGGGTCACCGCCGTGTAGAGCAGGTTGCGCGCCAGCATGGTGAAGTGCTGGTTCACGATCGGGATCACCACGGCCGGGTACTCGGAGCCCTGGCTCTTGTGGATGGTGGTGGCGAAGGCCGGCACGAGGGTGTCGAGCTCGCCGTACGGATAGGCGACCTCGCGCCCCTCGAAGGACACGATCACCGCCTGATCCGCGGCATCGAGGCGCACGACCCGCCCGAGATCGCCGTTGCAGACGTCGCGGTCGTAGTCGTTCTGCGTCTCCATCACCCGGTCGCCGGGTGAGAAGCGCCAGCCGAAGCGCTCCACCGCCGTCTCCGGGGGCGGGTTCAGCACGCGCTGGAGCTCGTGGTTCAGGTTGCGGCTGCCCAGCACCCCGCGCAGCATCGGCGTCAGCACCTGGACGTCGCGCAGGGGGTCGAGGCCGAAGCGGGCGGGGATGCGCCGGGTCACCACCTCGATCAGCCGGGCGAGGCCGATCTCGGGATCGTCCACCGCGATCCAGTAGAAATCCGCCGCCGCGTCCGCGGATGCGCCCTCCCGCAGCGCCTGCTGCACCGCCTCCTGCACCGGAGGCAGCGCCTCCGGCATCAGGCCCCGGTTGATGCGGTGGGCGTTGACGACGATCCGGCTCGCCGCGGCCTGCCGGAACACCTCGGTGAGGCGGGCGACCGGGATGCGCTCCGAGGCGATGAGGTCGGCCAGGACCTGGCCCGGCCCCACGGAGGGCAGCTGGTCGACGTCGCCCACGAGGAGCAGGGCCGCCCGCTCCGGCACCGCCTTCAGGAGCGCGTTCATCAGCGGCACGTCGATCATCGAGGCCTCGTCGACGACGAGGAGGTCGCAGTCGAGCGGGTTGCCGGCGTCGCGGGTGAAGCCGCCCCGGGCCGGGTCGACCTCCAGCAGCCGATGGAGGGTCCGGGCGGGCAGGCCGGTCTGCTCGGTCATGCGCTTGGCGGCCCGGCCGGTGGGGGCGGCCAGCAGCACGCGCACGCCCTTGGCGACGAGGATGCGCAGGAGGGAATCCAGCGTGCTGGTCTTGCCGACGCCGGGGCCGCCGGTGAGGACGCAGAGCCGGGCGGCGAGCAGGGTGCCGATGGCGGCGCCCTGCGAGGGCGACAGGGTCCGGCCCGTGCGGGCCTCGACCCAGGGGATCGCCCGGGCGGGGTCGATGGCGGGCCAGGGCGGAGCCCCGTCGCGGCGGTCGAGCAGGCGCTCGGCGATGGCGCGCTCGGCCCCGTGCAGGCCCTTCAGGAACAGGCAGGTCTCCCGTTCGATCGTGTCCGCCACCACGTCCGCGCCGCGCAGCTCCAGGGCGATGGCGAGGCGGATCAGGTCGGGCTCGACCTCCAGCAGGCGCCGGGCCAGGGCCACGAGGCGCTCGGTCGGCAGGGCGCAATGGCCCTCGTCCGTGGCGGTCTGGAGGGCGAAGGTGACCCCGGCGCGCAGGCGCTGGGGCGCCTCGCGGGCCATGCCGAGCCGCATCGCGATGGCGTCGGCGGTGCGAAAGCCGATGCCGCGGACGTCGCGGGCGAGCCGGTAGGGGTCTTGCCTCATGACCGCAATGGCGTCGCGCCCGTAGGTCCGGAAGATGCGCACGGCCCGGGCGGTGCCGACCCCGTGGGCGTGCAGGAAGACCATGATCTCCCGCACCAGCGTCTGCTCGGCCCAGCCGCGCAGGATGCGGGCGGCGCGCCTGGGGCCGATTCCCTCCACCTCGGTCAGGCGGCCGGGCTCGGCCTCGATGACCGAGAAGGTGTCCGCGCCGAACCGGGCCACGATGCGCTCCGCCATGGCCGGGCCGATGCCGCGCATCGGCCCGGAGGCGAGGTAGCGCGCGATGCCCTCGCGGCCCGTCGGCGGCGTCACCCGCAGGGTCTCGGCCCGGAACTGCAGCCCGTGCTGGCGGTCGCTGGTCCACCGGCCCGCGGCGGCGATCCACTCGCCGGCCGCGATCGCCGGGGCGTGCCCCACCACCGGCACGAGCTCGCGCCGGCCCACCGCCTGGACCTTGAGCACGCAGAAGCCGGTCTCGGCGTTGTGGAAGGTGACGCGCTCGATCGTGCCCGCGAGCGTGTCGCCGGGCTCCCGGCCGCGAGACGCCGCGCGGGCCTGCGGTTCGAGATCTCCCGGGCGGATCATCCTGTTCACGCCACCGGCCCCGCCTGACGATCAGGCCGCGCGGCGGCCCGGTTTCTTGGTTCAGGCCGCGCGGCGGCCGGGTTTTTTAGGAGGCCAGCCCAGGGCGACGAGGCGGGCGCGGGCATAGTCGCGGACCTCGTCGCGGGTGCCCGGCGGCATCCGGGCGAGAACCTGCTGGGTCTCGGCGTCGAGCATCAGGTCGGTGACGGCGTCGATGCTGTCCTGCGCGTCGATGCGGCGCTTCAGGTCGGCCTCGGCCTCGGTCACCTCGTCGAACGGGTCGGGATCCGCGAAGGCGTCGTCGACGGCCTGGATCGCGGCCGGGGATTCGGCCCGGAACGCGTCCGCCTCCTCCTCGGAATAGACGAGCCCGTGCAGTTCCAGGAGCTTGAGGATGACCCGGTCCTTGGCGCGCTTCTCGGCCATGGCGTAGACGTAGCCGGCCTGCTTGCCCGAGACCCGGTAGTTCACGTTCACCAGGGCCTCGCCGATCGACCACTCGACCCGCTCGGTCCCGGCCTTCGCCCCTGCCATCCGGCCGGTGACCAGGATCACGGCCTCGTCGCGCTCGGCCCGCACCAGGGTCGGCGGGTCGAAGGCGATGCCGGCCTGGGCGGCGATGCGCTCCAGGGTCCGGTGGTAGATCACCGCCGTGCCCTGCACCCGCCAGACATTGCCGCCGAAGGGTTCGCCGTAGCGGACCAGGATGTCCGCGATCTGCTTGTCCGCCGTTCTCATCGGGCCTTCCCGTCGAAGGCCGGCCGCCCGGGCCGGCCCCAGGCCGCGCCCCCAGGGCCGCGTTCCTGTTATGTTCCAGAAGACGTGATGTGGTCCCCGGGGCGGGGCATGACAAGTGGGTGTGTCGAGACCGAAGCCGTCGTAGAAGGGGCGCCGGACACCCGCTGTCCTGCGGAGCCGCAGCGCGAACAGGAGCGCCGATGACCTCGCTGATCTTCTCCGTGTCGAGCCCCGAGGGCGACGGCACCTACCGGATGGAAGCGACGAAGACCGCCCGTGGCGTGCGTTTCACGTGCACCTGCCCGGAGGGCGTCGCGCAGGAACAGTGCGAGCACCGCATCGCCCTGCTCCTCGGGGAGGTCGGCCACCTCGCGTCGGTCGATCCCGCTTCGGTCGCGGCGCTGGCCGCCCTGACCCGCGGCTCGCCCCTGATGCACGCCGTCCACCGGCTGGCGCAGGCGGAGGCCGCCGAGGCCGAGGCCCGCGCCGACCTGGCGCGCGCCCGGCAGGTCCTCGCCACCATGCTGGGCGGCTGAGCGGCGGAGATCTCGGGCGAAGAAAATCTCGGACAGCGGAGATCTCGGGCGGCTCAGCCCCGGTCGGGCCGCGCCTCCCAGATCGCCGCCTCGACGAAGGGGCGCTTCAGCTGCGGGCCGGCGGCGCTGCGCAGGACGAAGTCGTTGGCGCCGGGATGGCGGCGGATCGCCTTGCCGAGGTTGAGCCGGTAGCCCGCCCCGAACACGAAGGGCGGCGCCATCGGGTCGGCCATGTAGGCGTCGACGGCCGCCGCCACCTCGGTCGCGGGAATGAGGCCCAGGTCGCACAGGGCGCGAATCGTCAGCTTCTCGGTCATGCGCCCCTCCATAGGCCCGCGGAGGCCGCCGCCGCAACGCGGCCCGTCGCCCGGCGCGCGGACGCGGTCTTGAGCCGCGGGAGCGCAGGGGCTACCTCTTGGCGCGGGGCCAAGCTTGCCGGAACCCCGGCTCCGCGCCCCGCGCGGGGCAGGGGCGTTCAGACAAGGGGCGTTCCGAGACGCCGTCCCCCGGCCGAGAGTGCGATCCCGTGGCGCCCACCCTTCCCCCGACGCTTCCCCCACCCGAGCCCGAGGCCGGCGCCCGCCCCCGGGTGAGCGCGCGGGGCCGCCTGCGGACCTACTTCCTCACCGGCATCATCGTGTCGGGGCCGCTGGCCATCACGATCTACCTGACCTGGTGGTTCATCAGCCTCATCGACGGCTGGGTGAAGCCGCTGGTGCCGGCGAGCTACCTGCCCGACCATTACCTGCCCTTCTCGATTCCGGGCCTCGGGCTCCTCATCGCCTTCGTGGCGGTGACCCTGCTGGGCTTCCTCACCGCCAACCTCGTCGGGCGCAGCGTCGTCGAGTTCGGCGAGGTGCTGCTCGCCCGCACGCCGGTGATCTCGGGGCTCTACAAGGGCCTGCGCCAGATCTTCGAGACGCTGTTCTCCGCCAACGGCACCTCGTTCCGCACCGTCGGCCTCGTGGAATTCCCCGTGAAGGGCACCTGGTCGGTGGTGTTCCTGTCGGCGCCGGCCGCGCCCGACGTGCAGAACGCTCTGGCGCCGGGGGGCGACCATGTCGGCGTGTTCCTGCCCTGCGCGCCCAACCCGACCACCGGGTTCTTCTTCTACCTGCCCCGCGCCGACATCGTGGAGATCGCCATGAGCGTCGACGACGCGGCCAAGCTGGTGATGTCGGCCGGCGTGATCCAGCCCGACGATCCGGGGGCGAAGGTCCAGGCCATGGCGGCGAGCCTGCGGGCGGCCCACGGGGACGCGCCGAAGGTCGACGCCTGAGCCGAGCCCCCGGCCCGACGAGGCGGCCCTCCCACGAGCTTCGCGTCGAGGGCTCAGAGCGGCTTGAGGACCTTGCATTTTCCGCCCTGCGCCCAGGGGCCTCGCACCCGTTCCGAGGCGCAGAACGCGTCGACCGCGCGGGTCACGCCGGGGAAGCGGCCGCCCAGGCTATCGTAATCGTCGGCGATCAGGAGGCCGCCGGGACGCAGGACCGGCCACCATGCCCGGAGATCCGCCGCCACGGAGGCCTCCTCGTGACCGGCATCGAGATGGATGACGTCGGCGGTGAGGCCGCGCAGGCGCATCAGTTCGGCGGCATTCACCGAATCCAGCGGAAGGGGCACGACCCGGTCGGCGAGCCCTTCCCGCAGCACGTTGGCCAGGAAGGTGCGGTACAGGCTGGGATACCCGTTCTCCATGGCGAGTTCGCCGAACAGGTCCGCATCGGCCCAGTGGTCGACGGCCCCGAGCCAGGTGTCCACCGCGATGACGGTCCCGTCGACGCCGTGCGCCGCCAGGCTCCGGGCCAGGTGCAGGGTGCTGGCCCCCTTCCAGGCACCGATCTCCACGATCACGCTCGGGCGGAACTCCGCGACGGCCCCGTCGAGGAAGGGATGGAGGCTGCGCCAGCCCTGGAGATCACGGGGGCGCAGGCTGTCGGGCGGGCGCGCGAACGGATCCCGGCCGTGCCAGAGCGCGTCGACGATGGCGCGACGGTTCGTCCTGGGCTGGCTCATCGGCGGCTGGCTCCTCGGGGGCGGCTCGCGAGACAGGGGGGGGGCTCGCGTCCGGGATCGGGCGCGCGTCGGGCCTTCAGCCCCGGGCGTCCCGCTGCGCCAGCCCGTAGAGGGCTTCGCAGCGCGCGAGCCAGAGGTCGCGGGTGAAGAGGCGCAGCACGCGTGCGTGCGGGATGGTCCGCGGGATGGCGAGGGCGTCGCCGATCGCCCGGGCCAGGGCGGGGCCGTCGTCGGGCGGGACGAGATGTCCGGCCTCGCCGACGATCTCGGCGGCCGCTCCCATGGCGAGACCCGCCACCGGCACCCCGCAGGCCATGGCCTCGATGGCCACGAGGCCGAAGGGCTCGTCCCAGCAGGGCGTGAACAGGAAGACGGAGGCGCGGCCGATCTCGCCCGCCAGGGCCGCGCCGGAGAGGTGGCCGCCGTAGCGGATCGATCCGCCGAGCTCCGGGGCGATCCGCGTCTCCCAGTAGTCCCGGTCCTCGATCGGGCCGAAGAGGGTCAGGGGGAGACCGGCCCGCCGGGCGGCCGCGACGGCGTGATGCGGACCCTTGATCGGCGCGATGCGCCCGGACCAGACGGCGCCGCCGTCGCCCCGGTCCCGAAAGGGCCAGGCCGCGGGATCGACGCCGTTGTGGAGCACCGACACCGCCGGCGGCGCGCCCTCGGGCCACCAGGTCCGGCGCTGGGCCTCCGAGGTCACGGTGATCCGGTGGCCGGGCACGAGGCTGTCCGTCACGAACCAGCGCAGGGCGTCGTAGGGCGGGACGTGCAGCGACGTGACGGTGGGCACCGCCGCGAGACGCCGGTGCTCCAGGGGCAGGCGGCTCAGGGCATTGTTGTGCAGCACGTCGAAGCCGCCGGCCGCGATCCGGTCGCAGGCGGCGGCGTATCCGGCATCCACATGGGCGACGAGGCCGGCATCGCCCCGGTGTTCGAGCCCGGGGAAGCGGCGCTCGTGGTGGACCGGGATCACCGGGTCGATGGAGAAGCGCGGGTCGCTGTCCCCGGCGGCGAACAGGACGACGTCGTGTCCCCGCGCCATCAGCCCGTCGGCCAGGGCGAAGGCATGGGCCTCCATGCCGCCCGCGAAGGGCCGCGCCACCGGATGGCGCAGATGGGCGAGGAGCGCGATCCTCACGCGGTCGCCGCCGCGGTGCCCCGCGCCTCGAGGAAGCGGATGACGGAGGCCGAATTGCTGTAGGGCTGGTGGCTCTGCTGGCCGGTCAGCGCGAAGTCGCCGGCCTCGGGGCGGCGCAGGATGCGGATGGGCCGGTCGGGGGTGTCGTCGATCAGCCCCATCACCTTGAAGGCATGGAGCCAGTGGCCCATCGTCCGGTAGCCCCACTTGGCCTCGAACAGCTCGGCGTTGCGCACGACGCTGTCGAGGTGGTGGACCGGCGGCATGTGGTGCGCGTGGTACTGATGATAGGCGAGCCCGCCCTTCATCCAGGCGATGGGAATCCCCCGCTGATCGAGGACCTTGCCGAAATCCGTGTCCTCGCCGCCATAGCCGGTGTAGCGCTCGTCGAAGCCGCCCGTGGCCAGGAAGGTGGCCCGCCGGATGGCGAAGTTCAGGGACCAGAAGCAGCGGTAATCCGGGCAGATCTCCAGACCGGAGGCCGGGGGGCCCCGGCGGTCGGAATGGCGCTCGGCCACGGCCGCGAAGCCCTCGCAGGCCCAGTCGCCGGCCGTGGCGCGCTCGGGCAGGTGGAGGACCTCGCCCATCAGCAGGCCGTCGAGTTCGGCGAGGCCGCGCGCGTAATCGGCCACGAGGCCGGGGGCCGGGATGCAGTCGACGTCGAGGAAGACGATCGCCGCGCCGGCCGCCTCCGCGACCCCGCGGTTGCGGGCGGCCGCCAGGGGCAGCTCGGTGCCCGTCACCGGGATCTGGCGGACCGGGAAGCCGACCTCGGGCAGGTCGTAGGGCGCGTCCTGCATCACCGCGACGATGAACTCGGTCGGCCTCTGCGTCTGGCGCTCCAGGCCGAGGAGCACGTTGCGCAGATGCGCCGGCCGTCCCTTGGCCAGGGTGACGACGGAAACGGTGGACATGGGCGGTCTGGCTCCGGGGCGACGGGACGGGGGGAGGGGGCGGTCAGCCGGCGACGGCGACCGGTTGGCCGGCGGGCTCCGCCGCCCCGTGCCAGAGTTCGTCGGTGAGGCCCTCGAGCCAGCCGGCGGCGCGGGCGGCGGCGTCCGGCGCGTAGAGGCCGCGCAGCGGGGCGGTGTCGAGGGCGCGGGCGCGGGCGAGGAGGTCGCGCCAGCCCTGGAGGTCGCCGGGCCAGACGGGCGCCTGGACGGCGGCCCCGAGCCGGACCAGGGCCTCGGCCTTGCGGGTCTGCTCGCCGAAATAGCGCCATTCGGGCATCACGATCAGGCGTCCGCCGACGCGGGCGACCTCGTGGATCGTGTTGTCGCCGGCGGAGGCCACCACGATGTCGGCGGCGGCGAGGTAGTCGGTCACCGAGGGCACCCAGCCGAGTTCGCGCAGGTTGGAGAAATCGGTCTCGTGGCCCTCGCGATGGGTCGGCCCCAGGGTCAGCCACAGGGCCTCCGGGGCGGCCCGGGCGGCCACCGTCAGGGGGGCGTAGGGCGTGCCGCTGCCCCCGCCGCCGGTCACCGCCACGACGATCTCGCGGTCCTGGTCGAGGCCGAGCCTGTCACGGGCCTCGGCCCGATCCGGCACCCGGTCGACGCTGGTGCAGAGGCCGCCGCTGTAGAAGGTCTTGGCCCGCAGGGCGGCCGGGTAGTCGTCCTGCTCCATGCGCGCGTCGAAGGGCGCCAGCATGCCGACGCAGGCCTCGTAGGCGCCCACATGGCCGATGTCGGTGCGGTCGCCATGCATCCGGATCTGCACCGCCGGCACGCTGGCGATGCGGGCCAGCAGCGCGATCTCCGCCGAGACGTCGACCACGAACAGGCCGACGTCGCGCTCGTCGAGATGGTCGAGGATGCGCCGCATGGTCCGGCGCATCGGGGCGAGGCCGAGGGGCACGCAGTGCATGACCCGGGGCGTCGGCTCCGCGTGGAGACGCGGCGTCGGCACCGCGGCGCCGATCATGTCGGGCAGCGGCACGATCTCGATGTCGCGGGCGAACCCGTCGAAGAGCCGCGGGCCCGCGGTGAGCACGGAGACGGGCCGGTCCTGGGCGAACGCGGCCGCCACCGCCATCGTGCGGTTGGCGTGGCCCCGTCCCTGGTGATGGACGAAGAACGCGATGGGTTTCTTCATGGCTGTCGGTTTCGCGATCCGTCAGGAGAACAGGGCGTCGGGCTTCAGGGCGGCGGCGGTCTCGGACGCGGAGGGCCGGCGCAGGACCCGGATCGCGGGGGCGTCGTCGTCCCAGGCGATCAGGCCTGCGGTCCGGAACTGGCCGAGCCAGTAGGTCATGCACCAGCGCCCATGCGTGGCCCGGAAGCGGGCGGCGTTGGCGAGGATGGCGTCGAAGTGCTGCAGCGGCGGCACGTGGACGGGATGGTGCTGGTGGTAGGCGCGGGCGCCCCCGACCCAGTGGGTCGGCAGCCCCGAGGCCGCGAGGCGCGCGGCGAGGTCCGTCTCCTCGCCGCCATAGCCGCGATAGGCCTCGTCCATGCCGCCGACGGCGTGCCAGGACCGGGCGGGCAGCGCGAAGGACAATCCCCAGAGCTGGCCGGGATCGGCCTCCCGGCGCAGGCCCTCCGGCGGGATCGCGGGGCGCGCCGGATGGGCGCGGCCGAGCCGGGCGAGCGCCGCTTCGTCCGTGGCCGCTTCCGGGCTCAGCCCCGGCGGCAGGTACAGGACCTCGCCGAGGAACAGGCCGTCGGTCTGCGCCGCCGCCCGCCGATAGGCCGCGACCACGGTCGGGGACGGGATGCAATCCACGTCGAGGAAGACCAGGAGATCGCCCGTGGCGGCCTCGGCCGCGCGGTTGCGGGCGGCGGCGAGGGGCATCGGCTCCCCCGCCACATGGCGATGGCGCACCGGGCAGCCCGGGTCCGGCAGGTCGGACACGCGGTCCGGCTGCATCCAGGCGATCACCAGCTCGTGCGGGCGCGCGGACTGGCGCGCCAGCCCGGCCATGAGGTTGCGCAGGCGGTCGGCCCGGCCGCGCACCAGGGTGAGCACGCTCGCGCATGGACCGGGGCGAGGGCCGGAGGACGGATCAGCCGGCATCGGCCAGCATCCGGCGGAAATAGCCGACGCCCTCGATGATGCCGCGGGCGTGCGAGGCCCGGGCCACGTAGGAATGCTGCAGGGCGGCGTTGCTGGCGAGATCGTCGGAGAAGTTGGCCACGATGATCGCCTGCGCCTGGGCGCGCAGCATCTCGACGTCGTTGCCCGAGTCGCCCGCCACGAACACGGCCCGCTCCGGCAGGCCGTAGAGCGCCCGGACATGGGCCACCGCCGTGCCCTTCGAGGCCGTCTCCGGCAGGACGTCGAGGTAGAGGCCGTGGCTGTGGATCACGTTGGCGGAGAGGCCCGCCCGCGCGAGGCCCGCCCGGACCCTCTGGGCGGTCGCCGCATCCCCGAAATAGCTGAGCTTGTGTCCGCGCTGCTCCAGGGGGCCCTGGGGCACGAGGCCGTCGAGCCCGGACAGCGCCGCGCGCATGCCCGCCCGGTCCCAGCCGGCCGAGACGGTGGCGCGCCAGGCCGCATCGGTCGTGTAGGTCACGCCGTTGGAATCGAGGTGATAGATCTCCGACCCCACCGAGGTGATCATCACCTGCGGACGCGGGCTCGCCTGCTGCTCCAGGATCGCCATGGCGCTGTGGAACGAGCGGCCGGTGGCGACCCCGAAGGCGAGGCCCGCCTGCCGGCTGCGCCAGCGCCGGAAGATCCCGAGCGCCGCCTCGCAGCCCACGAGCGTATTGTCGATGTCGCAGACGAGAAGCTGTCGCGGGTCCGCCAGGGGCGGCTCGGGGGCGAGCAGCTTGCGCAGCAGGTCGTGGTAACGGGCGGCGTGCCGGTCCCAGTCGTAGGCCGCCGCCGCGCGGGCGCCCCCCGCCACGCACGCGGCATAGAGCTCGGGATCGTCCAGGATGCGCAGGCAGGCCGCCGCGATGGCGTCGGGGGTGCGCGGATCGACGAGGAGCCCGTTGCCGCAGGTCTCCACGATGTCGTTGGGGCCGCCGCTGTCGGTGGCCACCAGCGGGAGTCCGGCGGCGGACGCCTCCAGGAGGGTCAGGCCGAAGGGCTCGTTGAGGGCGGGATTGACGAAGAGCCCGCCCCGCGCGCGGGCATAGGCGTAGAGCGCCGGCACGTCCTCCGGCCCGTGGGTCTTGGGGTAGGCCACGCGCCCGTACAGGTCGTAGCGGTCGATCAGCACCAGGATCTCCCGCATGGTGCCGGCCATGTCGCCGTCGAGGGCGTCGATGTCCTGGCGGGTTCCGGCCATCAGGACGAGGTTGGCCCGCGCCTGCAGGGCCGGGCTCTCGCCATAGGCCCGCACCAGGGCGCCGAGGTTCTTGCGGGCCACCGGGCGGGCGAGGGCCAGCAGCACCGGCTTGCGCGGATCGTGCAGGAACCGGTCGATGGTGGCATCGACCTGCGGCCGGGTCTCGGCCGCCGCGAAACGGGCGAGGTCGCTGCCCGGCGGCAGGACGCGGATGCGCCCGGGATCGTAGGCCCCATACCCGGCATATTGCACCTCGGCCTCGTCGCGGGAGGAGGCGATGACCAGGCTCGCGCGGGCCAGCGCGTCCTCCTCGGCGCCGATCCGGCGCAGGAGGTCCGGGTCGTCCCCCGCCCCCGACCCCAGCATCGACGCCTTGACCCGCCCGAGGGAATGGGCGGTGAACACGAAGGGGATCCCGCAGGCGGCCTCGACGATCGCCGCCACGGACGCCGCGTCGGCGTAATGGGCATGGATCAGGTCGGGCGCGCGCGGCTGCGCGGCGATCCAGGCCATGAGGCTGCGCGCGAAGCTGACGACCTCCGCGTGCATCTCCTCCTTGGAGCGGTATTGCGGCGACGCGCTGGCGAGCCGCACGAGCGTGACCTTGTCGGAGATCCGCTCTTCGGGCACGGCGTAGTCCGGGCCGGGGGCACCGCTGAACAGGCGGGTCGCCATCACGATCCGATCGATCCCCGCATCCTGGGACGAGGCCGCCACCAGATCGAGCAGATAGCGGATGTGCCCGCCCGTATCGGCGGTGAGACCGAACACGACTCCGCCACCGCGCAGGCAGCCTTGCAGAGCGACGTGCAGGACAAACATCAGGCAGCCAGCGGATCAGGAACGATCAGATAGATGTATGTTAAAGTCGAGGTGTAATCCGTGATTCGTGTCGCCCAAGTCGCACCAAACATTTTCCCCGTTCCCCCAGAGCATCACGGCGGCACGGAGCGGGTCATACACGACCTCAGCATGGCGCTGCATAATTTGGGCGTGGAAGTAACACTGTTCGCCCCCTCCGACAGTGCGACAGACTTGCCTCGCATCGGCGATCATCCGAGCCTCGCTGCTTTGGAACGACGCCACGGGCCGGTCGCGCCCGGCGTCCCGGCGGCCCTGGACGCCCTGCAGTCGGAGGCCCTGCGGGGCCGGCTCGACCGGTTCGACATCGTGCATTGCCACGGGGAGTTCGCCCATGCGGCGCTCCTCGGCGCCCGTCGGCGCCACAGCCTGACGACCGTGCATTGGCGGGTGGACGAGCTCGACCGGGCGCTGTTCTTCGCGGGCTTCCCCGACCTGCCGGTCGCGGCGATCTCGGCGGCGCAGGCGGCCGGCATCCCGCCGGCCAACCGGGCCGGGATCGTGCATCACGGGATCGCGCGGGACCGCTACGCGCTGCGGCCCGAGCCCGACGCGCACGTCGCTTTCGTGGGCCGGATGACCGACCAGAAGCGGCCCGACGTCGCGATCCGGGTGGCGCGCGCCGCCGGCCTGCCGATCCGGCTCGGCGGCACGATCGACGTCGGCAACCCCGATTACTTCGCGCGCGCGGTGCGCCCGCTCCTGGGCGACGACGCGACCTATCTCGGACCTGTGGACGATGCCCGGAAGGCGGAGCTCCTCGGGAGCGCACGGGCGCTGCTGTTTCCCATCGACTGGCCGGAACCCTTCGGTCTGGTGATGATCGAGGCGATGGCCTGCGGCACGCCGGTGGTGGCCTGGAACCGGGGCTCCGTGCCGGAGATCGTCGAGGAGGGCGTCACCGGGTTCGTCGTCTCCTCCGAGGGGGAAGCGGTGGCGGCGTTGGGGCGGATCGCGACGCTCGATCGCGCCCGCATCCGCCGGCGCTTCGAGGCGCGCTTCACCGCAGACCGCATGGCGGCCGATTACCTCGCCCTGTACCGGCGCCTGCTGGCCGCCTGATGCGCGTCGCCCTCCTCGCCTGGGACTACCCTCCGGCCCCGAGCGGTCTCTCGACCGCGGCCCGCGAGATCGCCGAGAGCCTCGCCGAGGCGGGCGCCGACGTCACGGTCTTCAGCCTCGACCGGACCGGCCGCGAGCGCCGCGGCGGCGTCACGGTGGCGGGCTTCGCCCTGCCGCCCGGCGGCGGGCTGGCGCGTCTGCGCCGCTGGGGCGCGGCCGGGCACCTCGCCGCACCGCTCGCGTTCCGGCGCGCCGTGCTGGCGGCCCACGCCGACCGGCCGTTCGACATCGCGGAAGCCACGAACTGGTACGCCCCCGCCGCCCTGCTGGCCGGGCGCCCGGACCTTCCGCTGGTGACCCGGAGCTCGACGCCCGCCGCCTTCACGCGCGACGCCCCCGCCACCCTGCGCGACCGCCTCGACGGCACGGCCGCCGATGCCCTGGAGCGCGCCCAGGCCCGGGGCAGCGCCGGGCTCATCGCCAACACCGAGGCGCACGGGGCGGTGATCGCCCGACGCTACGGCCTGTCCGGGCGCCAGCCCGAGGCGGTGATCGGCCTCAGTCT
Organism: Methylobacterium sp. M6A4_1b; assembly: GCF_053345175.1. NCBI lineage: Bacteria > Pseudomonadati > Pseudomonadota > Alphaproteobacteria > Hyphomicrobiales > Methylobacteriaceae > Methylobacterium > Methylobacterium sp. M6A4_1b. Next base: position 41,753 of record NZ_JBKEZQ010000024.1, read on the forward strand.
CCCGCCGGAGATCGTCGCGACGGCGCGGGGTGCCCCCTATCCGGGCGAAACGGAGCCCGTGCGCCTGCTCTTCGTGGGCCGGGCGGAGGCGCGCAAGGGCTTCGACGCACTCCTCGGCGCGGTCGCGATCCTGGCCGACGAGGCGGAGCGGCGCGCGATCCCGGCCTTCCGGCTGGACCTCGTCGGGGTGTCCCCGGAGGATCTGCCGGACGATGTGCCCGCGGCGGCGCGGGCCCGCATCCGCGCCCGGGGGCGGGTCCCGGCCGGGGCGCTGGCGCAGGCCTATGCGGAGGCCCACGCGGTGCTCGCCCCCTCGCGCTACGAGAGCTTCGGCCTCGTCTACCAGGAGGCCCTCGCCTATGGCCGGCCGCTGGTGGCCTGCGCGCAGGACGCGAGCGCCCGGGCCTTCGTGGGCGCGCCGGAGGCGGGTCCCCTGGCACGGGAGGCCACCGGCGCCGCCCTGGCGGAGGCCCTGCGCCCGCTCCTCGCCGACCCGGCTCTGCGCGATCTCTACCGGGGTCGGGCGCTGGCGGCGTCCGGCCGCTTCACCCGGACGATCCTGGCGCGCGAAACCCTCGCTCTCTACGCCCGGGCCATCGCGGCGGCCCGGCCCGGCCCGGGGCGCCGTGCGCGCCCGCCGTCTCAGTCCCGGTAGGGGCGCAGCAGCGCGGCTTCCTCCTCGGGGCGGCCCTGCCCGGGCGCGAGGCGCTCGTAGCGCCGGGAGCGCGCCAGGACATGGGCGCGGCCGAGATGGTGCTCGATCGCCCCGTGCAGGGCGATGAGGCTGCGCGGCCAGCCGCCGTCGAGCACGGGCCGCTCGTGCACGCGGCCGGCATAGCGCACGGCGCGCCGGTTCAGCCGGTACTGCACGTCTGGGTAGACGTCCGAGAGGCGGCCGTCGACGCGGTTCCGGCGCGCCAATCCGATCGAGAGGACGTCCCCCGCCTCGGCCAGGGCCGCCAGCGCCGGCAGGCGCCGCCCGGCCTCGGCGGCCAGGGTCTCGTCGGCGTCGAGCTGCAGCATCCAGGGATGGCGGGCGAGGTCCTGGAGGGCGTTGCGCTGGGCGGCGAAGTCCTGCCCCAGGGGCCGGGCGCCCACCCGCACGGAGCCCGGCGGACATCCGGCGGCCTCCACCGCCCGTGCCGGCCGTGCCGGCGCGTCGAGGAGGACCACGATGTCGTCGGTCCAGGCCCCATGGATCGCCAGGGCCGCGAGGACGGCGGCCAGGGCCTCCGGGCGGCAGAGCAGGCCGAGGGAGACGGGCGGCCCCGCCGCGAGGTCGAGCGCGTAGAGGTCTGCGCGCGCGGCGCACCGGTCGTGGGGCCGGCGCAGCGCCGTGCGCCCGGCCTCGTCCCAGGGCCGGATACCGCGGGCGTGGCCGGTCGCAGCGCTGCGGAGGGTGTAGAGATCGAGGCCATAGGGCGCGTCCGGGTCGGGGCCGAAGACCGGGCCGGCGAGACGTCCGGCCAGGTGCGCGCGGCATTCCGTCGGATCGGCCTCCACCTCCAGCAGGAGGCCGCAGGACCCGCAGGCGATCGGAAACGCCCGGTCCCGCCCGTCCGGGTAGATCAGGCGCCGGGCGCTCGGCCCGAGCATGTCGGCCGCACAGACGAAGCATCGTCGCATCATCGGTCCCGGCCTCTCTCCCTCATTGCGGGCCTCCCCCTTCGACCACAGGGCCCTTGCCGCGCAGGACCCTTGCCGCGCCGAGCCCTTGCCGCGCCGGCCCGGCGCCATACCTCCGCGGCTCCGCGAATCCCTGCCGCAACCGAACGCCGAGGTCGACTCTCCGCGCATGCTCGATCCGTCCGTCCCCGCTTCCGGCCCCGTCGCCATCGTCGGCAACGCCCCGGGACTCGATGCCGCCGCCGCGATCGACGGGGCGCCCCGCGTCGTGCGCTTCAACAACGCGCCGGGTTTCGGGGGCCGCGCCGGCTCCCGGGTCACCCACCTCGCCCTGGTCAATCGCGGCGGGCAGATGCGCGAATGGCTCGCCGATCCGCGCTTCCTCGATCGCCCGGTGGTCCGGCAGGCGGACACGTTCATCCTGCCCTTTCCGAGGCTGCCGGCCGCGCACAACCGGCCCGAGCAGGTGTGCTGGACCCGCGAAGCGGTGGCGCGGCTGGCGCCCCTCGGCAGACCCATCCACATCCTGCCGGAGGGCCTTCACGAGGCGGCGCGGCAGCGTCTCGCCCCCGGCACGGCCGGGCGGCCCAACCCGAGCACCGGCTTCCTGGTGACGCTGGCGTTCCTCCTCGGCGGTCCCCTCGGGCACGGCCCGGTCGAGGCGCATGGCTTCGGCTTCGACGGCTGGCCCGGCCATCCCTGGGCGGCCGAGCGCGCCTGGTTCCGGCAGGCCGAGGCGGACGGGCGGCTGCGGCTCCATCCGTGTCGCCCGTCATCCGCGACCGCTCCGGGCGGGAGCGCCTGCATCCGATGACCACGCTCGTCACCGTCCTGAAGAGCGGCGGCCGCTACGACGCGACCTGGGTCGAGCGCCTCGCCCGGGGCGTGCGCCGCCACGCCCCGGCCTTCGACCGGATCCTCTGCCTCACGGATCTTCCCCTCGCGGTGGCCGGCGTCGAACGGGTGCCGCTCCGGCACGACTGGCCGGCCTGGTGGGCGAAGATGGAGGCCTTCCGCCCCGGGCTCACAACCGGGCCGACGCTGCTCTGCGACCTCGACACCGTCCTGACCGGGCCGGCCGATGCCCTGGCCGAGCCGGGCCTCGCCGCCATGGAGGACTACTTCCACAAGGGCCGCGTCTCCAGCGCCCTGCTGCGATGGCCCGGCGGGACGCTGGACTTCCTCTACGACGCCTTCGCGGCCGAGCCCGAGCGCTGGATGGCGCCCGGCGCCTGCGGACCGGTGCCGAACGCCGTCCACGGGGATCAGGTCGTCATCGACCACCTGCTGCGCCGGGAGGGCCTGCACCCGGACCTCTTCCAGCGCCGCTACCCCGCCCTGCTCGACTTCTACGATCCGCGGCGGGCCGATCACGGCCCGGTGGTCGTCTTCATCGGCGAGTCGAAGCCCGACACCGCGAGCGGTCCGGTCCGGGCAGCGTGGACGCAGACATGATCCGTCGCGGAAAACGGACCTGACGGTATCCCCATCGCCGGTTTCGCCCAGCGCCGCGCGCGCGTCCGCGCTCGGGCCGCCCCGCTGTCCCATGTCCCGCTGTCCCATGTCCCGTTGTTCCATGTCCCGTTGTCCGGTGCCCCGTCCGGACCGCCGGATCCGGCTCCGGAGCGTCTCGCCCGAGCAGCCGATCTCGGCCGCGATCGCCGTGACCGCCGCCCGCCGCGAGGCCGGCTCGCCCCGGTGCACCCACACCATCCGCACCGCGCGGTGCGCGTCGTCAGGGCTCCATCCGCTCAGACCTCGGAGCCTGCGAACAACCCGGCGCGGTTCGGGCCGCACCGGTCGCGCGCGGGAGCGCTGTCGGCACGGGCGGATCGCGCGTCGCCGACTCGCGCAAACGTGAGGCCGCTGCCTGCAGGGCGTTTCAGCGGCCGCCCGGCCGATAAGGGCGTCGGCGGCGCCTTGATTTTTGATGAAATCGCCTGATCTCGCTCACGGTCGGATCGCGCAAAAGTTGCTCTTCGCGAGGTGCTGCGCGCCGCGCGCCTCGGTCGGCGACAGACCGGAGGACCCGACCGTCCGGTGAAGCCGGTCCCGCGCCAAGGGGAATGTTGATGAACACCATGACGACCGACAAGACCGACACCGCGTCCTATCCGATGGCGGGCCGGTGCCCGTTCGGAGGCGACCGGATCGGTGGGGCGCTCGGCAGCCGTCCGGCGCTGGAGAACTGGTATCCGCACCGCCTGCGGGTCGAGCTCCTGCACCAGAACGGGCTCGCGGCCGATCCGCTCGGACCCGATTTCGACTATGCCGGCGCCTTCAAGGCGATCGACCTCGACGCGCTCAAGAGCGACATCAAGCGGTTCCTGACCTCGTCGGTGTCGTGGTGGCCGTCCGACTACGGCAATTACGGCCCGCAGATGGTCCGCATGGCCTGGCACTCGGCCGGCACCTACCGCATCGCGGACGGGCGGGGCGGCGCCGGCACCGGGATGCAGCGCTTCGCGCCGATCTCGAGCTGGTGGGACAACGGCAACACCGACAAGTCGCGCCGCCTCCTGCAGCCGATCAAGCACAAGTACGGCAACGCCCTGTCCTGGGCCGACCTGATGGTCCTCACCGGCAACTGCGCCCTGGAGATCATGGGCCTGCCGACCTACGGATTCGCCGGTGGGCGCCTCGACGCCTGGGAGGCGGACAACGCCACCTACTGGGGCCCCGAGGTCGTCGAGATGGGCACGGTCGCGAGCTTCGACGAGATGGTCAACCGCGACAAGCGCTGGCGGGCCAGGAACGGCGAGCCCGACTACGACCTGGAGAACCCGCTCGCCGCCTCCCACCAGTCGCTGATCTACGTGAACCCGGAAGGCCCCTACGCGAACGGCGACCCGCAGGGCTCGGCCCACGACATCCGGGTGACCTTCACCCGCATGGCCATGAACGACGAGGAGACCGTGGCGCTCATCGCCGGCGGCCATGCCTTCGGCAAGAGCCACGGCATGACCCCGGCCAAGGAGATCGGGCCGCCGCCCGAGATGGCGCCGATGGAAGCGATGGGTCTCGGCTGGCACAACCCGAAGGGCGCCGGTTCGGGCAAGGACACCATGACCAACGGCATCGAGGGCAGCTGGACCCCCGATCCGACCCAGTGGGACAATGCCTATCTGGAGAACCTCTTCAAGTTCGACTGGGAGCAGGCCCGGAGCCCCGCCGGCGCCCTGCAATGGACCCCGAAGGATCCGAACGCGCCCAAGACCCCCGACGCCCATGTCGCCGGGCAGATGCATCCCCTCATGATGATGACCTCCGACATCGCCCTGAAGGTCGATCCGCAATACCGCAAGGTCTGCGAGAAGTTCCTCAGCGACTTCGACGCCTTCACGCAGGCCTTCTCCAAGGCGTGGTACAAGCTCACCCACCGCGACATGGGACCCAAGCACCGCTACCTCGGCCCGGAGGTTCGAATCGAGGACGGCCTGCTCTGGCAGGACCCGATCCCCGATGCCGCCTATGCGCCGATCGGCGAGGCCGAGATCGTCGCCCTGAAGCAGGCGATCCGGGCCACGAACCTCTCGGTCTCGGATCTGGCCTTCACGGCCTTCTCGGCCGCCTCGACCTACCGCGACAGCGACAAGCGCGGCGGCGCCAACGGCGGCCGTCTCGCCCTGGCCCCGCAGAAGGATTGGGCCGTCAACCGCCGGGCCGCGCCCGTGGTCGCGGCGCTCCGCGGGGTCATGGCCGCGTTCAACGCCGGGCGGAGCGACGGCAAGCAGGTGTCGCTCGCCGACCTCATCGTGCTCGCCGGCTGCGCCGCCGTGGAGACGGCGGCCGGGGACGCCGGGGTCGCGGCGCGGGTGCCGTTCACGCCCGGCCGGGTCGACACCACCCAGGAACTGACCGACATCGAGATGTTCCAGTGGCTGAGGCCCGTCGTGGACGGCTTCCGCAACTACGTCGACGACGGGTTTCCCGCGATAGCGCAGAGCCTGTCGCCGGAGGAGATGTTCCTCGACAAGGCCAACCTGCTGACCCTGACCGCGCCGGAATGGGTGGTGCTGACCGGCGGCCTGCGCGCCCTCAACGCCAACCACGACGGATCGAACCGGGGCATCTTCAGCGACCGGGTGGGCGTGCTGACGACGGATTTCTTCCGCACCCTGACCGACACCGACCTGGTCTGGGAGAAGGCCGATGCGGCCGGGACGTCCTTCGCCCTCAAGGACCGCGCCACGCAGCAGGTGAGGTTCGAGGCCACGCGCAGCGATCTCGTCTTCGGATCGAACGCGCAGCTGCGCAACATCGCCGACGCCTATGCGGGCAGCGACGGGCAAGGCCGGTTCGTGGCGGATTTCATTCGGGTCTGGGACAAGGTCATGATGCTCGACCGGTTCGACGTGAAGGGCCACCGCCGCTCCGGACCGATGGCGGCCTGAGAGACGGGGGTCGCGGGCTGCCCGCGACCCCATCCCGACGCCCGGAAGGGCGGGGTCGTATCCGGGACCTCCGAACGGGCGCCCCGGGAGCGGGCCGGCCCGAGGCCGGCACCCGCGATGGACTCAGCGGGACCGGGGTGAGCTCGGACGCAGCGCCATGCTGGAGAAGACCCCGTCGCGGCGGATCAGCCCGTGCATCAGCGCCGCCCCGAGATGGGCGAGGACGAGGCCGAACAGCGTGTAGGCCAGGACGGTGTGAAGCGGACGCAGCCACGCATAGAGGCTCGGATCGCGCGGCAGGATCGGCGGAAGCACCACCGCGCCGCCGAGCCCGATCGGGTAGCCGGCCGCCGACAGCATCGCCCACCCGACCAGCGGCAGCCCGAGCATCGACCCGTAGAGCAAGGTGTGCGAGGCGTGCGCCGCCCGGCGCTGCCAGCCCGGGAGGTCCGACGGCAGCGCCGGCGGCGGATGGCGCCAGCGGTGCGCGAGGCGCAGCACGGCCAGGATCAGGATGCCGATGCCCAGCGGCCGGTGCAGCGCGACGAGCGCATGATAGTGGGCCACCGAGGTCACCATCGCCACGCCGATGAACAGCATCGCCAGGATCAGGGCCGCCATGGTCCAGTGCAGCAGGCGCGCCGGCCGGCTGAAGCGTGCGGTGGCGCTCACGATCCGGCTCCCGGCGCGGGTGTGTCGTGGACGGCGCTCGGCGCCTTCGGCTCGCCGGCGCGGCGCGTGAACGAGACCGAATAGGCCGCCGAGCGTGCGCTGAGCAGCGGATCGTCCGATGCGGCGATGCCGGCGGGCAGGACCAGGGGGTCGAAGTTCACGTCGCGGCAATTGCCATCCGCCTCGGCCTGCGTCTGCGCCACGATCACCGTCCCGACGTCGAGGCTGGGCCGTTCGGCGGGCCAGGGACGGGTGGCATCCGCCGTGGGATCGCCCGCCTCGCCCAGCGTGACGACCAGGTGCCAGCGCACGGGACCCGCGCGGACCGCCGCCGCGAAGTCGTCGAACAGATAGTCCTTGTCCGTGCGCGCGCCCTGTGCGGGGCTCTCCGCCGCCGCGGTCCGCTCCGGCACGAAGGCCCATCGCACGGGCGTCTGCGTGCCGTCGGCGGCGATGAAGCGGAAGGCGTTGAGGCTCCGGAAGGTGTCGTCGGCGAACGCGGACGTCTTCGTCCGGGCCTCGATCAGGGCGACCGCTTTCACGCTCTCCGGGTTTGCCGCGAAGAACGCCTTCGTCGCCTCGGGATCGGGCTTGCCGGTCGCCGGATCGGGCTTGGCGGCGACGAGCTGCGCGTAGAATGCCTCGGGTGTGCGGACCGGAAAGACCGGGATGTCGTTGTTGCCCGTGCGCCATTCCTCGCCGTCGGGAAGCCGGAAGCGCAGCGCGAGGCTGCGCACCGTCGTGGCCGCGTCCGCCGCATAGGGCTGGCCGCCCGCGAGCGCGATGCGTCCCGTGACCGGCGTGACCTGTCCTGCGGCCAACGGCGTGGCCTTCGACAGGCGCTGGCCCCGGCCGCTGCTCTCGAAGCGCCCGGCCAGGCACAGTCCCTTGGCGTGGTTGCGGCGGAACCCCGGATGCGGGCCGTTGACCGCCTCGAAGCGGTCGACGATCCGCGCCTGGGTCAGGTCCCCCGGCGAGAGCCAGCCTCCGGCATACGCGAAGGCCCCCGCGGTTCCCGTGACGAGGGCGCCGATCGCGCCGAGGCGCAGGAGGACGGCGCGCGGGCTCAAGCCGGGACCGGCCCCGGTGAGGTCGTTCAGGAGCGACATGGCAGACCTTCAGATCTTCTTCGCGGTGGCGCGCCGGATCGCGTCGGCGAGGGGATGCAGAACGGTGTCGTCGGCCGCACCCACGAGGCTGTAGCCCAGCCCGTCCTGGGCCCAGGCGTAGCCGTTCGACGTCTGCGTGCTGTGCGGGCGCATCGGCGCATCGCCGGGTCCGTTCATGGGCCGCATCAGCATGACGAAGCGCGCGCCGTGCCCGTCATCGTACATCAGCAGTCCGGCAGGCCCCTGGGGGGTCGCGACGAGGCGTCCCCCCATGAGGTGGTAGCCGGAGCCGCTGAGGTCCGGCACGCCCACCGGTCGCTGCAGCCGGGCCGAGAACCAGCCGGCGAGTTCGTCCCGGTTCGCCGCGGCGAGCTCGACGGGCCGGGTGTGGTCGGGGGCGTAGACCGCGTAGTTCATGCTCGCGGACTGGGCCAGCGCCTCGATGCCGGTCGGCACCGGCGAGGCCACCTCGCGCAGGCCCCACCCCCCGGCGCCGCCGACGAGCAGCAGCAGCCCGGCCGCCATCGCCTGCCAGGCCGGCCGCGCCGGGCGGCGGCGCGCCGCGGCGATCCGCGCCAGGTTCAACCGGGCCGGCACCGGCTCGGCCGCGGTGGGCGCGAAGGCGGTCCGCATCGCCTCGCGCAGGGCGACCATGCGCGCGACCCGCATGCGCGCTTCCGGATGGTCGTCGAGATAGGCCTCGACCTCGCGCCTGCGGCCGGCCTCGAGCCGCGCGTCCACGAGGCCCTGGAGATCGTCTTCGCCGATCGGATGCATGGTCATTTGACCCTCCGCAGGTTTGGGCGCCTGGCGGGCGCGAAGGCTTCGGTGCCCTCCATGAGCTGGATCATCCGGTTCCGGGCCCGGGACAGACGGGACATCACGGTCCCGGTCGGGATGGCGAGGATGTCCGCCGTCTCGGCGTAGGACAGGCCCTCCACCGTCACGAGCAGGAGGACGCTGCGCTGCTCCTCCGGCAGGGCGTCGAGGGCCGTCATCAGGTCCCGATGGCGCAGGCCGCTCTCCTGGGTCGGCGCCACCGCGAGGCTGGCGTCCGCCGTGTCCTCGATCGGCATGTGGGCGCCGCGGCGGACGCGCTGGCGCATCTGCGTCACGGCCAGGTTGTGGAGGATCGCGAAGAGCCAGGTCCGGGCGTCGCCATCGGCCCGGCGCTGGTGCCAGCGGCCGACCGCCCGCTCCAGGCAGTCCTGCACGAGGTCGTCGGCGTCGGTGGGGTCGCGCAGGAGCGCCCGCGCATAGCGGCGCAGGGCCGGGATCAGCGGCTCGACGAGGCGCATCATGTCCGTCATGTGCGGTCTCCCGGCTCGGGCCGGTCTCTTGGCATGCGCCGGTCTCTTGGCATGCGCCGGTCTCCCAACATGCGCCGGTCTCCCAACATGGGCCGGGCTCCTCTCCTTGCGGGACGGCCGCGCCGGGCCTGTGCCCGGACCGGCCTATGGCGGCATGGACGCCGTGGATGTCGTATTATTCCACGCGCGCACCGCATTTTTTACGGTCCGCAGCGCGCGTCGGGTCGCGGCGACGGTCCTGAAGGCGGACGAGCGATTTTTCGACGGCACCCGGAATAATCAGCCCAAGACATCGTCTGTCCGGCATCCCGGCTCGACGCTCCCGGATCGAGCAGGAAACACTGGAGACATGGCATGTCGATGCTCAAGACCTTCTCGGCCCTCGCCTTCGCGTCCACCTGTACCGTCGCTGCCCTGACCGGAGCGTCCCAGGCCCGGCCCATCCCGTATCCTGCGGAAGGTCCGGCGATCACCGGCTCGATCCTGCCGCAGGCGCGGTCGACGGACTGGCTGGGCGGCCCGGACACCGACAGCGGCAACGCCCGGAACCCGGCGCTCCCGGGCTATGCCCAGGCCCGCGGTCAGGAGACCGGCGGACCCGCCCGTGAGCTGATCCCGAATTAGCGCGCGCTTCCCCGAGCGCGTCAGCCCGCGCCCGGGGCCGTCTCCCCGCCATCCGGCCCCGCGCAAGCCCGAACGACGACGAATCGGAACGGCAGCAGGTCGCCTTTGCGCCGCGCCGTGTCATGGTGGGCGTCCTGATCATCGAACGACGGAGCTGTTCGCGATGAATTCCCGCCGGATCACGCTCTACCATGCGCCGCGCACCCGCTCGTCGGGCGTCCTGACCCTGCTGGAGGAGCTCGGGGCGGATTATGGGCTGCGCACGCTCGACCTGAAGGCGGGCGAACACCGCGCGCCCGCGTTTCTCGCGGTCAATCCGCTCGGGAAGGTGCCGGCGATCGTGCACGGCGACGTGGTCGTGACCGAGCAGGCGGCGATCGTCATCTATCTCGCCGACCTCTACCCCGAGGCGAAGCTCGCCCCCGCGCTCGACGACCCCCTGCGCGGCCCCTACCTGCGCTGGCTCGCCTTCCACGGCGCCTCCTTCGAACCCGCCATCGTCGATCGCGCCATGAACCGCGATCCAGGACCTCGGGCGATGTCGCCGTATGGCGGCTACGACGCCGTGATGGACGCGCTGACGGCGCAGCTTCGCCGGGGACCCTACCTGTTCGGCAAGCGGTTCACGGCCGCGGACGTCCTGTGGGCGACGGCCCTCGGCTGGACGACGCGCGCGAAGCTCGTGCCGCCGAACCTCGAATTGCTGCGGTATGTCGAGCGCTTCCGCACCCGGTCTGCCGTCGTCCGGGCCGAAGCGCTCGACGAGAGGCTCGCCCGGGACCTCGAGGGCGAGATCGAGCACCGCACGGGTTGAGGATCGCGGTCGCCTGCCTGTCTGCCGGCCGGCACGACGGGCGGGCGCGGGACTCGGGCCGGTGTCGTTCCGGCTAGGAAGCGCTCGTGAAGAACGTGGCGTAGCCGTCTGCGTGGACGCGATCGAGATGCGCGCGATAGGCCGCGTGAGCCGGCTCCTGCGGAGCGACGCGGCCGTAACGGAATTCGGCCGCATCGCGCTCCGGCAGCAGGGCGAGCGGTGCCGAAGCGGGCGTGAGTTGCGTCCCGCGGCCCGCGTGCAGCGTGGTGAGGATCCCGTACATCTCGCCGCGGATGTTGGGGCGGCACAACACCGCGAGACGATGCTGCCCGTGCCAGTTGGTCACCAGGTAGATCATGCCGGATTGGCTCGGGACGGCGACACTGCCGGATTGCGCGAACGGCGCGTCGATCCGCTCGGCCTCGCGGAACACCAGGCGCGCGCTGCCGGCGTCCCAGGCGATCTCGGTCCGGTAGGCGAAAATCACCCCCGCCGTCTCGAAGGAGGGGCGGAGGGTGAGGTAACGGCCCTCCAGCCAGGCCACGCCCTGCCGCGCGTAGGCCCCGAGTTCGTCGGGGGCATGCAGGGGCGGTTCCACAGCCGGCGCCTGCCCCGGCGGCTGCCGTAGGGATTGGCCCAGCGCTTCCTCCAGCCGGATCGTGGTCGCCAGGGTGAACGGCCGGCGGCCGGCGAGCGCCTTCTCCAGGGTCGAGAGGCTGATCCGGGCCTCTTCGGCCAGCGTCTGCCGCGAGATGCGCCGGCGGGCCAACGCCTCGCGCACGATCTGGGCAATGGCGCGGCTCTGCGCCTCGGACAGTTCGACGTCGCTCACGGACAGGGCTCGCGCAGGCTCGATCCGCACAGATCCGCACGAAACCGCACATTCGCGCAAGTGCGGCCGAGCTGGCCATCCACGGCGACCCGTCAGGAACGGCCCGCCTCCGGTGCCAACTCCGCCTCCGGCACCAACTCCGCCTCCGGCACCAACTCGGTGTCGACGATCAGCCGCAGGGGGCCGGCCCGCAGGGCCTCCAGGGGCCAGCAGGTGACGAGGGCGAGATGCCGGCCGGGCGCCTGCGGGTCGATGCCCGAGGCATCCCAGCGCGCCACCCGCGTGCCGGTGACGCGGAAGAGCCGGGTTCGGCCGTCGCGGCCCGTCACCACCACGGGATCGCCGGGGCCGAGCCGCCCCAGCCCCGCGAACTGCGTGTCGCGGTGCGCGGCGAAGACCGCGGTGCCGGGTGCGCCGGCCTCCGGGGTGCCGTCCAGATGGCCGGGGCCGAAGGCCAGGGCCTGTCCGCTCCCGCCCCGCAGGACCACGAAGCTGCGGCCCATGACGGTGAGCCGGGCGACCGGCTCGGTGTCGGCCCAGGGCCAGGGCCTGACGGGCTGCCCGGTGGGCTGCCCGGCGGGCTGCCCGGTGAGTTGCTCCTCGGCCAGGCTGCGGGCGAAGGCACGCTCCAGCAGCCCCTGCGCCAGGGCGGCCTTGGCGGGGATCCAGGCGGCCTGCAGCGCCAGCCCGAGGCCCGCGAGGGTGAGGAGGGCCGCGAGGGCCCTCCGCGGTCCGGTTGCGCGGCGACGGCTCATCGCATGTCCCCAATCGGCCGCTCGCCGGACCGGAGACCGGTGCCCAGCAGCAGGCCCAGGAGGGCGAGGAGCAGGCCCAGGCCGAGCTCGGCGAGAATCCCGGCCCCGGTTTGCGGCAGGTCGACGGCCGCGCCGTCGGCGCCGATCGGCACGATCCGGGCCGGCCGGTCGTCGGCGGGCGCCGCGCCGGGCCGGTCCGTGCCGAACACCTTGGCGAAGTCCCAGCCCGCCGGCAGGTTCAGCGGCAGGTCGGCGGTGACGAGGGGCGTGCCCGGTGCCCGGCGCGGGGTGGCGTCGACCGCCACGAGGCTGGTCAGGCGCGTCGTCAGGCCGTGCTCCAGGGCGAGGGCCAGGATGGTGGCGTCGGCCGTGTCCGTGCCGAGGCGCCCGGTGATGCGCGCCGTCTCGGTCTCGCCGATCCGGGAGCGCGCCCAGACCTTGGAGATGCCCGCACCCGCGCCCGCCTCGGCGAGCGGGAGCGTCCGGCTCCAGGCCCGGCCGCCCACCCGGCCCGCGACGGTCACGGTCCCCTCGGCCGCCCCCGGCAGCCGCGCGGCGAAGACCAGCGGCTCGCCGCGATACAGGTCCGGAAGCGCGCCCGGCGTCACCGCGACGCCCGGGGCCGAGAAGGTCGCGGTCAAGTCGGTGACGGCGGGGGATTCGAGCTTCTCGTAGAGCGCGCGGGTCCGCTCGCCGACCTGCGCGAGGTCGCGGATCTCCGTGAAGCTGCCGCGCCCGATCTCGGCGGCGTGGCGCATCAGGTGGCCGTTGGGCGCCGAGCCGATGCCGACCATGAACAGGCGCGAGCGCCCGAGATGCGCGTGGATCGCCGCGAAGATCCGCTCCTCGTCACCCACGGCGCCGTCGGTGAGGAACACGACCTGGCGCACGCGCCCGTCCTCCGGGCGGGGATCGGCCAGGGCCGCCTCGAGCGGCGCTAGCATCTCGGTGCCGCCGCGCGCCTCCAGGGCGGCGACGAAGCGCTCGGCCTCCGCCAGGGCATCCGGCGTCGCCGGGACGGGCTCGGGATGCAGCGCGTCCCAGGTGTCGTCGAAGCGGATGACGTTGACGCGGTCCTGCGGGGTCAGGCGGCGGAGGCCGGCCAGCAGCCCGGCCTTGGCCTGCCGCATCGAGGCCCCGGACATCGAGCCGGAATTGTCGATGACGAAGGTGACGTCGCGCGCCGGCCCGGCGCCCGCGCCGGCCTCGATCTCCGGCGGGGTCACGGCGGCCAGCAGGTAGGTCCGGCCGGCGACGGTCTCGCGGAACAGGCCGAGGCCCGGCATCCGGCCGGGGACCGGCGCCCAGGTCAGCTCGAGGTCGCGGTCGGCCGGCACGACGCCGTCGGCCAGGGTGACGGTCCGGGCCTCCGGGCCCGCCTCGGTCACGCGGATCGCGTGGGTCGCGCTGCGCACGGGGCCGACGGCGAAGCCCGCCCGGAGCCGCACCGTGACGGCGACGGGGTTGGTCGGGCGGGAGACCGACGGGTCGAGCACCGGCGGGCTGATCCGGGCGCGATCCGGAACCGGGTCGCGGCCCGCCGCGGCCACGCCGTCGCGCGAGACCGCGTCCACCGGGGCGGGGGCGGGATTGTAGCGGGGCGCGACCACCAGGGGCAGGCGCAGCATCCGCGTCTCGCCGGAGACGGGGATCGTCTGCTGATAGGTGATCTGGACCAGCACCGTCTCGCCGGGGCCGATATTGGCGACCGCGTTGGTGAAGAGGTTGGGCCGCGCCTGCGCGGTCAGGGCCGCCGACTGCCCGGCCGCCTTCGCGGCCTCGTAGGCGCGCTCGGCCGCCGCCCGCTCGCGGATGCCGGCGACGATCACCCGGGAGCCGACGACGAGCGTCATGCCGTCCACGGCCGCGTCCTCGGGCAGGGGATACACGTAGGTGCCCTCGACCCAGTCCGCGCCGGGGTTGCGGAAGGCCTGGGTGACGACGGCCCGGGCCGTCGGGCCGCTGACATCGACGCTGATGTCGGTCGCGAGCCGGATGGCCTCGACCGGCGCGCCGTCGGCGGACCCGCGCAGCGTCAGGCCGCCCCGCGCCGGCCCCGGCGACGCCTGGGCCGAGGCGACCACGACGAGGAGCGCCAGCAGCGCGAGGAAGAGCGGCGACAGCCCGGCGCTGCGGGGGAGCCCGACCGCGGATCGGGGGGTGAAGAACGGCATCGGGGAAACCTCCTGCGCCGGCGGATCGGGGCCGGCTCGCCGCCGAAGCTCCCGCGCCCGCCCCTCTGCCACCACGAGAAACTTCGCCCTTTCCCGGTCCGGAACCGCACCCGTCCGCCGCGCCCGGGCGGATCTGTGCGGGGCCGGTGCGGCGCCGTCCGCCCCCGGCGGACCGCGCCCGGTGCTCGATCGTGAGCCCCGAATGGTCCAGGATCCCGGTCGCGTCGACCGCCGGGGTCGCGACCTCGAACGTCGACGGGGCTGGCCGGCGGCGGCGACGAAAGACTGCTAAGCCTGAAGAGGATGGAACGAGCGATGGCCACCACGGCGGAGAAGCGGAGCGCCTTTCGCAGCCTTCACGAAAGCGGCTTCTTCCTCCTGCCCAATGCCTGGGACGGCGGCAGCGCGGTTCGGCTCGCCGCGCTCGGCTTCAAGGCCATCGCCTCGACGAGCGCGGGTGCGGCCTGGGCCGCCGGCAGGCAGGACGGGGAACTCGGCCTGGAGGCCGTCCTCGACTATCTGAGAGGACTCGTGGCCAGCACCCATCTGCCGGTCAACGCGGATTTCGAGAACGGCTTCGCCGACCGTCCGGAGGACGTCGCGCGAAACGTCGCCCGGGCGGTCGACACGGGTGTGGCAGCCCTGTCGATCGAGGATTGGTCCGGAACCGCGCTGTACGAGACGGGGCAGGCCGTCGAACGGATCGCCGCCGCGCGCGGGGCCATCGACGCCGTCGATCCCGCGGTGATGCTCGTCGGTCGAAACGAGAACTTCCGGGTCCCCGACCTGTCGGTCGGCGTCAGCATCGTGCGCGCCGTCGCCTATGCGGAGGCCGGCGCCGACTGCCTCTTCGTGCCCTTCATCCGCGATCGCGGTGCCGTCGCGGAACTCGTCGCGGCCGTCGCCCCGAAGCCGGTCAACGTCGTGGTGCACCGGTACGACGAGGAGATCCGGGTGTTCGCCGAACTCGGGGTTCGCCGGTGCAGCGTGGGCGGAAGCCTCGCCCGAAGGACCTGGGCGGCGTTCGATGCCGCCGCGCAGACCTTGCGGCGCTACGACGGGGGCGCCGGGTCCTGACGGTCGCGACGCGAAGGTCCGAGCGGCCCATCGACCCCGTCGCGGAACACCTGGCGGTGTCGTGGACGCCTTCGCGGCGGGTGACCCGACCGCGGGCGGTGTGGCCCCACCCGCCTCGAACGATCGAGGCGGGCGCCGGGCGTCGGCCTTGTCCCGTCAGCCCGCCCCGAGCAGCCGGATCGCGGCGTCGCGCTCGAACAGGTAGAGCAGCACCCTGAGCGCCTGGCCCCGCGCGCTCCGCAGGCCGGGATCGCGCTGGACCACGAGCTGCGCGTCGTCGCGGGCGACCTCGAGCAGCTCGGCGTCGCTCTCCAGGCTGGCGAGGCGGAAGGCGGCCAGGCCCGATTGGCGGGTGCCCAGCACCTCGCCCTCGCCGCGCAGGCGCAGGTCTTCTTCCGCGATGCGGAAGCCGTCCTCGGTCTCGCGCATCATCTCGAGGCGCGCCCGCGAGACCTGGCCCAGCGGCCCGCGATAGAGCAGGAGGCAGCTCGAGGCCCTGGTGCCGCGCCCGACCCGGCCGCGCAGCTGGTGGAGCTGGGCCAGCCCGAAGCGCTCGGCATGCTCGATGACCATGATGGTGGCCTCCGGCACGTCGACGCCGACCTCCACCACGGTGGTCGAGACGAGGATCTTCGTCTCGCCCCGGGCGAAGCGCTCCATGGCGGCGTCCTTGTCGGGGCCGGGCATCTTGCCGTGGATCAGCCCGACCGCGTCGCCGAAGCTGTGGCGCAGGTCCTCGAAGCGCTCCTCGGCCGCGGCCAGATCCACGAACTCGGATTCCGCCACCAGGGGGCAGATCCAGTAGGCGCGGTCGCCGGCGGCGAGCGCTCGCCCCAAGCCCTCCACCACCGCGTCGAGGCGGTCTGTGGAGACGAGGCGGGTGGCGATGGGCTGGCGCCCGGCGGGCTTCTCGTCGAGCACCGAGACGTCCATGTCGCCGAAGCAGGTCAGCGCCAGGGTGCGGGGGATCGGGGTCGCCGTCATCACCAGGATGTCGACGGCCGCGCCCTTGGCGCCCAGCGCCAGGCGCTGGTGCACGCCGAAGCGGTGCTGCTCGTCCACCACCGCCACGCCGAGATCGGCGAAGACCACGGCGTCCTGGAACAGCGCGTGGGTGCCGACCACGATGTCGACCGCCCCCGCGGCCAGGGCCGCCAGGGTGGCGCGGCGCTCGGAGGCCCGGTCGCGCCCGGTGAGGAGGCGCAGGCGCAAGGGCGCGGCGAGCGGCGCGAGGCGCTCGAAGTGCTGGCGCGCCAGGATCTCGGTGGGCGCCATCAGGGCCGCCTGGCGCCCGACCTCCACGGCCGAGGCCATGGCCAGCAGCGCCACCGCGGTCTTGCCGGAGCCGACATCGCCCTGGAGCAGGCGCAGCATGCGCCGGTCGGAGGCGAGATCGCCCCGGATCTCGGCGACCGCGCGGCGCTGCGCGCCCGTCAGTCCGAAGGGCAGGGCGGCCTCGATCCGGCCGCTCAAGGCCCCGTCCCCGGCATTGGCCCGGCCCGGCGCCCGGCGGTTGCGAGACCGCATCAGGGCCAGCGCCAGCTGCGAGGCGAGCAGCTCGTCATAGGCGAGGCGGCGCCGGGCCGGGGAGCGCGGCGCCGCGGTCATGCCCTCCGGAACCGGCGGCGGCGCGCTCTCGGGCCGGTGCTCGGCCCGCAGGGCGTCGGCGAAGGCCGGCAGACCCTCGCGGGCGAGCCAGGCCGGGTCCTGCCACTCGGGCAGCACCGGCAGGCGCTCCAGGGCGGCATGCGCCAGCTTCGAGATCGCCCGCGAGGTCAGGCCCTCGGTGGCGCCGTAGACCGGCTCGACGCTGGGCTGGGCGGCGAGCCCCGCCTCGTCGACGATGCGGGCCGGATGGACCATCTGGCGGTGCCCGTCCCAGAGGTCGATCCGCCCGGTGATGTAGCGGTGGGCGCCCAGGGGCAGCATCTTCTCGACGCGGGCCTGGGGCATGCCGAAGAACACCAGGGTGATGTCGCCGGTGGGGTCCTCCACCAGCACCCGGAAGGGGCGGCGCCCCGCCCCGGGCTGGGGCGCCCGGTAGCCCGTCACGGTGACGCCGAGCGTCACCGGCTCGCCGGGGGGCGCCTCGGCGATGGAGCCCATCATCCGGCGGGCGACGCCGCCCTGGGGCAGGTGGAACAGCAGGTCGACGATCCGGGCCGGCTGCTCGGGCGTGCCCAGCAGCCGCTCGATCATCGGCGCCATCTTCGGTCCGATGCCGGGCAGGCCGCGCGCGGGCGCGAACAGGGCATCGAGGATGCTCGGGCGGAGCAGGGGCTGGCGGGACGCAGGCTCGGTCATGCGGCTCGGGGCGGGAAACGGGCGGAAGGCGGAAACGGGCGGTAGGGGACCCGGAGGACGGAAAGCCGGAGGACGGGACCCCGCCCCGCGCACGGGCGGGATGGCGGCGCGGCCCGCTGTCTCTATATACCGGCCGGAAGGCTTGGTCCCGCGACGGATGACGCACCGGGGCCGGGCCTGGGCCGCCCTGATTCCACGGGATCCTGCGATCCGGGGATCACGGCATCCCGGGATCACAGCATCACAGGCTGACCGCATGTCCGGCACCACCCGCACCAGCGCCGACCTCGATCCGCGCCGCCGCCGCACCCTCTTCCGCGCCTGGCACCGCGGCATCCGCGAGATGGACCTGATCATGGGCCGCTTCGCCGATGCCGAGATCGGCACGCTCTCGGAGGAGGAGCTCACCACCTTCGAGGCCCTGATCGAGGTGCCCGACCGCGACCTGTTCCGCTGGCTCACCGGCGAGGACCCGACGCCCGAGAACTACGACACGCCGGTCTATCGGCGCCTCAAGGCCTTCCACAAGCACGACGCACCGATCCACTAGCAGGGTGTTGAAGAAGTCCGTGGCGTGCCAGGGGTTGGCATGATTCACTGCTCCCTGGCAGTAAACGGGGAAGGCAGATGCGGGGCTCGGATCGGCGTTCGGGGGCGTTGTTCTCGTATGTGGACCTGGAAGCTCGGGTCCGGTCCGATCATCCTCTGCGGGCCATCCGGCAACTGACGGACGAGGCGCTGGTGGCCCTGAGCGGGTCGTTCTCGGCACTCTATGCGACTCGGATGGGTCGTCCGTCGATCCCGCCCGAGATGCTGCTGCGGGCTATGCTCCTGCAGGCGTTCTACTCGATCCGCTCGGAGCGGCAGCTGATGGAGCGGCTGGAGTTCGACCTGTTGTTCCGCTGGTTCGTAGGGCTGGGCATCGACGATCAGGCCTGGGATCATTCGAGCTTCACCCGGAACCGGGACCGGCTCCTGGCCGGTGAGATCGCGGCCCAGTTCCTGGCCGCCGTGCTGGCCCGGCCCCGGGTCAGGCGGCTTCTGTCCAGCGACCACTTCAGCGTCGATGGCACGCTGATCGAGGCCTGGGCGTCGATCAAGAGCTTCAAGCCCAAGGATCAGGGCGGCAACGATCAAGGGAAAGATCCGCCGCCGCCGTCCG
>NZ_JBKEZQ010000025.1:0-54686 GCF_053345175.1 Methylobacterium sp. M6A4_1b
CTAGCATTACAGTTGCGTTTTGGTGTGTGATGTCTGTTGGGTGGCTGTCCTGGGCTTCGGGCCTTGTCGTCGCCGTTTGGGGTGTGCGGTACGGCGTTTGAGATGGGCTTGGCGGGCGGCGGCCTGATGCGCCCGTCGCCAGAGCGACCATGCGATGACGTGAGCGGGCTGGATGCGCCGCTGCGCGAGACGGACCGCGATGCGGCGGATCTCCTGCACTGACCAGCGGATCAATGGGCGCGCGGTCTCGTCCGAGCCGGT
The DNA here is from genome assembly GCF_053345175.1 of Methylobacterium sp. M6A4_1b. Lineage (NCBI taxonomy): Bacteria > Pseudomonadati > Pseudomonadota > Alphaproteobacteria > Hyphomicrobiales > Methylobacteriaceae > Methylobacterium > Methylobacterium sp. M6A4_1b. The sequence goes on from NZ_JBKEZQ010000025.1 coordinate 262, forward strand.
CTTTTTGGGGGCGGTGCGTTGGCGTGACGGCGGATCACCGCCAGCAGGGCAAAGGCCATCATCACCAGGCTGACGTGTCGGTGCCAGCCGTGCCAGGAGCGGGTCTCGTTGTGAGCGAGCCCGAGTTCGGTCTTGGCCGTCTCGAACGCATCCTCGATGCTCCAACGCCGTCCCTCGACGTCGACCAGGGTCTGGATCGGCGTGCCGGCCGGGCACCAGGTCGTGAAGTAGAACCGCTCGTCGTCAGCCAGGCTGCGCCGGATCAGGAGCCCCCGCGTCCACAGGCCGGTCTGGTCGTCGGCACCATCGAGGTCGGCCAGTTCGCAGTAGGCCCAGTCGTACAGCCGCGCGCCCTTCGTCCCGTCGCCCGCCGACAGACGCGTCCAGGCCGTCGGAGCAAGGCCGTTCGCGATCGCCTCGGCGGTGCCCGCCACCGGTGGCTTGTCGATCCAGGAATTGAGCCTGTGATCACTCTTGACCCCGAGCACGTAGCCCTTGCCCGCCCGGCGTAGCGCTTGTCCGATGTCGCCGACCCCGTACACGGTATCGGCCGCCACCCAGGAAAACGGCACGTCGGCGGCCATCGCCCGCTCGATCATCGCCAGAGCCAGCCCCGGCTTGGTCGCGAAGGCCGTCCCCTCCGGCACGTGGGCGGCGGCCAGCCGGGCCGGATCCGAAGTCCAGGTCTTGGGCAGGTACAAGGCCCGATCGATGAAGGCATGACCGTGCCGTGAGGCGTAGGCCGCAAACACGCCGATCTGACAGTTCGTAATCTTGCCGGCCGAGCCGGTGTACTGACGATGCACGCCGCACGAGGCTTTGCCCTGCTTGAGGAAGCCGGTCTCGTCGAGGACCAGAACCGCATCTGGGTCGGCCAGCGTCTCCAGGGCATAATCCCGCACCACGTCGCGCAGGGTGTCGGCATCCCAGCGTCCGCGACCGAGCACGGCCTGTTGACGCCAAGGCCCAGGATCGCCCGCGGCTTCCGCCCGCATCCAACCGGTCTTGCGCCGCTCCGTGCCGAGCAGTCCGTCCAGGAACGCGCCCGCCGAGGCGGCGACCCGCTCCTGGGTGAACAGGGGCCGCATGCGCCCCTTCACGTCTCGCAGCGACGAGGCCCACAACTCCAGCGTCGCCTCGACAGAGGTCCCGGTCGTCCATGATGCGCGAATCATGGTGAGGCAGAGATTCAGAACCTCGTCGGAAACGCAACTGTAATGCTACGCCACCGGCTTCTCCAGCGAGAGCGCGTTCTCGCGCGCGTTCAACCGGCGCTTCGGCGTCCTGCCGCGGGAGACGGGACTGAGCGCGGCCCTGTCCGGCATGGAGCGCGAGACGCAGCCGGCGCTGTTCTCCTGGGTGAAGGCCCTCGCGGCCTGACCCCGACGGCCGAGGGCGCGCGGCGCCCGGATCCGGCGGTTCAGCCGCCCCGGGCCGAGCGCCGGCGCATGGTCAGGATCAGGTGCGCGGCCGAGACCGCGTGCCCGATCGTGATGACGAGGGCGGCTCCGGTGATCCCGTACCAGGCGATCAGCGGGACCATGATCGCCAGGGAGACCGCGAGGCTGACCACGAAGGCCCGGAAGACGGGGCCGGTGTCCTGGATCGCCCGGAAATACTGGGTCACCATATCGCGCAGGAAGATGCAGGCGACCGCGAGCGCCAGGATGCGCACGCTGGCGGCGTAGTCCGCGAAGGCCGGCCCGAACACGAGGGCGAGCCAGGTCCCGGCCGGGAGCGCGATGGCGAGGAGGAGCAGGGCGACCACGGGACCGAGGGTCAGCGTCGCATTCTCCAGATAGGCGCGCAGGCCCCGGTCGCCGCCGGTCTCGAAGGCCTGCGCCGCGGCCGTGGGGAGGATGTTCTCGGTCGCGGTCAGCAGGATGATCACGAAGCCGACGAGGTACTGCGCCGCCCGCAGGCCGCCGATCGCCTCGTCGCCGAGCGCGATCCCGGCGACGATCCACGCCATCTGCTCCTGCCCGAAGGTGACGAAGACCAGGGGGAACATCCAGCGGGCGATGCCCCAGTGCCGCCGCGCCACCGGCACGAGGCGCAGCGGGCGCCGCGGCGCGCGCCAGATGCCGTAGGCGAGGGGGGCGGCGGTGACGAGGGCGGTGCCCGCCAGCAGGGCGGTGGCCAGGGCCGCGTCGAGGACGCGGCCGGACCACCAGGCGACCGCGAGGGCCAGGGGGAAGGCCGCGGCCCGGGCGGTGTCCATCGCCACGGCGACGAGGCCGCGCCCGCGGGCGAACAGGGTGCGGCGCACGGTGAGCTGGAGGTTCTGCGCCACCGTCAGGGCGGCGCCGGCGACGACGACGCCGGTCTCCACGGCGTGGTGGCGCAGGGCGAAGATGACGACGAGGGCCAGGGCGACGCCGGCCGCAGCCACGACCGAGGCGAGGAGGGCGGCGGCCAGGACGGTGGCGTCGTAGGTCGGGGCCGACCGGCGCCCCCGCGCCGCCAGCGTCATCATCGGCGCCGTCACCAGGGCGTTGTGCAGCCCCTGCGCGAAGGCCGTCACGATCAGGATCAGGACGAAGAGGCCGAATTCCTCGATGCCGACCAGGCGCGCGGTGGCGATCCCGCTGACGAAGCCGAAGCCGCTGACGACGGCCTGGTCGAGCAGGGAGGCGAGGGCCGGACGCCGGGCGAAGCGCCGCGCGCGGGCGACGAGCCCGGCCTCGTCGCCGCCGGGCTGGATCACGGGAGCTTGCGGGACCATCGACCTCCGGGGGACGCGTCGCTCAGCGATAGGACAGGAAGGCCGCCGCCGCATCCCGCAGGCGCGGGGTGCGGCCATAGATCCAGCGCGGGCCGCTCAGGGCCGGCGTCTTGCTCAGGCCGTGCTTGAACTCGAAGACGCCCCGGTTGTTGGCCGGGTCGATGCCTCCGAAATCGAAGGTCCGGCGCCCCTCGGCATGGGCCTGCTCGACGAACCGCCAGACCGCCAGGGTCGGGGCGGCGCAGGCCCGCGCCCGGTCGTTCGAGGCGGTGTAGAAATCGGTGAAGCGCTGGCCCGAGACGTGGGCGATGCGGATCAGCACCCGCTCGCCCTTCTCGCGCACCTCGAGGATGCGGTGGTGGGGATCGCGCGCGACGAGGTCGCGGAAGAGCGGCCCGTTGAGGCTGTCGCGGAAGCCCTTCTGGGCCTGGAGCGCGCCGTACATCTCCCAGAAGACGTCGAAGGCCGCGAGGCGCTCGTCGACATCGGTGAGGAATCGCGTGGTGAGGTCGGGATTGCGCTCGGCCTTGCGCAGGGCCTTGCGCCAGCGCTGGTCCATCGCCTGGAGCAGCGGCTCGGTGCCCCCCGTCAGGTCGAGTTCCAGGGTGAAGTACTTGGCCGACTGCGCCGGCACGAAGCCGTGACCCAGCAGGGCGAGGAGCATCGCGTCGGACTGGAAATGCTCGAAGCTCACCGCCACGAGGTCGAGGCGGCCCAGCGTCAGGTGCGCGAGGAACAGGGCGACCACCGCGTCGGCGTGCTTCTCGCCCTTCTCGGTGAGGAGCGGGCAGCCCTGGAGCAGGAGGAAGCGCACGAAGCCGCGCCGCTTCACCTGATACTGGATCAGCGCCACCGGCGTCTCGCTCGCATCGCGCACGACGAGGCGTGTCACGTCCCAGCCGATCCTGGCCTTGTAGGCGCCCCACATCCACGACGCGAAGACGTTGCCGCGGGGCAGCGACCAGATCGCTTCGTCCCAGACGGCCGGATCCGGGCAGGGACGGATGGTCAGTGCCGCGCTCATCGGAGTGTCATGCCTCGCAGGTCCGCCGAACCCGTATGTCCGTCTTGTCGATCGGTCGATCGAGGCGCCTTCTTACGGTGGAATTCGTCTCATCCCCGCTCGCGCGGCGCTCGTCTTCGGGCAAGACTGCAAAGATCCTTAATTTAACGCTGTTGGCGGATGGTTCCGGGGATGTCCGTCCCGTCGCTGCTGATCAGCCGCGGATCTGTTAAGGTCGCGTCATGCCCAGGACGTTCGAACATTTCCTCCGCGACACGCCCGTCCTGCGCGAGGCGGCCCTGCGGGTGCGGGCCTTGTCGCGGTCGATGGCGGCGGCGCCGCCCGGGCTCTACACCCTCTGCTATCACCATGTCGCCCCGGGCCGACAGGAGTGCTTCGCCCGTCAGCTGCGCTTCCTCGGCCGGCACGGCACCTTCGTCACGGCGGACCGGGCGGCCGAGCTCGTCGCGCGCGGGGAGGCCGCCGATAGCCGCTCCTTCCTCGTCAGCTTCGACGACGGCTACGCCGACACCCACGCGGTGGCGCTCCCGGTGCTGCGCAGCCTGGGCGTTCCCGCGATCCTGTTCCTCGTCAGCGACTGGATCGACACGCCCCCGGACGCGGACCGGGCCGGCTACATGGACCGCGCCGCGGTGGACGACTGGCTCGCCGCCGGCCTCGACGTCGGCTCCCATTCCGCCACCCACCGCAACCTCGCGCGCCTCGACGCGGCGCAGATCGGCGCCGAACTGACCCGCTCGCGCCGGGACCTGCAGGCGCTGACCGGCCGCGCCGTCCGGGACTTCGCCTGCCCCTGGGGCGTGGCCGGCACCGACTTCGACCCGGCGCGGGACACGGCGCTGGCCCGGGAGGCCGGCTACCGCAGCTTCCACACCACCCGCCGGGGCGTGGCCCGCGGCCCGGACGACCTCATGCTGATGCCGCGCCACGTCCTCGAGCCGGAATGGGGCCTCTACCAGATCGATGCCCTGTTGGGCGGGCGGGCGCGCGCCGCCCGATGAGCCGAACCGCATCCGGGCGCCGCGACGGCCCCGTGGTGATCGTGATCGGCGCGCGCGCGCCGTACATGCACCGCCTCTACGAGCGCCTGGGCGCGGCCCTCGACCGGCCCCTGCACGTGCTGGCCTGCAGCGCCCGCGAGGCGGCCCGGCAATGGGAGATGCCCGAGCCGGAGGCCTACCGCTTCGCCGTGGTGCCCGGGCTGCGCTGGTACCGCAGCGCGGTGAGCAACCTCTACGTCAACCCGGCCATCGTGCCCCGCCTCGCCGCCCTGCGCCCGAGCGTCCTCGTGGTCAACGACTTCGCCCCCACCATGCTGATGGCCGCCGCGGCCGCGCGCGCCCTGGGCGTGCCCTACGGCCTGCGCACCGACGGCGTGCCCGAGACCGATCCCGGGCGGCGCTCGCGGCCCCACCGGGCGATGCGGCGGATGCTGGTGCCGGGCGCGCGCTTCGGCCTCGGGCCGAGCGCGGGCAGCCTCGCCCTCCTCGAAGGCTACGGCCTGCCCGCCGACCGCCTCGCGCTGGCCCCGCTCTTCCCGGCCTGGGATGCCGGCCCGGCGGCGGGCACGCCCGATGCGGACCGCCCCTACGACCTCCTGTTCTGCGGCATCCTCAACGAGGCGGTGAAGGGCGCGCGCTTCTTCACCGACGTCGTCCTCGCCTGTGCGGCCCGCGGCCGGGCTCTCCGGGTCCGGGTCGCCGGCGACGGTCCCCTGCGCGCCGAGATGGAGGCGCGCCTGGCGGCGGCCGGGGTCGCGACCCGGTTCGACGGCTTCGTGCAGCAGGCGGATCTCGGCGCGGTCTACGCCTCGGCGCGGCTGTTCCTGTTCCCGAGCCGGGGCGACGTCTGGGGCATCGTCCTGCAGGAGGCCCTGCAGAGCGGGACGGCGGTGCTCGCCTCGCCCCATTCGGGCGCGGCGCGGGAACTCGTCGCGGCCTCCGCTTGCGGCGAGGTCCGTCCGATGGACGTGGAGGGCTGGGCCGACGCGGCCCTGGCGCTCCTCGACGATCCCGACCGGCGGGCCGCCTTCCGCGGCCGGGCCGTGCCGGCCCTGGCGCGGTTCTCCCTCGACGCCGCGACGCGGGCCTACCGCGCGGCGCTCGGCCCCGCCATCGCCTGAATCCGGCGCCGGGGCCGGCTCAGAACAGCGGGACGCCGTCCGGCGGCGCGGCGCGCTTGGTCCGGCGGGCGCGGTCGAAGGCCACGATGGCGAGGAAGCGCGGCACCACGTGGGCGTAGCGGGCGCGCAGGCGCCGGGGCTCCTGGATCAGGCGGAAGAGCCATTCGAGGCCGCACCAGGTCATCACCCGCGGCGCCCGCGGGATCGTGCCGATGTTCACGTCGAACGCCGCCCCGACGCCCATGGCGACGATCCCCGGCAGGTACGGGGTGTGCGCCTGCATGAAGAGTTCCTGCTTGGGCGTGCTGAGCCCGATCCACACGATCTGGGTGCCGTTGGCGCGCAGGCGCCCGTAGAGGTCCTCGGCCTCCGCTTCGGTCAGGGGCCGGTAGGGCAGGGTCTCGGCGCCGGCCACCGCGAGGCCGGGCGCGCGCCGGGACATCTCGGCTGCGAGCTTCTCGGCCACGCCGGGTCCGCCGCCCAGGAAGAAGTGGCGCCAGCCCGCCTCGACCCCGGCCCGGCACACGGCCTCGACCGATTCGATGCCCGGCACCTGGGCGATGGCCTTGTGACCGCGCAGGCGCCCGACCCAGGCGAGCGGCCGCCCGTCGGCGCAGACCAGGAGGGCGGCGTCGTGGGCCGCGCGCACATCCGGCTCGTCCTGGGCCCGGACGATGCCGTGCGCGTCGCGGAAGACCACGAAGGTGCCCGGGGCGGGCGTGCGCCGGCTCAGGCGGCGCCGGAGCGCCGCGACGAGGCCGCCCATGTCGGTGATCGAGACCGGGATGCCGCCGAGGAGGAAGTGCGGGACATCCGGATCGTGGCCCCAGGCGCGCGCAGTCATGTCGGTGTCCGTCGGAAGGGGGCGCGTCATGCGGCGGCCCGGGCAGTGTCTGAGGAGCGGGCCGAGACGGCTTCGCGGTAGATCGACAGCGCGCGCGCGGTGACGGCGGCTTCCGTCCAGTCGCGCTCGTAGGCGAGGCGCGCCCGGCGGCCCATCGCCCGCGCGGCGTCGGGGTCGTCGACGATCCGGTCGAGGGCGCGGGCGAGGCCTGCGGGATCGCGCGGCGGCACGAGGAGGCCGGTCTCGCCGTCGGCGACGAGGTCGGCCAGGGCGCCGATGCGCGAGGCGACCACCGGCGTGCCGAGGCTGAACGCCTCGGCGATGACCATGGGAAGGCCTTCGTACCAGTGCGAGGGCACCACCAGAGCGGCTGCCCGCGCCATCGCCGCCTGAACGGCGCCCCGGTCCTGGGGGCCGAGGACGGTCAGGCCGGGCGCGCGGCGCAGGACCGCCTCCTCGGGACCCTCGCCGATGACCGTCACGGACGCGCGGCCGAGCCCCGCGGCCTCGATCAGGGTGCCGACGCCCTTCTCGGGCACGAGCCGCCCGACGAACAGGATGCCGGCCCGCGGACCGGCGGTGTCGAGGCCCGGATCGGCGAGGCCGTTCGGCTTGATCCGGATGCGGCTCTCCGGGAGGCCGGCGGCGAGGAAGCGCGCGCGGGCGAAGGGGGTGAGCGCGATGAAGCGGTCCACGTCCCGCTGCCAGGTGCCCGCCCGCCGGTGCACGTCGATCATCCGCGCCACCGCCAGCGATCCCAAACGGGAGCCCCGATAGCAGGCGTGCCGCACCGCCTGATAGGGGGAGCCGCCCACGCAATCCTCACAAGGTCGGGATTCGCGCATGAGGATGCCGTTGGCGCAGGTCACACGGAAATTGTGGAGGGTCTGGACGGTGGCGGCCCCTTCGGCCCGCACGGCCGCATGCATGCCCGGCGACACCTGCGGAAACACGTTGTGCGCATGCACCACGTCGGGCCGGAACGCGCGCACCGCCTCGACCACGGCGGCGATCCCGCGCGGCGCGTGCGCCGCCTCGTAGGCCGTGCGCAGGCGGTCCCATCCGGTGCGGATGCTGGCATTGTCGAAGAAGAGCGTCTCGACGGCCTGCCCGGCGCGGCGCAGGCTCGCCACCTCCTGGGCCACCACCGAATCCTCGCCGCCGCGCACCTGGTAGCGGTTGTGCACCACGAGGATGCGCAGGGGCGCGTCGTGGCGCGCGGCCTCGGGCGCGGCCGGCGCGGAAGCACCGCCACCCGGACGGTTTCGAGCGACCTCTGAACGCATCATCGCGACATGCCATACCCGGTACGGTGGCAGCGCGGCTGCCGGCGAAGTGAATGACGAGCGTGAGGCCGCCGCCGAACCTTCGCAAGACTAGGCCTGCTCGTCTTAAGAATTGTCACCGTCTTCCAAGGATCGCGCCGCATCGCCGTTCACCTTTATCTTACCACGTTGGACATCCGGGGCTTGGTGTCGGTCGCCCGAAAGACCAGGAGCGGCGGAGAGACTCGGAGCGGCGGACGAATCGAGGTCGGCGGCGAGAACGGACATACGTCAAGTCAGATGAACGCGCGCCCCTCGATTTCACCGTCGCACCACCGGCCAACGCGGTCCTGGCTCCGTCGTTCGCGCCGGAGGCGGCGACATCAATCTATGGTTGACGATAGCCTGCACCCCGCGTCGTTCGCGCCGCCGGACGAGCGGTCAGGGGGAGTTGGGTCCATGCGGGAGTCGCATGTCTGGTCCGTGATTCACCCGGAACGGCCCCGCGCTGCCAGATCGGCAGGAACATGGACCGGGGCCTGTCGTTGTTTGGCAGATTGACCGTGCGAGCGGCGCCAGCCGCCGCTTGCCCGGGATCAAGCTCAGCCGAAATCTGAGGCTCGGCGCCGCCACCGCCCCTGGAGCGGGTTGCGCGACGCGCCTCCTACGAGGCTTGCTGTAAGACTAGAAGGACGATCCGAATGGCCGATAAGACCCAAGCCGGTAATCAGCGTCTCCACGAGACCCAGAACGGCACCAAGTCCAATGCGAAGAAGGTTTCGATCGACGTGCTGAACGCGCGCCTGTCGGACGGAATCGACCTCGCCCTCGACGTGAAGCAGGCCCACTGGAACCTCAAGGGCCCGCAATTCATCGGGATCCACGAGATGCTCGACGGCTTCCGGACCGAACTCGACGACTACAACGACAAGGTCGCCGAGCGCATCACCCAGCTCGGCGGCACCGCGCGCGGCACCGCCCAGGCCGTCGCCTCGGCCTCGCAGCTGAAGCCCTATCCCCTGGACGCCTACGCGATCGCCGACCACCTGGCCGCGCTGATCGACCGCTACGGCGTTTTCGCCAATGCCGTGCGCCAGAACATCGACGACACCGACGAGGCGGGCGATGCCGGCACGGCCGACCTGCTCACCGAGGTGTCGCGCGGCGTCGACAAGCAGCTCTGGTTCCTCGAGGCCCACGTGCAGGAGCCGACCGGCACCCTGCGCGACGGCGACCACGCCGGCCAGCGCTGAGCTTCGGCCCGACGTCGACGGATTCGGGGGACGCCGCGAGGCGCCCCCTTTTTCGTGGGCGGAGGACACGGAATTCCGGGGCAATTCCGATCGGTCGGGCATGGTTTCCATGAGACGCGCGGCGCCCGTCTGCCCGCCGGGCCGGTGAAGGCAGGGCCGAATCGGCGCGCCCAATAATCGCTCCGCAGGACCGGGTTCAACCCCGGGCCGGGAAGCGGAGCCTGAGATTTGGTCGGGTCGGTTGCGCCGAACCCGACGCGCCGTCGACCCTCGCAGCCCGCGCTCCCCCGCGTCGTGAGACGAGTGCCCGCGCCGCGCTCATTCGGCGTTGCTCCAATCCGAATGCGCCAGCGACCGAGGCTGTGAATGCCCGGTCACGGCCGCTTCCGTCGCGCGTGCCGCCGTGCCGGCCTCCAGAAATCCGCGCGCGATGGCCGAGAACTCCGGCGTGCGCAGGTAGCCGTAGGACTTGTGGTGGTTCGCCTCGCCGGTGGGCCGGCGGTAGTCGTTCACCACCCGGTGATCCTCGACCGCGACGCCGGAATCGTTCGGCCGGAAATCTTCCGCCAGGGTGCCGGCGAGCGTGACGATGTCGTTGCCGTCGGCGAGATTGGTCCATTGGCCGAGGTTGTTCGGAACCCGGGTCTCGCCGAATTCGGCCGCGATCTTCATCTTCACCTTGGCGAGGCCGAGCGGGGCGCCGACGGTGACGAGGTGGTCGATCCGCAGGTCCGGCCGGTCGCGCTCCAGGAGCCGCAGCACGTCGTAGGCGATCACCGAGCCCATGGAATGGGCGACCAGCAGGATGCGGTGGTCGTGGAACTGCGCCAGCCGCTCGCTCAGGCGGGTCCGGACCTCGGCCGCGAAGGCGCGCTCGCCGTGATAGTGCCAGAGGTCGTCGAAACGGTGTTCCAGGATGACGTCGTCGACCAGCGTGATCCCGGTGGCTTCCTCGATGCGGTCGATCCCGGCATAGAGGGTGGCGAGGACGTCCTGGCCGGTCAGGCTCGGGGCGTCGGCCTCGGCGGGGAGGGGACCCGCTGCCGCCTGCGGCCGGTACGGCTCGGCGATGGCCTCGCTGGCGAGCGGCGCCTCGTAGCGCAGGTCGGCCCAGTACACGAAGGCGAGGTCGAAGGCGGCATCCGCGAGCCCTTCGTTCCGCGCCAGGCCCTCGGCGATGGCCTGCCGCCACCAGCGCGTCTTCTCATCGACCGGCGGCTTGTTGGCCAAGCCGTGGATCCCGACGATGACGCGAGGCCGTTCCATGGTGTCCGAGCGTTTCCTGATTCTGGCGGCCGTGCCGTCGCAAGTCTTCGATCATGCAGTTTCGGCTCACGCGAGTTTTCGACTCACGCGAATCTTCGCTGCCGCGCATCTTCGCGACCCCGACGCTTACCTGATCTAGGGCCGACCGCGGGGCGGGCGAGCGGACGAAAGGTCGCCCGGGGGCGGACGCCGCTCAGCCGGCATCCTCCCAGTAGCCGCGGACATCGGCGGCCGTGGCGTTGAGGTGGACGTGTTCGTCCACCCGCTCGACCCAGGCCAGCGGCAGCAGGTGGTGGCGGCCCTGGGCAGCGGGGTCCGACCGGGTCAACTTGATGAGGGTATCGCCCTCCATGTGGTCGACCGTTCCCACATGGAGCCCGTCCGACGACCGGACTTCCATGTGCGCCCTGATTTCCGCTGTCTCTGGCATGTGGCCTTTCCGCTCCGCGACCCTGTACCCTCAACGACCCGGCGCGGCCGAGGTTCGATCGCAGGGCGCTTCGGCACGAGGCTTCAGCCTGGCCGTGCCGGCCCGCCGCTCACCCCGATCGTGCCGGCGATCCCGGTCAAGCTCGAAATCCGGTCGGTTCGGATTCATGGCCGATTCGACCCGCCGGCCCCCGGCGATCTCGAACCGCGTCGACATCGTTCCGGCGAAGGTCTTCGCACTCTTTTTCGGTCGCTACGTCGCCCGGTGCCGCGGCCGTTCCAGCGGCGCGACCTCGACACGACCTCCTTGGTATACCCACGCCCGCAGCGTCAGCGGTCGAGGCGGATCGGGAAGCTGAGATCCGTCGTGCCGGCCGGGGTCAGCAGCGGCGTCGGCGGGGGGCCGAAGGGGCCGGCCGTCCTGACCAGACGCTGCGCCCGTTGATCGAGATCGGCCACGCCCGAACTCTCCTCGACATCCACCCGGTTCACGAAGCCGTCGGCGGCGATCTGAACCCGGACCACCACCGTTCCGGTCCTGCGCTTCCGTGCCGGGGCGGTCCGCCCACGATCGGCGGCATCGATCTTCGCGATGACGTCGGAGAGCTAGGCTCTCACTGCGGGCGGGGTGCGTTCGCGCGCCTGCACCGCCGAACCGATCAGGAGAGCCGCGCCGAGACCGAACCAGCGGACGAGCGGGCCTGGTCTCACTGGCGAACTCCCGAAATGAAAGCAAACGGCGCAGGGCCGATAAGCCGCTGCGCCGCTGGTTCTGGCCGCCGAGGGGGCGATGGCGGCCGTGTTCGTGATGCACCCGCATCGACCGAGTGGATGTGCGCTCAGGCACAGCGGAGCGGCCAGGCGGCGAAAGCGGGGCGGGGCGTGCCGGGTCAGAAGGGCCGCGACATCGCCGCGTGGCGGCAAATCGCCGATCGGCTTCCTATCTATCGCTCATCGCCATCACGCTTCGAGCCGGAGTCAACCATGAGCCATGAACGCGCGGTCCTCGCAGGAGGGTGTTTCTGGGGGATGCAGGACCTGATCCGGCGCCAGGAAGGCGTCGTGTCGACCCGCGTCGGCTATACGGGCGGGGACGTTCCGAATGCCACTTACCGTAACCACGGTACCCACGCCGAGGCCATCGAGATCGTTTTCGATCCCGAGCGGACGAGTTTTCGCCGCGTATTGGAATTCTTCTTCCAGATCCATGATCCGACCACGCCCAACCGTCAGGGCAACGATCGCGGTCTGAGCTATCGCTCGGCGATATACTACACCGACGACGCGCAGAGGCGGGTCGCGCAAGACACGATCGCCGACGTCGATGCATCCGGCCTCTGGCCTGGAAAGGTGGTCACCGAATTGACTCCCGCAGGCCCCTTCTGGGAGGCCGAGCCCGAGCATCAGGATTACCTGGAACGACGCCCCGACGGCTACACCTGCCACTTCGTCCGTCCGAACTGGCGGCTTCCCGTCCGGGCGACCGTCATGGAGAGCAACTGATCGCAGACATCCCCGCCGCCTGTCCGGTTGCGGGGATGCCGAGACGTGAGACGTCCGGCCGGGCGGTCTGGAGCCCTATCGCAGGGTTTCGGATTCACCCGGCCGCAGCAGGCGATCCTGTCCTTCGGGGCCGCCGAGCGAAACATGGGAGTTCAGGCGATCGAGGTGGTCGAACACGTGCTCGAAAGCGCGCGTCACCGCCTGCTCGAAGGACCCGTCGCCCTTGCCCATCGCGGTCTTGAGTCCGTTGATCAGGTCGCGGTGAGTCTCGGTATCGCTCGACATGGTCGCTCCTCGGGGTCCGGCAGGAGTGCCGGCACGTAAGACCAAGTCCTGGTCCCAAATGATGTTCCGGCTGCACCCCGTGCGAGGCTTCCTCCCTGAAGGCAGCCGGACAGGCTTGCCGAAGCCGCGAAAACGACCGGCTAAGCGCTGCGCGCTCGTAGGCATGTTCGGGCAAACGAAGGAGAGGAACGGTGGTGCCGCAAGAGGGATTCGAACCCCCGACCCCCTCATTACGAATGAGGTGCTCTACCAGCTGAGCTATTGCGGCGCGGTTCCGGGTCGGAGACTCGTGTCCGAGGGGACCGTTCGGGGGAGGGTCATATCGATCGCGGCGTCGGATGGCAAGCTTGGACCGGCCCCGGTGCGGCGGGAAAAGCGATGCAGCGCGGACACGGTGCCGGGGCATCGTGATGTCCGGGGGGCCGTCTGCTTGACGGCCCGGCGGTCGCCCACGAAGGATTCAAGGCGTTTCGAGGATTGTCATGTCGCTGCTCGCCCGCCTTCGCGCTTATGCCGCCGAATCCTTCGGCCTCGGAAGTCGTGACGCGGTTGCCGAGGAGGGCGATGAGCGTCTCGCGGCCATTGCCCTCCTTGTGCATGTGGCACGGGCCGACGGCGTCCTGGCGCCAGAGGAGACCGAGCGCCTCGGCCGCCTCGTGGAAGGTCGATTCACGCAGAGCCGGACCGAGGCGGAGGCACTGATCGCGCGGGCCGCCACGTTCGACGCGCAGACACGCGACATGGCGCAGCTCGTCGAGATGATCGGCCATGAGGTTGGGCCGGAGCGGCGGGCGCGGCTCCTCGCCATGGCATGGTCCGTGGCCGGCGCCGATGGCAGCGTCCACGAGTTCGAAGAGGCCCTGGTCGAGCGCCTCGGGGGGCTCCTGGGCCTCGACGAGGCTGCCATCGGCGAGGCCCGGCGCAGCGCTGCCGAGGGACGGGTCGCCCTCGGCTGAGCACGCCGCCCTGATGATCCTCAGTCTCACCCTGATCCTGCTGGCGCAACTCATCGGCGAGGCGCTGGCTCGGGCGACCGATCTGCCGATACCCGGCCCCCTGATCGGCATGGCGCTGCTGCTGCTGTTCCTGGTGCTGCGGGATCGGGCGCCTCGGTTGGCTGAGCGCGCGCTCGCGCCGCCCCTGGTGGACGGCCGCCTGGAGAGTACCGGCAAGGGGCTGCTCGCCCATCTGTCGCTGATGTTCGTGCCCGCCGGCGCGGGAATCGTGGGGCGCCTCGATGTTCTCGCCGTGCACGGCATCGCCCTGGCGCTGGTGGTGCTGGTCTCGACCATCACCACCCTGGCCGCCACGGCGCTGACCTTCGTGGCGGTCTCGCGTTGGCTCGCCAAGCCGAAAGCCCGCTCATGACCGGGGACTTCGCCGTCTGGGTCTACCTTTCGCGGACGCCGCTGCTTTGGCTGACCGTGACGCTCCTCGCCTACCTGGTCGCCGACCGGATTGCTCAGGCGACCCGGCGCCATCCCCTGGCGAACCCGGTCCTGATCGCCATCGCGCTCACCGCCGCCGTGCTCGAACTCACGAAGACCCCCTACGCCACCTACTTCGAGGGCGCCCAGTTCGTCCATTTCCTGCTGGGACCGGCTACCGTGGCCCTGGCAATCCCGCTCTATGAGTATCGCGCCACCGTGCTGCGATCCCTGGCGCCGATGCTGGCAGCCCTCCTGGTCGGCTCGGTGGTGGCGCTCGCCTCGGCACTTCTGCTGGGCGAGGCCCTCGGCATCCCGCGCGACGTCATCATCTCACTGGCCCCGAAATCCGTGACGACGGGCGTCGCCATGGGCATCGCCCAGACGCTCGGCGGCGATCCGACACTGGCCGCCGTCGTCGTCATGCTCACCGGCATGACCGGCGGCATTCTCGTGACACCCCTGATGAACGTCCTGCGCATCCGGGACATGCGGGCCCGTGGCTTCGCGGCCGGTCTCGCCGCTCACGGTGTGGGCACGGCGCGCGCCTTCCAAGTGAATGAAGTGGCGGGCGCTTTCGCGGGCATTGCCCTCGGTTTGAACGCCTTCCTCACCGCGATCCTGGCCCCGATCGCGGTGACGTTCCTGCGCTGAGCTACTCGGCGGCGACGGACGCAGTCACGTCCCGAGGCACGAACCGGCCATCATTGGCCGGCTGCATATCGAGGCGCCGGTCGTGCAGGTCATGCAGAGTCGAGCGGTGGCCGATCGATACGATCGTGGTGCCCGGTAGGCGCTCGCGCAGCATCCTGTAGATCGCCGCCTCGCTCGGCTCGTCCAGGGCGGCGGTGGACTCGTCGAGGAACAGCCAATCTGGTTTGGCGAGGACGGCCCGGGCCACGGCCAGCCTCTGCTGCTCGCCGCCTGAGAGGCGCTGATCCCACGCATCCACCTCATCGAGGCGGTCGACGAGCGTCGGCAACTGTGCGGCCACCAGGGCGTCGCGGATGGCCTCGTCCGGAAACATGTCCGTGGTATTGGGATAGACGACGGCGCCGCGCAGGGTACCCAACGGGATGTAGGGCCGCTGCGGCAGGACAAGGGCCGATTGCCCCTTGGGCAGGTCGATCCGGCCCTTGGCGAAGGGCCAGATTCCCGCGATGGCGCGGAACAGAGTCGACTTGCCTGAGCCGGACGGCCCCGTGAGCAGCGTTGCGCCGCCCTTCGTGATGGTCAGGTTGTCCGCGGCCACGATCTCGCGCCCGTCGGGCAAGCCGAGGCTGAGCTTCGCGGCGGTGACGTCGCCCTTGGTGTCGTTGCCCTGGAACAGGCCCTCGCCGGTCCCGCCGATCGCCTCCGCCTTGGTCATGGCCTGCTTGAAGGACGAGAGCCGGTTCGTGTTGGCGCGGTAGGCCGCGATGGTGACGTAGGAGTTGATGAAGAACGACAGCGACGACTGCACGCTGCCGAAGGCATCGCCGGTCTGCTGAAACTGGCCCAGGGTGATTTTCTTGAGGAAGTAGGACGGCGCGGCGAGGATGTAGGGAAACACCACACTGATCTGGCTGTAGGACAGGGTGAAGCTGCCGAGCTTGATCCGTCGCACGATGATGTCGAGGTAATTGTCGACGATGGCGTGGAACAGGCTGCCGAGACGTACCGTCTCGGCACGTTCGCCGCGCAGGAGCGCGATCTGTTCGCCGTAGATGCGGGTGCGGGCGAGCGAGAAGCGGAAGTCGGCTTCCACTTTCTCCTGGCGGAAGTCGAGTCCGATGAGGGGACGTCCGATGACGTGCGTCAGCCAGGTGCCGACCACGGCGTAGCCGACCACCAGCCAGACCAGGAAGCCCGGCACCACGGTATCAGTGAAGGGCAGCACGAAATCGCGCGACAGGCCCCACAGGATCACCATGAACGAGACCAGGGTCGCGGCCTGCGACAGGAGGCGGATGGAGAGCGTCGTGGTCTGGGAAATGAAGAGATTGATGTCGCTCTGGATACGCTGATCCGGGTTGTCGGCGCTCTCCCCGGTGAAGGGGACCCGATAATGCGTCCCGGCATCCAGCCAGCGGCCGTAGAAGCTGCGCGTCAGCCAGGTGCGCCACCGGATGTGCAGGGTGGCGTCCACGAAGGTGTCGAACATGCCGACCACGACCCACACTGTGGCGAGCGGCGCGAACACCCAGACGAGTTGGTACCAGAAGGCGTCGGCGTTGTATTCCTGCAGGGCGTTGAACAGGTCGCGGAACCAGAAGTTCAGGCGGAGTTGCAGGGCAACCTGGGCAAACGTGATGAAGATCGACAGAGCGACGAGGCGCTGGCCGACCTTTCCCTCGGTGCTGCCGAACAGGCGGAACGGCCCGATCTCCCGGGTCGGCGCATCCGTCGTCGCGAAGTAGGGGTCCGCGATCAGCGTGATCGCCCGGATCGGCTCCAAGTGCGAGATCGCCAGGACGATGCCGGCGAACACCACGGCGCCGGTGGCGGCGAAGCTCGGTGGCAGGAGGGCGGCCAGCGTCGGAGGCAGGAAGCCCATGACCGCGAGCTGCTTGGCCCCGGCCAGGAACAGGTAGCCGATGCCGTAGACCGAGACGAAGACCTTCAGGTATGACGAAAGACGGCTCGACCCGAGCAGGATGCCCGCCATGGCAAGCCCGCTGAGGCTGACGTAGAGGGGGGCGGAAACGCCGGGCAGGAGAAGAAGCGCGAGGGCGAAGAGCGCCGTGATGGCGGCTTGCAGGCCGAGGCCAGTCCTCAATACGGCCACGCGCGTCTCCCCTCGTTTCCTGGAATTGTCAGGCGCCGAGCCCCGGGGGAGCGCCACCGCACCGGCATTGCAGGCGGGTCGTGGCGAGATCGTGGCGCTTTGCTGCGGCGGACTATCCTCGCGCCGCCGACCTTGCCTACCAATCCCAATCGCCGAATTCCGGCTCACGACATCGATAGCCGATCGGGCATTCCGGATTGTCGCGTGTCGGCACGAAGCGCAGTTCCGCGATTTCGGTGAGACCGCACTGGCCGCGGTCGCGCACGAAGCGTTCGAGGGGGCCACTCGAACTGAATGCGACGGACCCCCGGCTCTTCACCAAAGCCATCGCGTCGGCACAGGTCATGCGCTGAATCATCGAGAGGGGGCTCTGGGCACTCGCCGGCGTCGCCAGGGCGGCGCAGATGGCGAGTGCGAGGCGTCTCGTCACGATACTCGGCGCCACTTTTTTGGTTTCGACACGGCCAAGCATGGCAGTTTCCGCGTGGCGCGGAAAGGGGTTGCCGTCCGCTTGCCGCAATCGGACGCTTTATCCACCGGGATTGCGCCCTCGCCTGGGCGCTCCACCCAGTGCGCGACCGCCCGAACCCGGCCCGGTGCGCCCGAACGGACGAACGTCGAAGCCATGACGGGATTGTCGATCCTCAACCTTGATGCCGTGCGGGCCGCCCCGGTCTCCCGCGAGCCCTACAGCTTCTTCCTCGGCAACGACGTGCTCAAGCCGGAGGCCGTCGACGAGATCCGCCAGGATTTCCCCGCGATCGCCAAGCCCGGCTATCTCACGGTCGACGAGGTCGCACTCAAGGGTCGCTTCAAGGCGCTGATCGACGAACTGGAGAGCGACGAGTTCTCCCGTATTATGGGCGAGAAGTTCGGCATCGATCTCGTCTCATGCCCACGCCTGACCACCATCATGAGGCGCAGCCAGCCGAAGTACGGCTCGATCCACACCGATGGCCCGTCCAAGGTGATGACGATGCTGATCTACATGAACGACGCCTGGGACGCTCCGGCGGCCGGCCGACTGCGGGTACTCTACGACGGCAAGAACTACGAGCCCTTCGCCGTCGAGGTGCCGCCCACCATGGGCACCATGTTCGCCTTCCTGCGCGCCGACAATTCCTGGCACGGCCACGAGCCGTTCGAGGGTGAGCGCCGGGTGGTGCAGGTCGCGTGGGTGAGAGACGCCCACGAGCTTGAACGCAAGAAGAAGCGCAACCGCACCGCGCAGTTCCTCAAGGGCATCTTCGGCCGTTAAGTCCGCGCAGGAACCCCGCCGAGACCCGGTCTCGAGGGACTGGGGCTCGGCGCCTCATGGCAGCGCACCGTATCGATCGAATCTCGGTCGCACGACCGACCGCTTGCACGTCGGATATCCTCCCGGTCCGGGTTGGCTTCCCGCCGCCCATGCCCGTCCCTGTCGACCCGGATTCCAGCGGGGCAGGTCCAGCATTGTGCCCGCGCCGAGGCGCCGTCGGCCGCCCCTCCATGCGCGGCGAAGATCGCAGGTGGCGCAAGTGCGAGCCTGCCGATGCGGCGTAAGCGCAAGCCCGCTTCGCCCCTCTCAACCGACACCTTCCTTGCCCTGACAACCGTGCGTTGACGTGACCGGCAGGAGATGCCCGCTGGAGACTGACATGCGACGCATCGACCTGAACCGCCCGCGTGATTCGCGTGTCCGGTTCGCCCGATCCCTCGGTTTGCGGCTCGCCGTCCCGACCGACAGCGATGGGAGACGATTTTGGGAGAGAAACGGGCATGAGCGAAACCATGCGTCGGCCACGGGGGAGCGGCCGGCTGATCGCCGTCGCGAACATGAAGGGCGGCGTGGGCAAGACGACGACGGTGGTCATGCTGGCCGAGGCTCTGGCCGCGGACGGAGCTTCGGTGCTGGTCGTCGACCTCGATCCGCAGGCCAGCGTCTCGGTCTGCCTCGCCGGGGAAACGGTGCTGGCCGAGATGATTGCCAGGGGCCGAACCCTGGAGGCTTATCTCGCCCTCAAGCTCGTGAGCCGCGAGAAGCCACTCCTGGCGCCCCGCATCCGGAATCAGATCAGCGTCACGATGCACCGCAACGAGCCTCTCGCTCTCGCGCTGCTCCCGGCCGGCCCCTACCTCCGGCTGGTCGAGCGCGAAATCATCTACAAGCTCACTGCACGAAACTTCTCGATGCGTGCCATCGATGGAAAGCTTTGGACGATCTTCGAGGACGAGTTCGTACCACTCGCAAAGCGCTACGACTACATTCTCTTCGATTGTGCGCCTGGTATCTCTCCGATGACCGAGGTCGCGATCCGAGGGGCCGATCTCGTGATCGTCACATCGATCCCGGATTACCTGTCGACCTACGGGCTCGATGCTTTCATTCAGACGGTATGGGGCAACGAGGATCGACGGCACGACTCGGTCGTACCTGCGCGTCAGCCTCACGTCCTGGTGACGCGGTTTCAGCCTCAGGTCCGCCAGCACCAGCACACGCTGGCGCGGCTCCAGGCGGAGGCGAACGCCGAGGATGCAGGGTTCCGCCTCTTCGCAACGCGCATTCCCCAAGCGGCGGCGCTTGCCGGAGCGCTCATGCCACGCCGGGATCCGCCGACGTTCTCGGGCAAATACGGCATCCATGTCTCCAACATCCTCATCCCGCTGGTCGCGGAAGTGAAAGGGGGCTTCGATGGCGCTTGACGTGGATGGTTTCGTTGCCCTCGGGGCGATCGCGCGTTCACCGGAGGTCTTCCCGGACATTCGGGCTGACCTTGCAGGGACTGTCCGCGGCTTGGTGGTGAAGCAGCTCAAGTCCAAGAGCCTGACGCTCGATGGCTTGCGGCGGGTGCGCAAGTGCCTGGGTACCGAAACCTACGCGCTCATCGTCGACGGCCTCACAGAGGCCGAGGCGCGGGCGTTGATCGGACGCCTCGACAGGCATCACGCGGAGGCGAAGCTCGCCAAAGCCGACTGGCTGCGACGCCGCCTCGCCGATCTCGCCGGCGGTGCCGAGCCTGCAGTCAGAGCGAAGGCCCTTCCGCAGCGCCGGTCCGGCTCCGCTGCCGGGGCCGCGAGTATCACGCGTGCCCTCGGAAGTCCTGCCTTCGCGGCATCCTGGGACCGAAGGGATCACGATCGGACCGGGAAGGCCGCATCGCGCCCGAACACGACGAAGGCGGCACGTGGCCGGAAGAAAGGCGCCTGACACGCCTCCCGCAATTCCAACCGTTGGGCTGCCGATGGGGTGCCGCAGACGAAAAAAGGGGCCGCCTCGCGGCGACCCCCATTCCGATCCGGTGCGGTTCGGACTTCTTAGAAGTCCATGCCGCCCATGCCGCCGCCGCCCGGCATCGCCGGGGCGCCGCTGTCCTTCTTCGGAGCATCGGCGATCATGGCTTCGGTGGTGACAAGGAGGCCGGCGATGGAGGCGGCGTCCTGGAGGGCTGTGCGCACGACCTTGGCCGGGTCGACGATGCCGGCCTGGATCATGTCGACGTACTCTTCGGTCTGGGCATTGAAGCCGAAGGTGATCGAGGAAGTGTTGTCGGTGATCTTGCCGACCACGATCGAGCCTTCGACGCCGGAATTGGCGGCGATCTGGCGGATCGGGGCTTCGAGGGCCTTCAGCACGATCTTGATGCCGGCCTGGACGTCCGGGTTGTCGCTCTTGAGGGCGCGGACGGCTTCGCGGGCACGGAGCAGGGCGGTGCCGCCGCCGGGGACGATACCCTCTTCCACCGCAGCGCGGGTGGCGTTGAGCGCGTCGTCGACGCGGTCCTTCTTCTCCTTGACCTCGACCTCGGTCGCGCCGCCGACGCGGATGACCGCGACGCCGCCGGCGAGCTTGGCCAAGCGCTCCTGGAGCTTCTCACGGTCGTAGTCCGAGGTGGTCTCCTCGATCTGCGCCTTGATCTGGCCGACGCGGGCCTCGATGTCCGACTTCTCGCCGAGACCGTCGATGATCGTGGTGGTCTCCTTCTCGATGCGAATGCGCTTCGCGCGGCCGAGCATCGGGAGGGTGACGTTCTCGAGCTTGATGCCGAGATCCTCGGCGATCATCTGACCCTGGGTCAGGATCGCGATGTCCTCGAGCATGGCCTTGCGGCGATCGCCGAAGCCCGGAGCCTTGACGGCCGCGACCTTGAGGCCGCCGCGCAGCTTGTTCACGACGAGCGTGGCGAGCGCCTCACCCTCGATATCCTCGGCGATGATGACGAGCGGCTTGCCGGTCTGCACCACGGCCTCGAGAACCGGCAGCATTGCCTGGAGCGACGAGAGCTTCTTCTCGTGGATGAGGATGTAGGGGTCCTCGAGCTCGGCGACCATCTTCTCCGCATTCGTGATGAAATACGGGGAGAGGTAGCCGCGGTCGAACTGCATGCCCTCGACGACGTCGAGTTCGGTCTCGGCGGTCTTGGCTTCCTCGACGGTGATGACACCCTCGTTGCCGACCTTCTGCATGGCGTGGGCGATCATCTCGCCGATTTCCGTGTCGCCATTGGCCGAGATGGTGCCGACCTGGGCGACTTCCTCGGACGAAGCGACCTTCTTGGCGCGGCTCGTGATGTCCTCGACGGCGGCCTTCGTCGCGAGGTCGATGCCGCGCTTGAGGTCCATCGGGTTCATGCCGGCGGCAACGTACTTGGCGCCTTCGCGGACGATGGCCTGGGCCAGCACGGTGGCAGTGGTGGTGCCGTCACCCGCGATGTCGTTGGTCTTCGAGGCCACTTCGCGCACCATCTGGGCGCCCATGTTCTCGAACTTGTCGGCGAGCTCGATCTCCTTGGCGACGGTGACGCCGTCCTTGGTGATGCGCGGTGCGCCGAAGGACTTCTCGATGACGACGTTGCGGCCCTTGGGGCCGAGCGTGACCTTCACCGCGTCGGCGAGGATGTCGACGCCACGGAGCATCTTCTCGCGAGCGTCGGAGGCGAAGCGGACTTCTTTCGCTGCCATGTCAGATCCTTGTCAGTGATGGGCCCCGAGGCGCCGGATGGCGCCCTCGAAGGGCTCGTGAAAGGGGGGAGAACCGAAACCGACTTAGGCGACGACGCCCATGATGTCGGATTCCTTCATGATCAGGAGGTCCTGACCGTCGATCTTGACCTCGGTGCCGGACCACTTGCCGAACAGGACACGATCGCCGGCCTTGACGTCGAGCGGGTTCACGCGGCCGGCCTCGTCACGGGCACCGGGTCCGACGGCGACGATCTCGCCCTCTTGCGGCTTCTCCTTGGCGGTATCCGGGATGATGATGCCGCCCTTGGTCTTCTCTTCGCCTTCGATGCGGCGGACGACGACACGGTCGTGCAGCGGACGGAACTTCATGAGCTGCCCTCTTGCTTCAAATTCGTGGATGGCGTTGATGCGGCGCGGCAGCGCGCTCAACCCGGGCCGTTAGCACTCGCCTCGGGTGAGTGCCAACGATGGCGCCGAGTTAGGCGCGGGCGCCGTTCGAGTCAAGACTGTCGCAGGCTCGGACGACGATCCGGCGACAGGATCATCCCCGATTCCACAAGCCGACGGAAAGTCCTTCGCGGATGATCAAGCTTCATGGTCCGCAGGGCGCGGTGGAGCCTCAGGCGCAGGCGCCGCAGGCCGCTTACCCGTCGGAAGTGGTCTGGATCGATCTGGATGATCCGAGTGCCGAGGAGGCCGAGCGGGTGGAAGCCTGTACCGGCATCCGGGTGCCATCGCGCAGGGCACTGAGCGAGGTCGAGAATTCGAGCCGGCTGCGGCGGCTGAAGACCGGCTTTTCGCTCTCGACGCCGATGGTGACCTTCGACAAGCTCGACACGCAGCTGAAGCCCTTGGGATTTGTGCTGACCCGGGACCGCCTCGTCACCGTGCGGTTCCACGAGTTGCGCGCCTTCGCGGAGGTGAAGAAGCGCATCGACACCGGCGAGGGGCCTGGCACCACCTCCACCGAGATCTTCCTCCTCCTGATGGAAGAGCTCGTCGACAGCCTCGCGGATTCCCTGGAGGATATGGGCGCCGACCTCGACGAACTCTCGACGCGGATCTTCGATTTCGACGTCCGCAGCGGTGCGCCCGCCGGAGACACAAAGCTCCGGAGCCAGACGCCGCGCCGTCGCGATCTGGCCTTGCGACGGATCTTGCGTGGCATCGGGCGGCGCGGGAAGACCCTCGGCAAGATCCGCTCGAGCCTCCTCGGTCTCGAACGGATCGTGCCATTCGTGGCCAACGAGTGCGCGCATATCCTCGGCGAGGAGCAGGTCCCGCGCTTCGAGGCTGTGCGGCGCGACATCGCTTCCCTCGACGAGTTCGAGATCCGGCTCTCGGAGAACGTCCAATTCCTCCTCGACGCGACCCTCGGCTTGATCAGCATCGAGCAGAACAACACCTTCCGCGTGCTCACCGTGGCATCAGTCGTCGGCATCCCGCCGACCCTGATCGCCTCGATGTATGGCATGAACTTCAAGCACATGCCCGAGCTGGAATGGGCCTACGGCTATCCCTACGGTCTCGGCCTCATCCTGGTGAGTGCCATCATTCCGATCGTTTTCTTCCGCATCCGGGGCTGGTTGTGACCGATTGACGGAATGTTTGCCCGCGCTCGCTAGAGCGTTGCATGGCGATGCCCCTTCAGCCGGCATTCGAGGATGACCCGTCCGCGCCATGGCCGTGATCGCTGCCTTCGTCCTCAATGCCGGCCTGAACTTCATTCTCGGCCTCCTCATCGCCAAGCTGTTGGGTCCTGCGGATTTCGGCCTGTTCGCCCTCGCGACGGCCGGCGCCATCGTGGCCAACACCGTCCTGTTCGAGTGGCTGCGCCTCTCGGCGACGCGGTTCTACTCGGCCCGTGTTCGCCTCGACGAGCCCTGGATCCGGCAGGGCCTCGATCGGGCCTACGCAGTCCTGGCGTTGGCGCTCTTCGCCGCGGCCGTAATCTGCGCTGGATTGGGGCTGACGATCGAGCCTAGTGCCGGGAGCCGCCTCGCGATCACGGCAGGCGCAGCGGTGGCCGCCCTCGGCATCGGGGTGTTCGACTACCATGCTGCGCTCGCCCGCGCCCGCTTCGACGGTGGGCTCTACTTCAATCTCGTGGCGGTCAAGAATGGCCTCGCCTTCGTGCTGATGGCGGGCGCCGCCTGGTTCTTTCCCCAGCCGGTCTGGGTGCTGACGGCGGCAGGCGTCAGCCAGGCCCTCGCGATCCTGCTGTTGCACCGCCCGCTGCGCGATCCCGTCACCCCGCGGGTGCGGCTGAAGCTGCGCGAAGCTTGGCGGCTCTTCGTCGCCTACGGCCTGCCGCTCATCGCGGCCAACGCGATCTATCAGCTGATGCCGTTCCTCAATCGCGGCAGCATCGCCGCCCATTCGGGGCTCGCGGAGGCCGGTTACTTCGCTCTTGCCGCCGACGTGACGACGCGGAGCATCGGCACCCTTGGGACCGCCCTCGACCTGCTGCTGTTCCAGCTCGCGGTCCGGGTCGAAGAGGAGGAGGGCCGGGCCGCCGCCGAACGCCAGGTCGGGCTCAACATCGGTGTCGTGGTGGCGCTGCTGCTGCCCTGCGCAGTGGGGTTCTGGGCGGTCCTCCCGGCCCTCGAGGCCCTGGTGGTGCCGGAAGCCTATCGCGGCCCCTTCGCCGCCTATGCGGGGCTGATGGTGCCGGGCTTCTTTTGCCTGGCAATGATGAACTTCGCGCTCAACCCGATCTTCCAGATCCGACGCCGGACCCGGCCGGTGATCGCCGCGGCCCTGGTCGGCCTCGGCCTCAACGCACTCGGCTTGTGGGTCCTGCCGCCCCGGCTCGGACCCGAAGGCGTCGCGATCGCCCAGACCCTCGGGCTCGCCGCCGCCACCCTGCTCCTGGCTTGGCGCGCATTGACCGGACCCGACCGCCTGCGCCTGCCATGGTGGGAGATCCTGGCGGCCGGCATAGCCTGTTCGGCAATGGGGCTCTGCCTTCTGCCCCTGCGCCACATCGAGCCGACCAAGGTCCTGATGATCGGTGTGCCCCTCGGCATCGTGATCTATGGCGCGCTGGTCTGGCTCTTCGACATCGCTGGCCTACGCGGGCACGTGGAAGCCCGCTTCGCGCGACCTCCTGTGGAAGCGGCGCACGCCGAATAGCGGTCCGCGCCGGATGCCATCGCGGCGAAGCTCCTCTAAGGTGATCGCCTAGGAACAGGATCGAGGGCGCCGCAGAGCACCCCGGATCGGGCAGGAAACGATGCGTGCATATGAGCCTCACGACGAGGGTGCGGCGGCCGAGGTCGTCCGCGCGGCGGCTTCGAGCGCGGAGCGACTGCGCCTCGTCGGCGGTGCGACCAAGAGCGGGATCGGTCGGCCGGCCCAGGACGAGGTCACCCTTTCCAGCGCCGGGCTGACCGGAGTCACCCTCTACGAGCCGGCCGAGATGGTCGTCGCCGCCCGTGCCGGCACATCCCTGGCCGAGGTTCAGGCGCTGCTCGCCGGCCGCGGCCAGATGCTGCCCTTCGAGCCGATGGACCATCGTCCCCTCATGGGGAGTACCGGCGAGCCGACCTTCGGCGCCGTGGCGGCCGCCAACAATTCCGGTCCACGCCGGATCAATGCGGGCGCCGCCCGCGACAGCCTGATCGGCGTGCGCTTCGTCAATGGGCGCGGCGAGGCGATCAAGTCGGGCGGCCGGGTGATGAAGAACGTGACCGGCCTCGACCTGGTGAAGCTGATGGCCGGCTCCTGGGGCACCCTCGGCCTCCTGACGGAAGTGACCTTCAAGGTGCTCCCCGTGCAGGAGCGGGTCGCGACCCTCGTTTTTCCGGACCTCGATGATGCCCGCGCCATCGCAGCCCTGAGCGCGGCCCTTGGCTCGCCCTTCGAACTCACTGGGGCCGCGCATCTGCCCGCGGGCGTCGAGGTCGGGCCGGCGCGGACGCTGATGCGGATCGAGGGCTTCTCGGAGTCGATCGATTACCGGCTCGGCGAATTGCGTCGCCTGCTCAAGCGCTTCGGCCAGCCCGAGATCGTCGAGGGCGAGGCCGGGACCGCCCTCTGGGCGCGGATTCGCGACGCGACCGCCTTCGCCGAGCCGCGCGATGCCGCAATCTGGCGGATCTCCACCGCGCCGAGCCGCGCTCCCGTCGTCACAGCCGCGATCGGCACACAGCGCGAGGCCCGGTGGTTCTACGACTGGGGCGGCGGCCTGATCTGGCTCGCGACCGATGCGGCCGGCGATGCCGGCGCGGAAGCGGTCCGGGCTGCGGTCCGGGCTGCGGGCGGGCACGCCACCCTGGTGCGTGCGCCCGATGCCGTCCGCGCCGCAGTTCCGCCCTTCGAGCCGCTCTCGGAGCCCTTGAGGCGGATCACTGCCGGGATCAAGGCGGCGCATGATCCCCAGGGCCTGTTCAATCCGGGGCGAATGTACGCCGGCATCTGAACCGGGGGCCGGTGCGGGACGAGGTCGCGGCGGGGGCGCTGTTCGGAGCGATTCCAAGGCTCGGCAACCGGCGCGAGACGCTTTAGACAGAGGACGCCAAGAACGACGATGCCGACACGGGCCGGACCCGATGGACGGCACGAGGGTGGACCCGAGGACACGCCGTGCAGACCAATTTCAGCCTGACGCAGCTTGCGGACCCGGCCATGGCGGCGTCCGAGAAGATCCTGCGGACCTGTGTCCATTGTGGGTTCTGCACCGCGACCTGCCCGACCTACCTGCTCCTCGGCGATGAACTCGACTCCCCCCGTGGGCGGATCTACCTGATCAAGGACATGCTGGAAGGTGGAAAGCCGGCCGTGCCGGAGGTGGTCAAGCATGTCGACCGCTGTCTCTCGTGCCTGTCCTGCATGACGACTTGCCCCTCGGGGGTGCATTACATGCACCTCGTCGACCATGCCCGGACGCATATCGAAGAAACCTACCGGCGTCCGTTGAGCGACCGTCTGCTCCGCAGCGTGCTGGCCTTCGTGCTGCCCTACCCGAACCGCTTCCGGCTGGCACTCCTGGGCGCGAAGGTCGGCGCTCCGTTCCGGCCCCTGGTGGCGCGCCTGCCGCGGGTGGGAAATCGCCTCGCGGCCATGCTCGACCTCGCTCCGGCCCAGCTGCCGAACCGCAACCCGACCGACCGACCCGGCACCTTCCCGGCCGAGACGCGGGCGCTCGAAGCGAGCGCGGCGTTGCACGGGTATACCGCACCGTCGCGTCGAGGTCGCGTGGCCCTGCTGCGCGGTTGTGCCCAGAGCGTGCTGCGTCCCGATTTCAACGAGGCGGCGATCCGTCTCCTCACCCGGCACGGCGTCGAGGTGGTCCAGGCCGAGGGGGAGGGCTGCTGCGGCGCGCTCACCCATCACATGGGCAAGGCGGATTCGTCGCATGCCCAGGCGCGAAGGACCATTGACGCCTGGATCGCCGAGATGGACGGCGCCGGCCTCGACGCGATCCTCGTCACCGCCTCGGGCTGCGGCACGACGATCAAGGATTACGGCTTCATGTTCCGCGAGGACCCGGCCTATGCGGAGAAGGCCAAGCGGGTGTCCGCCATCGCCAAGGACGTCACCGAATACGTGGCCACGATCGGCCTGATGCCGCCGATCGTCGAGACCGACCTCGTGGTCGCCTACCACTCGGCCTGCTCGATGCAGCACGGCCAGGGCATCCGCACCGAGCCGAAGAACCTCCTGAAGAATGCGGGCTTCACCGTGAAGGACGTGCCCGAGGGCCACATCTGCTGCGGCTCCGCCGGCACCTACAACATCCTCCAGCCCGAGATCGCCAACCGCCTGCGCGAGCGGAAGGTGGCGAACATCGAGCGGATGCGCCCCGACCTCATCGCCACCGGCAACATCGGCTGCGCCACACAGATCGGGAAGGGCACCGCGATCCCGATCGTCCACACGGCGGAGTTGCTGGACTGGGCGACCGGCGGGCCGAAGCCGGCGGCCCTGGAGGGCTTGGCGGAGCGCCGGATGCTGGCGGCCGAGTAGGGGATTTACGCGGCGTCCGACAGCGCCTTGAGGTCGGCGCCGCGCGCCGTGGGCATGGTCGCGTCGAGAATTTCGATCCCGACGACCCGCCCCTCGTCATCGAGCTCGACGATGATGCCGGGGCGGACCGCCTCGCTCTCCACGATCGGCTCATGCGAGAAGTCGAGGTCGAGCGCATTCGCCGAAGGATCGTAGCTGGTCTTCAGCGACTCGTCCTCCGGGTCTGCTTCCGATCGAGGATGACGGTGATGACGTGAAGCTCGCCGCCGATCAATTCGTCCATCACGCGAAGCACGCGACCGTCCCGCTCGGGCAAGGATCGGAATGCGCGGACCCGCCCGGGATGATCGGGATCAGGCTCTTCCATCTCGGACGCGGTCACGGTCCTTTCGATCCAGGCTCGTTCGAGATTCCGACGTGCCAAGCGTTGATCGGCGTGATCGATGAGAATGATCCGCGTCACCGAGTGCCGGCCTGAAACTCGGCCAGCACGAACACCCGGATCGCGGACGACAGGTTCTGCCCCTCGCGGCCGGCGTCGATGGTGCCGATCAGGGCCTGGACGGACTGGCCGCGCGCCGCCGCGATCTGGCGTAACGCCTCCCAGAACGGGTCCTCCAGGGACACGCTGGTGCGGTGCCCGGCGATCATCACCGAGCGCTTGGTGACGCCGGACGTCATCGCGGCCCGAACCCTTCCCCCGCGGAGGGGGAGGGGGGGCGCGGAGCGACCGGGAGAGGGGCAGTGCCATCTCCGGAGAGGTCGCCCCCTCTCCCGACCCGCATTCGCAGGCCGCTTTCTCCCGCGGAGGGGAGAGGGGGATGCGCACCCGGCATCGCCGTCACCCTTCCAAATCCGGCCCCACCAGCTTGTGGCCCTCGTGGCGCGAGACCTCGATCGCCTTCTTGGCCTCGGCCAGGGTCCTGGCCTTCTTCGGGCGGCCGAAGGCGACGCGGTTGTCCGCCGCCTGTCGCTCCTTCTCCGCCCGGACCCGGTCCTTGCGGGCCTGGCGCAGGTTGATGATCTCCGCCATGCCGGCCGGCTCCCTCACTCGGCGCTGGGCGCCAGCATCGTCTCGGGGCGCACCACGCGCTCGAACTCTTCGGCCGTGACGTAGCCCAGCCGCAGGGCCTCTTCCTTGAGGGTGGTGCCGTTCTTGTGCGCGGTCTTGGCGATCTCGGCGGCCTTGTCATAGCCGATCGAGGGGGCGAGCGCGGTCACCAGCATGAGCGAGCGGCTCATCAGGTCGGCGATCTTGTCCTCGTTGGCCTTGATGCCGACGACGCAATTGTCGGTGAAGCTCACGGCCGCGTCGGCCAGGATGCGGATCGACTGCAGCACCGCATTGGCGATCACGGGCTTGAACACGTTCAGCTCGAAATTGCCCTGGCTGCCGGCGAAGCTCACGGTGGTGCCGTTGCCGATCACCTGGGCGCAGACCATCGTCAGGGCCTCGCACTGGGTCGGGTTGACCTTGCCCGGCATGATCGACGAGCCCGGCTCGTTCTCCGGCAGCGAGAGCTCGCCGAGGCCCGAGCGCGGACCCGAGCCGAGGAAGCGGATGTCCTGGGCGATCTTGAACAGGCCCGAGGCCAGGGCCGTGAGGGCGCCCTGCGTGAAGACCAGGGCGTCGTGGGTCGCCAGCGCCTCGAACTTGTTGGCGGCCGAGGTGAAGGGCAGGCCCGTCAGCTCCGCGACCTTGGCGGCGAACTTCTCCGCGAATTCGGGATGCGCGTTGAGGCCGGTGCCCACCGCCGTGCCGCCCTGGGCGAGCGCCAGCACGCCCGGCAGCGTCGCCTTCACGCGCTCGGTGCCGAGGGCAACTTGTGCCACGTAGCCCGAAAATTCCTGGCCGAGGGAGACCGGGGTCGCGTCCTGCAGGTGGGTGCGGCCGATCTTCACGATGGAGGCGAACGACTCGGACTTGGCCTGGAGCGCGTCCTGCAGGTGCTTGAGGGCCGGCAGCAGCCGGTCGTTGATCTCGCGCGAGACCGCGATGTGCATCGCGGTGGGGAACACGTCGTTGGAGGACTGGCCGCGATTGACGTGGTCGTTGGGGTGGACGGGCGACTTGCCGCCGCGCTTGCCGCCCAGCAACTCGTTGGCCAGACTCGCGATCACCTCGTTGGCGTTCATGTTCGACTGGGTGCCGGAGCCCGTCTGCCAGACCACCAGAGGAAATTCCTGATCGTGCTCGCCGGAGACCACCTCGGCCGCGGAGGCCGCGACGGCCTGGGCCACCTTCGGGTCGAGGGCGCCCAGATCCTGGTTCACCAGGGCGGCGGCCTGCTTGACCATGCCCAGCGCGTGCACCAGGGGCGCCGGCATCCGCTCCGTGCCGATCTTGAAGTTCTGGATCGAGCGCTGCGTCTGCGCGCCCCAGTAGCGATGCGCCGGGACCTCGATCGGGCCGAAGGTGTCGGACTCGGTGCGGGTGGCGGGCGTCTCGGTGGGCGACATCGTGGCCTCTTCGTCTGGCTAAATCGGACCCTACTTAAACCGCACGCAATCAAACCGCGATGGCGCATGTCCGGCCGGCCGTGTGCCCGGCGCCGAAATGTCATGCCTGTCAGCCCCTCTCGATCGGCCCCCCGGGTCCCGGAGTTGTCCTCGATGTCGCGTGCCGCCGCCCTCGCCGAAGCCCGTGTCGACCCTGCCGCGCCGGGTCGCTTCCGGCCGGCGGTCCCGAAGCCCCTGCGCGAGCAGCCGGGCCTGTTCGGCTTCCTGAAGGCGGCCCGCGCCAACCCGCTGACGACCTGGCTCGACGTGCATTTCGAGAAGCCGGTGGTCGCCGCCGACGGCGCCCTCGGGCGCGTCACCGTGGTGAGCGACCCGGCCCTGATCCGCTACCTCTACGTCGAGAACGCCGCCAACTACCGCAAGGACGATCTGCAGCGGCGCGTCCTCGCCCCCGGCCTCGGCAACGGGCTGCTCACCGCCGAGGGCGACGAGTGGAAGCTGCAGCGCCGGACCCTGGCGCCGATCTTCTCCGCCCGGCACGTGCTCGGCTTCAACGCCCCGATGAACGCGGCCGGCGCCCGCATCGCCCGGCGGCTGGCGCGCCGCGACGGCACCCGCATCGACGTCGCGCTGGAGATGACCCGCGTGACGCTCGACGTGCTGGAGCGGACGATCTTCACCCACGGCCTCGCCAGCGACCCCGACGCCCTGGGGCGGGCGATCACCCGTTTCCTCGAATCGGTCGGGCCGATCGATCCGCTCGACGTGTTCGGGGTTCCGGGCTTCGTGCCCCGCATCGGCCGCCTGCGGGCGCGCCCCGCCATCCGCTTCTTCGCCGAGGTGGTGGACGAGTTGATCGATCGCCGCCGCGCCCTGATCGCGCAGGGCTCCGCGCCGGCCGACCTGCTGACGCTCCTCCTCAACGCGCAGGACCCGGAGACGGGGAAGGGCCTCACCGACCTCGAGGTGAAGGCCAACATCGTCACCTTCATCGCCGCCGGGCACGAGACCACCGCCAACGCCCTGACCTGGGCCCTCTACTGCCTGTCGCAGGACCCCGCCGCCCAGGCGCGGATCGAGGCGGAGGTCGATGCCGTGCCGGCGGGCCAGGATTTCGACGCCGAGGCTTTGCCCTACACCCGGGCGGTGATGGAGGAGACCATGCGGCTGTTCCCGCCGGTGCCGTTCCTGAGCCGGCAGGCCATCGCCGAGGACCGGATCGGCCGGATCAAGATCCCCAAGGGCTCCCTGGTGATGGTGGCGCCCTACGTGCTCCACCGCCACAAGACCCTGTGGCAGGAGCCGGACGCCTTCATGCCGGAGCGATTCCTGCCCGAGGCCCGCGCCGCGATTCCGCGCTTCGCCTACCTGCCGTTCGGGGCCGGGCCGCGCGTCTGCATCGGCCAGAGCTTCTCGCTGCAGGAGGCCGTGGTGGTGCTGGCCCACATCGCCCGCGCCGCCCGCTTCACCCTGGCCGACGACCACGCTCCGGTGGTCCCGCTCCACCGGGTGACGCTGCGGCCGGAACACGGGCTGCACATGACGGTGAACCCGCGGGGGTGAGGGGGGTGATCGGCACCGGCTCGGGCCGTTCCGCATCGACATCCTCTGCGCGAGAGTGAGGCCCGCCTCGACGGCACCGCGCCGTCGTTCCGGGTCCGCGCGGCGGAGCCCGGGATGACGTGGTGCCGACCGCTCAGCTCTTCTTGCGAAAGGCGTCGAGGCTGACGACTTCGGCGCTGGTCTCGGTGCCGTCCTCGGCCTTCTTGTTGGCCGGGGGCTTCGACTCCGTTCCGTCCTCCGCCTTGGCGGCCTGGGCCGCGGCGGGGGTCGGAGGCGTGCCGGCGCCGATCTTCGGGACCGAGCCGCCGATGGTGGCGAGGCCCGTGCTCTTCGGCTTGATCTCGGTCGGCTCCGAGGCGGCGCCGCGGGTCGGGGTCTTGCCGCCGGGCACCGCCGCGTCCTCGGCCTCCTCCTCGGTGGCGACCGCCTCCGCGCCCTCGCTGAGATCGAACTTCAGGCCGAACTGGACGGACGGGTCGAAGAAGCCGGTCAGGGCGTCGAAGGGCACGAGCAGGCGCTCGGGCACCCCCGAGAAGGACAGGCCGACCTCGAAGGTGTGCTCGTTGACGCCGAGGTCCCAGAACTGGTGCTGGAGCACGATCGTCATGTCCTGCGGATACTTCTCGCGCAGGCGCTGCGACATGCGCACGCCCGGCGCCTCGGTGCGGAACGAGACGTAGAAGTGGTGCTCGCCCGCGAGCCCTTCGCGGGCCGCGTCGGTCAGCACCTTGCGCACCACGCCGCGCAGGGCGTCCTGCACCAGGAGATCGTAGCGGATCAGGTCGTCTGCCATCTGCGGTCGCTTATGCCCGGTCACTGCCCGCCGTCTCACGCCGCGATGGCGCTCCGGGTCGGATGAAAATCGAATGGGAGCACCGGTGCCCGGCCCTCCCGGAACCCTGCCTGAACGGCCGAGATCCCTGTCGCGGACGGAAGCTTCCGCCAAAACCCGGAGCCTGTCGAGCCTCGGACCGTCGCGCCCCGGACCCTTGCGTCCAAAAGCCCGTGGTCCGGAGCGGCGCGACCGGGTTACCGTTCCGGTCTCGACCCTCGCCCCGGCGCCGCCGGATCTCCGCCCTCGCCGAGCCCGTCGGCCAACGCCTCGAATATAGTGGGAGTGCCGCAGCATTTGAAGCCCGATGATGGGGCGCCGGTGTCCGATCCGCAGGCCGTGCGGCCGGCCCTCGCACCGCCGCGTCCGTCGCGGGTCCGGACCGGCCTCGGCGCCGTGACGGCGCTCGTCGGACTGGCCTTCGCGGCGTTCCTGGCGCTGGCGGTGGCGACCCTCCTCGCCCTGGTGATCGTGCGGGTCGGCAGCGACTGGATCGACGGCATCGCGGTCCTCGGCGGGGAGCGGCCGCGCCTGCATCCGCGCCAGCTCGCCCTGCGGGAGCTCGCCGTGGACGTGGTCCGCCAGGTCGTCCTCGCCCTCCTGGTGGTCGGCGCCGTGCGCTGGCGCGACGGAGCGGCGTGGCGCCGGACCCTGGCCCTGGCGGCGCCGGTGCCGCCGCCCTGGGGACCCGGCGCGCCGGGCCTGTCGGCGCGCGGCTTCGCCGCGATCCTGCTGGTCTGGCCGATGATCCACATCACCTGGGTGACCGGCAGCGCCGAGCTGTTCCGGATGCCCATCGGCCGGCACACCGCCCTGTCGCCCGGCCTGACCCCTTCGGCGGCGGCCCTGTGGTTCGCCTACGTGATCGTGCTGGCGCCGGTGGCCGAGGAACTGCTGATGCGGGGCGCCCTGTTCGCCCGGGCGCGGGAGACCTTCGCCGCGCGGGGCGCGATCCTGGCGACCGCGCTGCTGTTCGCCGGCGCCCATCTCACGCCGGCGGGCTTCGCCCGTCCGGTTTCGCTGATCCCCCTGGCGCTGATCCTCGGCTGGGTGCGCTGGCGCAGCGGCCGGCTCTGGCCGGGCATCGTGCTGCACGCCTGGAGCAACCTCGCGATGATCGCCTACGTGCTCGGACCGGCCCTGGGCTGAGCGCGCGCCCGGCACGACCTGTTGACGCCCCGGCCCGCGACCTCGCCAGCCCCGGCGCTTCGGGGTATTCCGGGTGCCCGCCCGGGAGCCGCGATGCACGCCTATCACCAGCTACTCGAACGCATCCTGCAGGACGGGGTCCGCAAGGACGACCGGACCGGCACCGGCACCCTCTCGGTGTTCGGGCACCAGATGCGCTTCGACCTCGGACAGGGGTTCCCCCTCGTCACCACGAAGCAGCTCCACCTGCGCTCGATCATCCAAGAATTGCTGTGGTTCCTCACCGGCGACACCAACGTGCGCGCCCTCCAGGCCAACGGCGTCAGCATCTGGGACGAGTGGGCGGATGCGAACGGAGACCTCGGGCCGGTCTACGGGCGGCAGTGGCGCTCCTGGGCCAAGCCCGACGGCGGCAGCGTCGACCAGATCGCCTGGGTCCTCGACGAGATCCGGCGCAACCCGGATTCTCGGCGCCTCATCGTCTCGGCCTGGAACCCGGCCGACCTCGACCGGATGGCGCTGGCGCCGTGCCACTGCCTGTTCCAGTTCTACGTGGCGCAGGGTCGGCTCTCGTGCCAGCTCTACCAGCGCTCGGCGGACGTCTTCCTCGGCGTGCCCTTCAACATCGCGAGCTATGCGCTGCTCACCGCGATGATCGCGCAGGTGACGGGGCTGGAGCCCGGCGACTTCGTCCACACGCTGGGCGACGCCCATCTCTACGTGAACCACCTGGAGCAGGCCCGGCTCCAGCTGACGCGGGACCAGCGGCCGCTGCCGCGGCTCGTGCTCGACCCCGGCGTGACCTCGCTGTTCGACTTCCGCTTCGAGGACATCGCGGTGGAGGGCTACGCCCCCCATCCGGCGATCCGTGCGCCGGTGGCGGTCTGATGCCGGCCCCCCGCATCACGATCATCGCGGCGGTCGCCCGCAACGGCGTCATCGGGCGCGACAACGACCTGATCTGGCGCCTGCGCAGCGACCTGCGCCGGTTCAAGGCCCTGACCATGGGCAAGCCCCTGCTGATGGGGCGCAAGACCTTCGCGTCGATCGGCCGGCCGCTGCCCGGCCGGCGCACCATCGTGCTCACCCGCGATCCCGGCTTCGCGGTGCCCGAGGTCGCGGTGGCGCATGACTGGGCCGGCGCGCTCGCGGCGGCCGAGGGTGCCGGCGAGCTGATGGTGGCCGGCGGCGGCGAGATCTACGCCCTGGCGCTGCCCCTCGCCGAGCGCATCCACCTCACCGAGGTCGACCTGGCGCCCGAGGGCGACACGGTGTTCCCGCCCTTCGACCGGAGCCGCTACCGGGAGACGCATCGCGAGGCGCACCCGCCCGGCGAGCACGACGCCTGCGCCTTCAGCTTCGTCGATCTGGAGCGCGCGGCGTGATCGGGCCGTAAACCATGGCACCGCGACCCATTGCGCAATGGCGGCCGCTGCGGTTGTCTTTCCCGCATCCGATGCCCAAGTGGCAAACTTGACAGGATCACGCGCGCCCACGCAGGTGCCGGGGTCGGGTCACGACGAGATCAATACTCTTGTCCACGCGGGGGAGTTCCGGCCCGCCTCCTGACGGAGGCCGGGACGGGAGCGCGGGTGGGCTTCGTGCGCGGCGCAGACGCTGCTGGAACAGGAGAGATCGGCGAGCATGCCTTGGAGCAATCAGAGCGGCGGCGGTAGCGGCAACGGGGGAGGGCCCTGGGGCCGAGGCGGCGGCGGCAATGGCGGCGGGGGTGGCCCGTGGGGCGGCGGCGGTGGCGGCGGTGGCAAGACCCCACCCGACCTCGAGGAACTCCTGCGGCGCAGCCAGGACCGTCTGCGCGGCGTGCTCCCGGGCGGTTCCTTCGGCGGGGGCCGCGGCCTCCTGATCGCCGGCGGCATCGTGGTCGCCGTCTGGCTCGCGACCGGCTTCTACACCGTGGCCCCGCAGCAGGTCGGCATCGAGACGATCTTCGGGCGCTACCTCAGCACCACCGGCCAGGGCCTGAACTACAACTTCCCGGCCCCGATCGGCGCCGTGCTCAAGCCGAATGTCGGCCAGGTCAACAGCGTGCAGATCGGCTACCGCGCCGGCCTCGGCAACCAGACCCGGACCGTCGACAAGCCAGAGGAGAGCCTGATGCTCACGGGCGACGAGAACATCGTCGATCTCGACTTCGAGGTGCAGTGGCGCGTCAACCCGCTGAAGGCGTCGGACTACGTCTTCAACCTCGAGAATCCCGAGGGCACGATCAAGGCCATCGCCGAGAGCGCGATGCGCGAGGTGGTCGGCCGTCGCAACATCCAGCCGATCCTCACCAACGAGCAGTCGAGCGTCGCCCAGGAGGTCCGCGAGATCACCCAGAAGGCCCTCGACGAGTACGGCGCGGGCGTCCGCATCGAGCTCGTCCAGCTCGTCAGCGTGCAGCCCCCGCCCGAGGTGCGCCCCGCCTTCTTCGACGTGAACGCGGCGCAGCAGGATGCCGAGCGCGCCAAGAACGACGCGCGCACCTACGAGAGCCAGAAGGTGCCGCAGGCCCGAGGCGAGGCCCAGCGGATCGTCCAGGCGGCGGAGGCCTACAAGACCCAGGCGACGGCGGAGGCGACCGGTCAGGCCGCGCGCTTCACCCAGGTCTACGATTCCTACAAGGGCGCGCCGGTGATCAGCCGCGAGCGCATCTTCCTCGAAACGATGGAGCGGGTCCTGGGCTCGGTCAACAAGGTGATCATCGATCAGAACGGGTCCGGCACGGGCACCGGCGGCAGCGCCGCCGGCGTGCTGCCGGTGCTGCCGCTCACCGAATTCGGTCCCCGCAACGCTGCCGGTGGAGTGGCCCGATGAACAACCAAGCCCTCCGCACCGGCCTGATGATCGCGGCCGCCGCCCTCGTGGTCGGCCTCTACGCCTCGGTCTTCACCGTCGGCCAGATGCAACAGGCCCTGGTGCTCCGCTTCGGCGGCGTCCGCGCCGTCCTGAACCAGACGGGCACCGACAAGCCGGGCCTCTACTTCAAGGTGCCGTTCATCGAGAACGTGGTCGTGTTCGACAAGCGCGTGCTCGACCTCGACCTGCCGGTGCAGACCCTGCTGACGACCGATCGCCAGAACCTCGAGGTGGACGCCTTCGCGCGCTACCGGATCATCGATCCGCTGAAGTTCTACCAGTCGGCCAACAACATCGCCCGCGCCAACACCCTGCTGGCGAGCTTCACCAACTCGGCCCTGCGCAACCTGCTCGCCCGCTCGACCCGGGACGCCATCGTGCGGACGCAGCGCGCCGAGCTGATGAACCAGATTCAGGCCGACGTGAACCGGCAGGCGAAGGAACTCGGTGTCGAGATCGTCGACCTGCGCATGACCCGCGTCGATCTGCCGGCCCAGAACAGCTCCGCCGTCTACAAGCGCATGACGACGGAGCGCCAGCGCGAGGCCGCCGACATCCGCGCCAACGGCGAGCAGATCGCGGTCACGATCAAGGCCAAGGCCGACCGTGACGTGACGGTGGTGCTCTCCGAGGCCAACCAGACGGCCGAGACCCTGCGCGGCCAGGGCGACGCCGACAAGAACCGGATCCTGGCGGAGGCCTACGGCAAGGATGCGGACTTCTTCAGCTTCTACCGCTCGATGCAGGCCTACGAGACCGGGCTGAAGGGCTCCGACACCCGGCTGGTGATCAGCCCGTCATCGGACTTCTTCCGCTACTTCAGCGATCCCCAGGGCCGGTCCCCGACGAGCCCGGCCGCCCGCACGCGGGCGCCGGCCGAGCCCGGCACGACGGGCAGCATGCGCTGACGGACCGCGATCCCATGCCGGCGGCGGACCCTGGTTCGCCGCCGGACTCTTGATCGGGGAACGGCGCGGACGATCTAAGACCGTCCTGACACAGATGAGGTCGACCATGGTTCCCGTTGCGAGCGCCGTCCGGGCGCCCCGTTCCCGAGCGCTCCAGCGCAGCCTGCGCTCCGCCCTCGCCGCCGCGGCGCTGGCGACGTCCGTCGCCGTGGCCGGCCTCCCGGCGCCGGCCTTCGCCAAGGGGCCGGAATCCCTCGCCGATCTCGCCGACCAGGTAACCGACGCGGTGGTGAACATCTCGGCCTCGACCACCGTCGAGGCGCGCCCCAACGCCCGCTCCGGCTCGCCGCTTCCGCAGGGCACGCCGTTCGAGGACCTCTTCGAGGAATTCTTCAACAAGCGCGGACAGCGCGGCGGCGGCGACCGCAGCGAAGCGGACCGCCCGCGTCCGCAGCAGCGCAAGTCCAACTCCCTCGGCTCCGGCTTCATCATCGACGCCTCCGGCATCGTGGTGACGAACAACCACGTCATCGGCGACGCGAACGACATTCAGGTCATCCTGCACAACGGCACCAAGCTGAAGGCCGAGATCATCGGCAAGGATGCCAAGATCGATCTCGCGGTGCTGCGGGTGAAGCCCGAGGCGGGCAAGCCGCTGAAGGCCGTGCCGTTCGGTGATTCCGAGAAGATGCGGCCGGGCGACTGGGTCATCGCCATCGGCAACCCGTTCGGCCTCGGCGGCTCGGTCTCGGCCGGCATCGTCTCGGCGCGGGGCCGCAACATCGAGTCCGGCCCCTACGACAACTACATCCAGACGGATGCGGCCATCAACAAGGGCAATTCCGGCGGTCCGCTGTTCAACATGAACGGCGAGGTCATCGGCATCAACACGGCGATCCTGTCGCCCACCGGCGGCTCGGTCGGCATCGGCTTCGCGGTGCCGTCGAACAACGCCTCGCAGGTCATCGACCAGCTGCGCGAGTTCGGTGAGGTCCGCCGCGGCTGGCTCGGCGTGCGCATCCAGAACGTCGACGAGACCACGGCGGAAGCCCTCGACATGAAGGACGGCGTCAAGGGCGCCCTGGTCGCGGGCGTCGACGAGAAGGGCCCGGCCAAGACGGCCGGCCTTGAGATCGGCGACGTGATCGTCAAGTTCAACGGCACGGCGGTGAAGTCGTCCAGCGACCTGCCGCGGATCGTCGCCTCGACGCCGGTCGGCAAGACGGTGGACGTGCTCGTCATCCGCAAGGGCGCCGAGACCACCAAGTCCGTCACCCTCGGCCGCCTCGAGGACACCGAGAAGCCGACGCTCGCCAGCGTCAAGCAGCCGGAGGCCGAGAGCGCCGTGCGTCAGGTGCTCGGCCTCAACCTCTCGGGGATCACCGACGAGGCGCGCAAGCGCTACAGCCTGAAGGACGGCCTCAAGGGCGTCCTCGTCACCCGCGTCGATCCCAATTCCACGGCGGCCGACAAGCAGATCAAGCCGGGCGAAGTCATCGTCGAGGTCGGCCAGGAGGCGGTCAACGCGCCCGCCGACGTCGGCAAGCGCATCGACCAGCTCAAGAAGGACGGCCGCAAATCCGTCTTGCTCCTGGTCGCCAGCGCCTCCGGCGACGTCCGCTTCGTGGCCCTCGGGATCGACTGATCCCCAGACGCCATTCGGACACATCCAGCCGCCGCCCGAGAGGGCGGCGGTTTTGTTTTGCTTGGTGGGGCTACTCCGATTCGCATCCGGCCGATTCGCCAGCCGAAGCATGTCCCGTCGCTCCCCGTCATCCCGCGGCCGCGCAGCGGAGCCCGTGATCCGGAAACACAGGCGGCGCGAGGTCTTGCAGGGTCGGCGGTTCGAGATTCCGGGCTCGCCTGCGGCGCCCCGGCATGCCGGGGCCGATCAGCCCACGAATTCGGCCGAGGCATAGCCCTGCAGGTAGAGCAGGGCCGTGAGGTCGCCGTGGTCGATCCGGACCTGAGCGGCGGCCGCGACCTTGGGCTTGGCCCGGAAGGCGACGCCGAGGCCGGCCTCGCCGATCATGTCGAGGTCGTTGGCGCCGTCGCCCACCGCCAGGGTGTCGGCGGGGTCGAGGCCGAAGCGGCTGCGCAGGGCGATCAGGGTCGCGCGCTTGGTCTCCCGGTCGACGATGGGCTCGATCACCTCGCCGGTGAGGTGTCCGTCGCGGATTCCGAGGGTGGTGGCGTGGGCCTCGTCGAACCCGATCTTCACGGAAACCGGCCCGGTGAACAGGGTGAAGCCGCCCGAGATCAGGCAGGTATGGGTGCCGTGCGCCTTCATGGTCTGCACCAGGGTGCGCCCGCCCGGCGTCAGGGTGATGCGCTCGGCGATCAGCGCGGCGATCTTGTCCACGGGGACGTCGCGCAGGAGGGCGACGCGCTCGCGCAGGGCCGGGCCGAAGGCGATCTCGCCCCGCATCGCCCGCTCGGTGATCTCGGCGACGTGGTCCTTCAGGCCGATCGTGTCGGCGAGCTCGTCGATGCATTCCTGCTCGATCATGGTCGAGTCCATGTCGGCCAGGAACAGGCGCTTGCGCCGGTGCGGCCCGGCGCTCAGGACCGCGACGTCGATCGGCTCGGCGCCCAGGGCGGCGCGCAGGCGGCGGGTGAGGGCCGGCGCATCCGCCTCCGCGCCCGGCACCAGGATTTCGGCGGCGACCTCCCCATGCAGGATGCGGGGCTGGTGCTCCGTGCGCATCACCGCGCGGGTCTCGGCCAGCACCGCATCGGTGATGGCGGGGCGGCTCTCGTTTGCTATCAGGATCGCGACGAGGGTCATCCGGGAGCTTTCCACGCAGTGCCGCCGGTCACGCAACGCGCGCACGCGCACACCCTGCCGGCGGCGATCCTCATCGCAGGGCCGACCGCCTCGGGCAAGTCGGGTCTCGCCCTGGCGCTGGCGCGCGAACTCGGGAGCGCGGTGATCAACACCGACTCGATGCAGGTCTATGCCGACCTGCGCCGGCTCTCCGCCCGGCCGAGCGCGGCCGAGGAGGGGCTGGCGCCCCACCGCCTCTACGGCCATGTCGACGGCGCGGTGAACTACTCGGCCGGGCACTTCGCCCGCGAGGCGGAGCCGCTGATCCGGACGCTGCGCGCGGCGGGCCGCCTGCCGATCTTCGTCGGCGGCACCGGCCTGTATTTCCGGGCGCTGGAGGAGGGGCTGTCGGAACTGCCGCCGGTGCCGGACGACGTCCGGTCGGCCCTGCGCGCGCGGGCCGAGGGCCGGGCGACGGAGGACCTTCACGCCGATCTCGCCGCGCTCGACCCGGCCGGGGCCGAGATCCTGCGCCCCAGCGACCGGGCGCGGGTGATGCGCGCCCTCGAAGTGTTCGCCGCCACGGGCCGTCCGATCGCGGACTTCCACGGCGCCCGCACGCCCGGCCCGCTCGCGGGCCTGCCGCTCCTCAAGCTGTTCCTGGCGCCCGAGCGCGAGGCGCTGCGCCGGGCCATCGACGCGCGCTTCACCGCGATGATCGCCGCGGGGGCCCTCGACGAGGTCGCGGCTCTGCGGGACCGCCGCCTCGACCCGATGCTGCCGATCATGCGCGCGCACGGCGTGCCGGGCCTGATCGCCCATCTCGACGGCGACCTGTCCCGGGAAGAGGCGATCCGGCGGGGACAGGCCGACACCCGGCGCTACGCCAAGCGCCAGTTCACCTGGTTCCGGCACCAGATGGGCACGGACTGGCTCTGGACGCCGCCCGAGGAGGCTCTGGAGCGCATACACGCACGCCTCGAATCAAATCGCGGATGGGCTTCGTCGCCTTGAAGGCAGGGGCATCGCACATGCTGGGGCGCCGTCATTCCGGGGCGCCGTAGGCGAGCCCGGAATCCAGAACCGCTGACGGTGTGAAGTCTTGCGCCACCCGCATTTCTGGATCCCGGGTCCCGCTGCGCGGCCCCGGGATGACGCAGCGCTGCACGAGGGTTTCCGATGGGCAAATCGGCCTACGCGATCACCCTGCCCGGGAAGGTGGGGAGCCCGTGCGAGGTCTCCACGTTTCGATGCACGTCATTTAGGTGCGGGCGTGTCCTGCGAAGCGCCTCACTTCTCCAGGCGGGCGATGAGCGCGGACGTGTCCCAGCGCCTGCCGCCCATGGCCTGCACGTCGGCGTAGAACTGGTCCACGAGGGCGGTGACCGGCAGCTGGGCGCCGTTGCGCCGGGCCTCGGCCAGCAGGATGCCGAGATCCTTGCGCATCCAGTCGACCGCGAAGCCGAAATCGAACTTGGCGGCGTTCATGGTCTTGCCGCGGTTCTCCATCTGCCAGGAGCCGGCGGCACCCTTGGAGATCACCTCCAGCACCGCCTCGACGTCGAGATTCGCCCGCTTGGCGAAGTGCACCGCCTCCGACAGGCCCTGGACCACGCCCGCGATGGCGATCTGGTTGACCATCTTGGTGAGCTGGCCCGAGCCGGCCGGACCCATCAGGCGGCTGGCGCGGGCAAAGCACAGGATGGCGGGCTCGACAGCCGCATAGGTCTCGGCCTCGCCACCGCACATCACGGTCAATGCGGCGTTTTCGGCCCCCGCCTGTCCGCCGGAGACGGGGGCGTCGATGAAGCCGAGGCCGGCGGCCCTGGCCGCGTCGGCGAGTTCGCGGGCGACCTCGGCCGAGGCGGTGGTGTGGTCGACGAAGACCGCGCCCGTCTCCATTCCGGCGAACGCCCCGTCCGCGCCCAGTGTGACGCTGCGCAGGTCGTCGTCGTTGCCGACGCAGGCGAAGACGATGGCCTGGCCCTTCGCGGCCTCGCGCGGCGTGGCCGCGAAGGCGCCGCCATGGGCCGCCACCCAGGCTTCCGCCTTGGCCGTGGTGCGGTTGTAGACGGTGACCTCGTGGCCCTTGGCGGCGAGGTGGCGTGCCATCGGGCCGCCCATCACGCCGAGGCCCAGAAACGCGACCTTCGCCATCATCATCTCCGCTCGTATCCTGAATACGAGCGGGGTCTAGGAGCGATGCTTGCGAGCGTCAAACCGATGCGGAGACTTATCCGCCGGTGACGCTCATGTGGCGTGGCACGGCGGCGGGCCGCGCCCGCTCGATGACGAAGTCGTGGCCCTTGGGCTTGCGGGCGATGGCGTCGATCACCGCCTGGGTCACCAGGGCGTCGTCGGGGGAGGCGCGCAGCGCCGCGCGAAGATCCGCGGCGTCCTCCTGGCCGAGGCACATGTAGAGCTTGCCCGTGCAGGTGAGGCGCACCCGGTTGCAGCTCTCGCAGA
Organism: Methylobacterium sp. M6A4_1b; assembly: GCF_053345175.1. Classification (NCBI taxonomy): domain Bacteria; kingdom Pseudomonadati; phylum Pseudomonadota; class Alphaproteobacteria; order Hyphomicrobiales; family Methylobacteriaceae; genus Methylobacterium; species Methylobacterium sp. M6A4_1b. The sequence goes on from NZ_JBKEZQ010000025.1 coordinate 43,087, forward strand.
AATTATGGGTCAGCGGCGTGATGAAGCCGAGGCGTCCGCCGGTCTCGGCGATGCGCACGTAGCGCGCCGGGCCGCCGGTGCGGTCGGGCAGGGGGGTCATCGTGTAGCGGTGCTCGAGCCGGGCACGGGCGACCGAGAGGGGGAGGAACTGGTCGGTGCGGTCACCCTCGATCTCGCCCAGCGGCATGACCTCGATGAGGGTCATGTCCATGCCGTCGCCGTGCGCCCAGGCGATCATGTCGGCGATCTCGTCCTCGTTGACGCCCTTCAGCGCCACCGCGTTGATCTTGACCTTGATGCCGGCCCTGCGCGCCGTCTCGATGCCGTCGAGCACCACCTTGAGGTCGCCCCGGCGGGTCACCGCGCGGAACTTGTCCGGGTCGAGGGTGTCGAGGGAGACGTTGACGCGGCGCACGCCGAGTTCGGCGAGTTCCGGCGCGAAGCGGCCGAGCTGCGTGCCGTTCGTGGTCATCGTCAGCTCTTCGAGGGCGCCCGTGCCGAGGTGCCGGGACAGGCGCCGGAACAGGTGCATGATGTCGCGGCGGACCAGCGGCTCCCCGCCGGTGATGCGGAGCTTGCGCACACCGCGCTGGATGAAGACGGCGCAGAGCCGGTCCAGTTCTTCGAGGGACAGGAGGTCGCGCTTTGGCAGGAACTGCATGTCGTCGGACATGCAATACACGCAACGCAGGTCGCAGCGATCGGTGACCGAGATGCGCAGATAGGTAATCGCCCGCTGAAACGGGTCGATCAGGGGCGCGGGAGCGACCGGAGCGGCATCGTCGGTGACGCGGGGACCCCACATGCGGATTTCTGTGCTCTGTCGGGGTGGGGAAACGTTGGCGCGGTCGCGTGACGAACCTAGCATGACACGTCATATGAGGTCTCGCACGGTCGCGGGCAAGTTTGCGCAGGTCGCAGGCGCCATGCATGCCAGGCGTCGTGCGAACATGCCCAGCGTCGTGCAAGGGAATCTGCGTCGAGGCCGGCGGCCGACGCGGCCGGAAGGAAGCCACCATGACCCAACAGGCTGTCGATCCGCACGCGGCCCCGGCCGCTCCCGAGCGCTGGCCCACCGAGATCCGCCTCTCGGGCGACAAGCGCACCCTCAACGTCGCCTTCGAGGATGGCGGACGCTTCGCCCTGCCGGCGGAGTATCTCCGGGTCTCGAGCCCCTCGGCCGAGGTGCAGGGCCACTCGCCCTCCGAGCGCAAGGTCGTCGCGGCCAAGCGCGACGTGGCGATCCTCAAGGTCGAGCCGATCGGCAACTACGCGGTGAAGCTGACCTTCGACGACATGCACGATACCGGCCTCTTCGGCTGGGGCTACCTCTACGATCTCGGGCGCGAGTACCGGAACCGCTGGGCGACCTACCTGTCCGAGCTGGAGGAGCGGGGCCTGAGCCGCGATCCCGTGCGCCGGAGCGCGAAGCCGGCCGCACCGCCGAGCGATTCCGGCGGAAGCTGCGGCAGCGGCTGCGGCTGCCACTGATCGGATCGACCGCCGTCCGAAAGGCCCCTTCATGACGCCCTCAGCCCCACCGGCCACCAGCCGGCGCGTCCTCGCGCTCGCCCTGCCGATGACGCTCGCCAACGTGACGACGCCGTTGCTGGGCTTCGTCGGCGCGACCGTGATCGGCCGGCTGGGCGATGCCGCGCTCCTCGGCGCGATGGCGCTCGGCGCGGTGATCTTCGACGCGATCTTCTGGTCGTTCGGGTCGCTGCGCATGGCCACCGCCGGGCTCACCGCGCAGGCGGTGGGCGCCCGCGACGCCGCCGAGGTCGACCGGACGCTGGCGCGCGCCCTCGCGGCGGCGCTGCTCGTCGGGCTGGTGATCGTGGTGCTGCAGGGGCCGATCGGCCGCGCCGCCTTCTCCCTGAGCGGGGCCAGCCCCGCCGTGATCGCGGCGCTGACGGCCTATTTCCACATCCGCATCTTCGCCGCCCCCTTCACCCTGGCGAATTACGCGATCCTCGGATCGGTGCTGGGACGCGGGCGGACCGATCTCGGGCTGATCCTGCAGGTCGCCATCAACCTGACCAACATCGTCCTCACCCTGGCCTTCGTCCTCTACGCGGACATGAGCGTCGCCGGGGCCGGGCTCGCCACGCTCATCGCCGAGGCGGCCGGCGCCGTCCTCGGGCTCGTGCTCCTGGCGCGCCTCGGCTCGCGGCCCTTCGCCGTGCCGTTCCGGGTGGTGCGCGATCCCCTGGCGCTCGCCCGGATGCTGAGCGTCAACGCCGACGTGATGATCCGGACCCTGCTGCTGGTGGGCTGCATCACCCTGTTCTCGGCGCTGGGCGCGCGCTCCGGCGACGTGGTGCTCGCCGCCAACGCCGTCCTGTGGAATCTCTTCATGATCGGCGGCTTCTTCCTCGACGGCTTCGCCACCGCCGCCGAGACCCTGTGCGGACAGGCGGTGGGCGCCCGGGACGAAGCCCGCTTCCGCCGGGCCGCCACCTTAAGCCTGCTCTGGTGCCTCGCCTTCGGAGCCGCCATCGCGGGCGGCTTCCTCCTGGCCGGCAACGCCTTCATCGACGCCGTCACCACCAGCCCGGAGGTGCGCGCCATGGCCCGGCTCTACCTCCTGCCGGCGGCGCTGGCGCCCCTGCTGGCGGCGGTGCCCTTCGCCTTCGACGGCATCTACATCGGCGCCACCTGGACGCGGGCGATGCGCAACCTGATGCTCGCCGCGAGCGCGCTCTACGGCCTCGCCCTGTTCGCCGCCCATACCGCCGGCCTCGGCAACGGGGGCCTGTGGCTCTCCTTCCTGATTCTGCTGGCCGGCCGCGGGATCAGCCAGGCGCTGGCCTATCCGGGGCTGACGCGCCGGACCTTCTCCCGGGCCGGCGAACGCCCTCTGGACAAGCCGGCCGCCGAATTCACGCCTGCGTGACGCGGGGCGGACGCCATGCGCGCGGGCACTTGCGGACCCGGCCGCGCGCAAGACGAAAGACTGGGACATCGGGCGGGATTTACTTGGCGCTTCAGGTAGAACCTTAGTTTGGAATTGTTCTCATTAAGGAACGTGACGAAAAAGCCTCTTTGCTTGGTTTATCGTCTGGTCTACGCGCTAGCCACGATGCGCAAGAATCTCCGCTCCTCCTTCGCCCTGGCCCTCCTGCTCGCCGGCGCCGTCTCCCTCGGGAGTGGCGCAGAGGCGAAGGAGACGCCGATCGGCCCGCACGTCATCCAGAACGGGATCGAGGTGGGCGCCGTCTACCTGCAGCCGATCGAGATGGACCCGCCGGACATGATGCGCGCCGCGTCCGCGTCCGACATCCACCTCGAGGCCGACATCCACGCCGCCAAGGACAACCGCAACGGCTTCGCCGAGGGCGACTGGGTCCCGTCGCTGACGGTCAGCTTCGAGATCACCAAGCTGGAGGGCGAGGCCGCCACCGGCCCGAAGGTCTCCGGATCGCTGATGCCGATGGTCGCCAATGACGGTCCGCACTACGGCGACAACGTCAAGCTCTCCGGCCCCGGCCGCTACCGCCTCAAGCTCACCGTCGCGCCCCCCGGCCCGCACAGCCATTTCGGCCGCCACGTCGACAAGGAGACCGGCGTCGCCGAGTGGTTCAAGCCCTTCGACCTGATCCAGGACTTCACCTTCGCGGGCATCGGCAAGAAGGGAGCCTATTGAGCCCCATGGCCGTTCACCGCCGAATCCTGGCCTGCGCCTTCGCGGCCGGTCTCCTCGCCGCCACGCCGGCGTGCGCCGAAGACCTGCCGGTCATCAAGGTCGAGATGAAGGACGGGACCATCACCCCGAACGTCATCGAGGTCCCTGCCAACACCCGCTTCAAGCTCGAGATCACCAACACGGGCACCAGCCCGGTGGAGTTCGAGAGCGTGGAGTTGAAGCGCGAGAAGGCGCTCGCCGCGGGCGCGACCTCCTCCATCGTCTTCCGCACCGTCGATCCCGGCAGCTACGACGTGTTCGACGATTTCCACCCCAACTCCAAGGCCACCCTGGTGGCGAAGTGAAGCGGCACCCGTAACCCTGGCGAATCCAACCGGAATGGCAGCCTCGACGTCCCTCAAGCCGCACGACGTCCGCCCGCCGCGCGACACCCGCACGCCGGGTGACGCCTGGATCGACGCGAAGCTCGCCGATCTCGGGGCCTGGATGCAGCGCCATGGCGGCACGATCCGAACCATCCAGTGGGGCGTGGTCGCAATCTACCTCGTGCTGGTCGCGGTCCCGGCCTTCCTGCCGCTGCCCGACCGCAGCGCGCATCTGTGGAACAACCTGACCGTCTTCGCCCAGTTCGCCTTCTGGGGCATCTGGTGGCCCTTCGTGCTGGTGAGCATGGTGGTGGTCGGGCGGGCCTGGTGCGGCATCCTCTGCCCCGAGGGAGCGCTGACCGAGTTCGCCAGCCGCTGGAGCCTCGGCCGCGCCGTGCCGCGCTGGATCACCTGGGGCGGCTGGCCCTTCGTGGCCTTCGCCGGGACCACGGTCTACGGCCAGATGGTCAGCGTCTACGGCTATCCAAAGCCGGTGCTCGCGGTGCTCGGCGGCTCCACCGTGGCAGCGATCCTCGTCGGGTTGCTCTACGGCCGCAACAAGCGGGTCTGGTGCCGCTATCTCTGCCCCGTCAACGGCGTCTTCGCCGTGCTCGCCAAGCTCGCGCCAGTGAGCTTCCAGGTCGATCACGCCGCCTGGGCGGCCTCGCCGAAGCCCCGCGGGGCGACCGCGTCCGAGCCCCGCGGCGACGCGTTCAACTGCGCGCCCCTGGTGCCGGTGAAGACCATGAACGGCGCGGGCGCCTGCCACATGTGCGGGCGCTGCTCCGGCTATCGCGGCGCCGTGCGCCTCGCCCGGCGCTCGCCCACCCACGAGATCGTCCACGTCGCCGGCGGCGAGCCGAGCCTCGACCAGACCATGCTCATCCTGTTCGGCATGATGGGCCTGGCCGTCGGCGCCTTCCAGTGGTCGTCGAGCCCCTGGTTCATCGACGTCAAGCAGGCGCTGGCCACCTGGCTGATCGAGCGCGGCACGACCTGGCCCCTCGAGACCACGCTGCCCTGGTACATCCTGACGAACTATCCCGAGCACAATGACGTGCTCAGCGTCCTCGACGGCGGGCTGCTGCTGGGCTACATCGCCGCCGCCGCGATCGTGCTCGGCCTCTCCCTCTCGGGCCTCGTGGCGCTGGCCACCCTGTCCCTCGGCTGGTCGCGGGCGCGCTTCCACCACCTCACCCAGACGCTGATCCCGGTGGCGGGTTGCGGCGTCTTCCTCGGCCTCTCGGCCCTCACCGTCACGTTCCTGCGGGGCGACGGCATCCTCATCCCATACGTCTCCGAGATGCGCGCCGCGCTGCTCCTGGGCACCAGCCTGTGGAGCGTCTGGCTCGCCTGGTCGGTGGCCGGGCTCTCGGCGCGGGGCCTGCGGCGCATCGGGGCGACGCTGGGCGTCGCCGCCGCCTGCGCCCTCTCGGTCTCCGGCTGGGCGCTGCTGTTCTGGATCTGGTAGGGCGGCCGTCACGGCCGCGACTGCGAACACGCGAAAAGGAAACCTCCGCATGATCGGAGCCTTCGTCATCGCCTTCCGCGAGGTCATCGAGGCGGGCCTCATCATCGGCATCGTGCTGGCCGCCACGCGCGGCATCGCCGGGCGCGGCCGCTGGATCGGCCTCGGCGTCCTCGGCGGCCTCGCGGGCGCCGCCTTGGTGGCTTTGTTCGCCGAGAAGATCTCCGATGCCTTCGAGGGCGCGGGCCAGGAGATCCTCAACGCCGGCGTGCTGATCGTCGCCGTGCTGATGCTGATCTGGCACAACACCTGGATGGCCAAGCACGGGCGCGAACTCGCGGGCGAGCTGCGCGCGGCCGGCGAGGCGGTGCGCACCGGCCAGAGTACGGCCGCCGGCCTCGCCCTCGTCGTCGGCGCCGCGATCCTGCGCGAGGGCGCCGAGCTCGTGCTGTTCCTCTACGGCCTCGTCGCCTCGGGCACCTCCGGGCCGGACATCCAGTTCGGGGCGCTCGCCGGCGTCGCCGTCGGCGCCGCGACCTCCTCGGTCAGCTATTTCGGCCTCGCGGCGATCCCGACCCGCTACGTCTTCTCGGTGACCAGCGGACTCATCGTCCTGCTGGCGGCCGGCCTCGCCGCGCAGGCGGCGCAGTTCCTGACCAATGCGGGCCTGATCACCGTGCTCGACCGGCCGCTCTGGAACACCTCCGCCATCCTGCGCGAGGACAGCCTCGTCGGCCGCGTGCTCCATGCCCTCGTCGGCTATACCGACCGTCCGAGCGGCATGCAGGTGCTGGTCTACCTCGGCACCATCCTGGTCATGGTCGCGCTGATGCAGGTCTCCTCCGCCGGCAAGCGCCGCCAGCTCCGCACGGCCTGACCGCCATGCACGTCACCCACGCGGCCGATGCGCCGGCCGCCCCGGCGATCGGCTTCGACGCCTTCCTGGCCGTGGACATCCGGGTCGGCACCGTCGTGCCGGCCGAGCCCTTCCCGGAGGCGCGCAAGCCCGCCCTCAAGCTCGTCATCGATTTCGGGCCGGCGATCGGCACGAAGCGGTCGAGCGCGCAGATCACCGAGCATTACCGGGCCGAGGACCTGCCCGGCCGGCAGGTCGCCGCGGTGGTGAACTTCCCGCCGCGTCAGATCGGCAAGTTCCTGTCCGAGGTGCTGACCCTCGGATTCGCCGATACCCAGGGCGCCGTGGTGCTGTTCCGCCCCGACCGGGCGGTGCCGAACGGCAGCCGCCTGTTCTGAGGCCGGGTTGCCGGGCGGGCGGTTTTTCGCCATTCCTGCGGCATGACCGAGCCGGCGGACGACGAGGGTGGCCTCGCCTGGGACCAGGACTTCGCCGACCAGCTGATCGGCGCGACGCTCCTCGTCGGCATCACCCACCTCCAGCATGACGGCACCCTGCTGCGGCGCGAGCAGGTGTTCGGGCCGGTGACCGCCGTCGATGCGGAGATCGGGATCACCCTCCTGCGCAGCGACACCGGCGAGCCCTACGTCGTGGCGCCCGTCCTCGAAGCGATCGAGCCGGCCTCGCCCGGCCACTACCAGCTCACCGAGGCGGACGCGCTGATCGAGGACCCGGACTACACCGTGACCTTCAGCGTGACCGCGCCCTTGCGGCACTGATCCGGTCGGACGGCGCAAAGGTCTCGTCCGTTTCGGGCCAGTGCGGTGCAACAGAATCGCTGGAATGCCACGCCATTCCGGCATCCTCGGGGTGTCTCCGTCGGCGTGTTGCACTAAGCTTCAGCGCAAATCACGGGAATACCTCATGTCCGACCTCCGCCTTCGCCGCAGCGTGCTGTATATGCCCGGTTCGAACCAGCGCGCCCTCGACAAGGCGAAGACCCTCTCGGCCGATTCGCTGATCCTCGACCTGGAGGATGCGGTGGCGCCGGACGCCAAGGAGGTCGCCCGCGAGCAGGTCTGCGCCGCCGTGAAGGGCGGCGGCTACGGCGAGCGCGAGATCATCATCCGCGTCAACGCCCCCCAGACGCCCTGGGGCGAGGCCGACCTGAAGGCGGCGATCGAGGCGCGCCCCGACGCGATCCTGATGCCGAAGGTGTCCTCGCCGGCCGTGCTGGAGAGCATCGCCAATCACCTCGAGGCCCTCGACGCCCCGGAAAGCATCGCCGTCTGGGCGATGATCGAGACCCCGGCCGCGATCCTGAACATCCAGGACATCGCCAAGGCGCAACGGGACCGGCGCACCCGCCTGACCTGCTTCGTGCTCGGCACCAACGATCTGGCCAAGGACACCTGGGCCCAGCTCGTCCCCGGCCGCGTGCCGATGCTGCCGTGGATGATGTTCACCCTGGCGGCCGCCCGCGCCGAGGGCCTGACCATCCTCGACGGCGTCTGGAACGACATCGAGGACGTGGCCGGGTGCCGGGCCGAGTGCCAGCAGGCGCGCGACCTCGGCTTCGACGGCAAGACCCTCATCCACCCCAATCAGCTCGAGCCGGCCAACACCTGCTTTGCCCCCTCCGACGAGGAGGTCCGCCGCGCCCGCCTCGTGATCGAGGCCTTCGACCGCGAGGAGAACGCCAAGCGCGGTGCGATCAAGATCGAGGGCCGCATGTACGAGCGCCAGCACATCGGCATGGCCCGCCGGGCTGTGAACTGGCGCGAGGCGATCGCCGCCAAGGGGTATTGAGCGGCGGGTTCGCGCGCGCGGGCGTGCGCGCTCACCCGTGCAGGTGCGCCAGCACCGCAATCCCCGCCGAGCTGGCGACGTAGCGGGTGCGCTGGGTCCGCGGGTTGCGCGCCTGCGGCGCGAGGAGGCCGGCCTCGCCGGCCAGCGTCTCGACCGCGCGCAGCACGAGAGCGTGCTCGATGCCGAACACCCGGGCGAAGCTGCGGCTGTCGCGGGCGAGTTCGAGGTGGAGCGCGGCGAGGATGCCGGCCTCCAGGGTCGAGAGGCCGGGCTGGAGGGCAGCCACCGAGTCGGTGACCGCGAGGAACGTCTCGGCGTCCGCGGGCGGCTCGCTCATGCGGCGGCCGCCGCGCGCAGGCGCACCAGGACCGACTTCGAGGTCGGCGTGTCGCTCTCCGCGCCAAAGGTCGAGAGCGGCACGAGGACGTTGAGCTCCGGGTAGTAGCCGGCCAGCGATCCGCGCGGCATGTCGAAGGGCACGAGGCGGAAATCCTCTGCCACCCGGATCACGCCGTCGGCATGGGTGCCGACGATGTCGACCCGGTCTCCGGCCCGGGCACGGATCTCGGCGAGGTCGTCGGGATGGGCGAAGACCACACGCCGCTCGCCGTAGACGCCGCGGTAGCGGTCGTCGAGGCCGTAGATCGTGGTGTTGTACTGGTCGTGGCTGCGGAAGGTCTGGAGCACGAAGGTGTCGGTCGCGCGCTTCGCCCGCTGGTGCTCCGTCGCCTCCGGAAGCGGGCCGGCGGAGAAGGTGGCCCGGCCGGTCGGCGTCTCGAAGCTGCGCTCGGCGGCGAGGTTCTTCAGCATGAAGCCGCGCGGACGCCGGACGCGCAGGTTGTATCCGGTGAAGCCCGGGATCGTGCGCTCGATCAGGTCGCGGATCCGGTCGTAATCGTCGGCGAGGTCCGCCCAGTCCACCCGCGCGGATCCGACGGTCGCCGCCGCCATGCCGGCGATGATGCCGATCTCGGAGCGGAGTTCCGCCGAGGCCGGCTTGTTGATGCCCCCCGAGCCGTGGACCATGCTCATGGAATCCTCGACCGTGACGATCTGGGTCTTGCCCTTCGCGTTGCGGTCGATCTCGGTGCGTCCCAGGCACGGCAGCAGGTAGGCGATGCGGCCGGGAACGAGGTGCGAGTGGTTGAGCTTCGTCGCGATGTGGACCGTGAGCTCGCAGGAGGCCAGGGCCCTGGCCACCAGGGTGGTGTCCGGGGTCGCGCGGGCGAAGTTGCCGCCCAGCCCGATGAAGGCCTTCGACGCGCCGTCGCGCATCGCCCCGATGGCGGCCAGCACGTTGTGGCCGTGCTTGCGCGGCGCGGTGAAGCCGAATTCCCGCTCCAGAGCGTCGAGGAGGGCGGCCGGCGGCTTCTCGTTGATGCCCACCGTGCGGTCGCCCTGCACGTTGGAATGGCCGCGCACCGGGCACAGGCCGGTGCCGGGGCGGCCGACATGGCCGCGCAGGAGCATGACGTTGGTGAGTTCGCGGACGGTGGCCACCGAGTGGCGGTGCTGGGTCACGCCCATGGCCCAGGTGCAGATCACCTTGTCGGCGGCGAGATAGACCGCGGCCGCGACCTCGATCTCGGCGCGGGTCAGGCCGGACTGGTCCTCGATGGCCGCCCAGGTCGTGGCGTCCACCGCCGCCCTGTAGGCTTCGTGATCGGCCGTGTGGTTGCGCAGGAAGGTGCGATCCAGGAGCGACGGCCCGGCCGCGGCGCGCGCCGCGTCGTCGGCCGCGAACACCGCCTTGGCGATGCCCCGGAACGCCGCCATGTCGCCGCCGAGCCGCGGCTGGTAGTAGTGGCTCGCCACCGGGGCGCTGGCGCCGCGCAGCATCTCGACGGTGTTCTGCGGGTCGGCGAAGCGCTCCAGCCCGCGCTCGCGCACCGGGTTGAACACCACGACCTTCGCCCCGCGCTGGGCGGCGCGCCGCAGATCGCCGAGCATGCGCGGATGGTTGGTGCCGGGGTTCTGCCCGACCACGAAGATCGCGTCGGCCTTCTCGAAATCCTCCAGCAGCACGGTGCCCTTGCCGACGCCGATGGCCGCCTGCAGGGCGATGCCGCTGGCCTCGTGGCACATGTTCGAGCAGTCGGGAAAGTTGTTGGTGCCGTAGTGACGGGCGAAGAGCTGGTAGAGGTAGGCCGCCTCGTTGGAGGCGCGGCCCGAGGTGTAGAACTCGGCCTGGTCCGGGTGGTCGAGCCCGCGCAGGGTGGCGCCGATCTCCGCGAAGGCGGCATCCCAGGTCGTGGTGACGTAGCGGTCGCTCGCCGCGTCGTAGCGCATGGGATGCGTCAGGCGGCCCTCGCCCTCCAGGGCGTAGTCGGTCCAGCCGCGCAGTTCGGTCACGCTGTGCTGGGCGAAGAACTTCGGTGGCGTGCGCTTGTCGGTGGCCTCCCAGGAGACCGCCTTCACGCCGTTCTCGCAGAACTCGAACGAGGAGCCGTGCTCCGGGTCGCCCCAGGCGCAGCCCGGACAGTCGAAGCCGTCGGGTTGGTTGGCCTTCAGCATGGCGCGGGCGCCCGACAGCGGCGCCCGGCTGCCCAGCAGGTGCTTGCCGCAGCTTTTCAGCGCCCCCCAGCCGCCGGCGGCGGACGAACGCTTGGGAGACGCGACCGGATGGTCCATGAACAGGTCCTGGAACGCGGCACCCGCGCCCGGGGATCGGTCGCGAAACGGGGCCGTGGCGCCCCAGCGATATCGCGATGGGGAGTGGGCGCAATCGCGCGAGAACGCAGGCCAGTCATGCCGTTCGGGGTACCATGCGTTTTTTGCAGAGCCCGCTGGGCGCGGGTTGAAATCGTTCCAGGCCGCAGGTCCGAAGGCGGGGCGCGATGCGCGGGTCGTGCGCCCTGGTGAAGCGTCGGGGGATCGCCTAACCCTCTGGCCGGATCGGATGCGCGAAACGCGGGAGCGCGGGACATGAGGACGCCGGTGAGGATCTTCGCGGCCACGGCCGTCGCCCTCGCGGTCGGTGTCGCGGTGATGGCCCATGATCGCCAGATCGGCGCCGAATGGGCGGTGTCGGCCGAGCAGATCGCCGACGCGCAGGCCTACGGCAAGCCCGGCGTCGAGCTGTCGCCGGGGCACATGGTGACCGAGCCCCAGCGCAGCGAAGGGGCGGAGCGGCTTCCGCTGAAGTGGATCCTCCTCGGCCTCGCGGCCGGGGGCGCCGTCCTGGCCGGGACCGGACATCGCCGCGAGCCGGCCCGGAAGCCGGAAGGCCGGGTCTGAGACCGACCTGTCGCGCACAGGGCACATGACTTTGAAATCGCCGCGCGGACATTGACGCCGCCAGGGCGCATCGGGCCTCCTGCGGTCCGACGGTTCCTCCCCGGAGGATCAAAAGGGAACGCGGTGAGGGTGCAAGCCCGAGGCCGCGGCTGCCCCCGCAACTGTGAGCGGCGAGCCCATCATCAACACGTCACTGGGTCCTCGGGCCTGGGAAGACGA
>NZ_JBKEZQ010000026.1:0-53160 GCF_053345175.1 Methylobacterium sp. M6A4_1b
TGTCGAAGCTATGAAGGTTGTTCACCCGAGGCGGGGGTGAGAGGCTGGGGTTGCGAAGCCGACCAACCCTGACCGAGCGCCCCGGATGAACACGCATCAGCATGCCCGCATGACGGTCCATGGTCGAGCCCTCCTGGTGAACCGGATCCTGGTCGAAGGCTGGCGCGTGGCCGAGGCGGCGCAGGCCGCCGGCCTCAGCGAGCGCTCAGCCTACAAGTGGCTGGCCCGCTTTCGGGCGGGTGGCGCGGGGGCGCTTCGCGACAGAAGCTCGGCGCCCCTCCGACCGAAGGTGCGTGTCACGCCCGTGATCCGCACGCAGGTCGAGGCTCTGCGGCGCACGCGGCTGACGGGTCAGGTCATCGCCGAGCGCCTGGCCCTGCCACGTTCCACCGTCGGCCGAGTCCTGCGCGGCCTGGGCCTCGGCCGTCTCAGCGCGCTCGAAGCCCGACCGCCGGTCATCCGCTACCAGCGCGAGAGGCCGGGCGAACTCATCCACATCGACACGAAGAAGCTCGGCCGGATCGAGGGCGTCGGTCACCGCATCACCGGCAACCGGCGCGATGGCCGGCGCGGCATCGGTTGGGAGGCCCTGCATGTCGCCATCGACGACGCCTCGCGTCTTGCCTACACGGCGGTCCTGCCCGACGAGACCAAGCAGAGCGCGCTGACCTTCATGAACGAGGCGCTGGCGTTCTTTGCCCGGCACGGCGTCACCGTCGAGCGCGTGATGAGCGACAACGGCTCGGCCTACCGCAGCCATGCCTTCCGCGATCTGCTCGCCGAGGCCGGCCTGCGCCACGTTCGGACGCGGCCCTACACGCCGCGCACCAACGGCAAGGCCGAGCGCTTCATCCAGACCTCGCTGCGCGAATGGATCTACGCCGAGCCCTACGCCTCGTCCGCCGAGCGGATACGCGCCATGAGCCCCGGGATCGACCACTACAACACCAGCCGAACCCACTCCGCCCTCAGCCGACAGACACCCTGGCAAAGGCTGAACAACCTTCTGGGCAACGACACCTAGCGCACCCCGAACACCTTGGCCAGCCGCCTTCGAGACTTTGACTCCTCGGCACGAAACCGGCACCCCGGGATCCGAAACGATCACGATTCGTTCTCAGCCAGGATTCGTTCTCAGCCACGAGACGGATGCGATGGAGCCGGGAGGAGATGACGTCGATGTCCGGGCCACCCGCCTATGCCGAGTTGGTCGTCACCACGAACTTCTCCTTCCTGCGCGGGGCCTCGCATCCCGGCGAGATGGTGGGTCAGGCCGCCGAGCTCGGTCTGCACGCCATCGGCATCGCGGACCGGAACACCCTGGCGGGGGTGGTGCGCGGCCATGCCGAGGCGAAGCGGCGGGCCGCGGCCGGTGAGCCCGGCATCCGATTCCTGCCCGGCGTCCGCCTTGTCACGCAAGAGGGCTTCGAGGCCGTGGCCTATCCGATGGACCGGACCGCCTACGGCCGCCTGTGCCGGCTCCTCACCCTCGGCAACCGCCGCTCCGAGAAGGGCCGGTGCCGGTTCGACTTTTCGGAGCTGCTGGCCGCCAGCGAAGGCCAGATGCTGGTCGCGGTCCCGCCGGAGCGCCTCGGGGACGCCGATCCCTTTCTCGGCCATGTCCGCCAGCTCGCCGCCGAAGCCCCCGGCCGGGTCACCCTGGCGGGGAGCCACCGGCGGCGCGGCGACGAGCGCCGTCGCCTGGGGCGCCTCGCCGAACTGGGGCTACGCCTCGGCGCGCCCCTGGTGGCGGTGTCGGACGCGCTCTACCACCACCCCGACCGGCGCCCCCTGCAGGACATCGTCGCCTGCATCCGCGAGGGCTGCACGCTGAATGGGGCGGGCTACCGCCTGGAGGCCAATGCCGAGCGCCACCTGCGGCCGGCCGAAGAGATGGTGCGCCTGTTCACCGACCACCCCGAGGCCGTCGCCCGCACGATCGAGATCGCGCAGGCCTGCGACTTCTCCCTCGACGAACTCAAGTACGAGTATCCCGACGAGCCGGTACCTCCCGGCTTCGGTGCGCAGGATTACCTCGCCCACCGGGTCATGGAGCGGGCAGGCTGGCGCTATCCCGACGGCATACCAGAACAAATCGTGAACACGATCGAGGACGAGCTGCGCCTCATCGAGAAAATGGATTATGCGCGCTATTTCCTCACCCTGTTCGACATCGTCGAGTTCGCGAGGAAGCGCGGCATCCTGTGCCAGGGGCGCGGCTCGGCGGCCAATTCCGTGGTCTGCTACTGCCTCGGCATCACGGCGGTCGACCCCACCGAGATCCGCCTGCTCTTCGCCCGCTTCATCTCGGAGAACCGGGCCGAGCCACCCGACATCGACGTGGATTTCGAGCACGAGCGCCGCGAGGAGGTGATCCAGTACCTCTACGACCGCTACGGCCGCGACCGCGCCGCGATCTGCGCCACGGTGATCCACTACCGCCCCCGCAGCGCCATCCGCGAAGTCGGCAAGGTCCTGGGGTTGCCCCCCGACATCACCGGCGTGATGGCCGACACGGTCTGGGGCTCCTGGGGCAAGGACCTGCCCGACGCGCATATCCGTCAGGCCGGCCTCGACCCGGACAACCCGTCGATCCGGCAGGCGCTGGAACTCGCCCACGCGCTGATCGGCTTCCCGCGCCACCTGTCGCAGCATGTCGGCGGCTTCGTGCTGACCCGCGGGCGCCTCGACGAGACCGTGCCGGTGGGCAACGCCGCCATGGCGGACCGCACCTTCATCGAGTGGGACAAGGACGACATCGACGTGCTCGGCCTGATGAAGGTCGACGTGCTGGCGCTCGGCATGCTGAGCTGCCTGCGCCGGGGCGTGGATTTTCTGCGGGAGGATTACGGGCACGATTATCCGACGCTCGCCGACCTGCCGCGCGAGGACGAAGCCACCTACGCGATGCTGGCCAAGGCTGATTCCGTCGGCGTGTTCCAGGTCGAGAGCCGGGCGCAGATGTCGATGCTGCCGCGCCTGAAGCCGAAGGAATTCTACGACCTCGTGGTGCAGGTGGCGATCGTCCGCCCCGGCCCGATCCAGGGCGACATGGTCCATCCGTACCTGCGCCGCCGCCAGGGGCTGGAGCCCGTCAGCTACCCCTCCCCCCATCCCACTCACGGTCCGGCGAACGAACTCGAGGACGTCCTCAAGCGGACCTACGGCGTCCCCCTGTTCCAGGAGCACGCCATGCAGATCGCGATCACGGCCGCCGGCTTCCAGCCGCACGAGGCCGACGGCCTGCGCCGGGCCATGGCGACCTTCCGGCACAACGGCCAGATCGTGAACTTCCGCACCAAGTTCGTGGAGGGCATGGTGGCACGCGGCTACCCCCGCGACTTCACCGAGCGCTGCTTCAAGCAGATCGAGGGCTTCTCCACCTACGGCTTCCCGGAAAGCCACGCGGCGAGCTTCGCCCTGCTGGTCTACGCCTCGGCCTGGATGAAGTGCCGGCATCCGGACGTCTTCCTCGCCGCGATCCTGAATTCCCAGCCGATGGGCTTCTACCAGCCGGCGCAGCTCGTGCGCGACGCCCGCGCCCACGGGGTCGAGGTGCGCGGCGTCGACGTCAATGCCAGCGCCTGGGACTGCACCCTGGAGCCGGCCTCGGAACCGCCGCCGCCCGGCATCGCGCGTCGCTTCGCCGTGCGCCTCGGCCTGCGCCAGGTGAGCGGCGTGCCGCGGGCTGCCATGCACCGCCTCGTCGCCCTGCGGGGCAACGGCTACGCCAGCATCGAGGGCCTGCAGGCGGCCCTCGCCCTGCCCCGCAACGCCCTCGAACGGCTGGCCGAGGCGGATGCCTTCCGCTCCCTCGACCTCGACCGGCGGGCCGCCCTGTGGGCGGTGCGAGCCCTGGAGGGCACCTCCGCCCGCAAGGCGGCCCAGCGGAGCGACGGCGACCGGCGGGCGCATCTCCTCGACGCGCCGATGCCGCTCTTCGCCTTCCACGCCGACGACGGTCTGTTCCGGGGCGAGCCCGCCGTGGCCCTGCCCGCCATGGCGGCCTCCGAGCACGTGGCGGAGGATTACGCCGCCACCGGCCTTTCCCTGAAGGGCCACCCGGTGGCGTTCTTCCGGACGCGGCTCGCCCGGATCGGCGCGATCCCCGCCCGCGATCATCACGACGACACCCGCGTCGCGAACAACGCCCGGGTCACCGTGGCGGGCCTCGTCCTCACACGGCAGCGGCCGGGCACGGCGCGCGGCACCGTGTTCCTGACCCTGGAGGACGAGACCGGCATCGCCAACGTCATCGTCTGGCGCGACGTGTTCGAGGCCAACCGCGCGACCGCCATGGGCGCGCGGTTCCTCGCTGTGCGCGGCCGGGTGCAGCGCCAGGGCCTCGTGGTGCACCTGCTGGCCGAACAGTTCCGCGACCTTTCGGCGGCCCTGCGCGACCTGCGCGCCGGAGGCCTGCGGCTGCCGCCCGAGACCACCGATTTCGGCGTGCCGGAGGATCGGCGCATTTACCGCAGCCGCGATTTCCATTGAGGCCGAATCGCGGCCGCGGACCGGATCCGCTGGTCAGGGGGACCGGCCCAGACTAGAGCAGTTCCAACCCCGACGAGACCGACGACGCTGTTCCGATCATCGACACACGTATCCTGGTGGAAAGGCTGGCAGGTCGTCCATGCGACCGCGCGCCTGCGCGCGCGCCCGTGGCTCGGCGACGGCGCCGCCGTGGCCGCGTCGAGCCTGGCGCTGGGCCTGCGCTTCGCCCTCGACGACGTCCTGCCGCCGGGCTTCCCCTACCTGACGTTCTTCCCCGCCGTGATCCTCACGACCTTCTTCTTCGGCCTGCGGCCGGGCATCACCTGCGCCGCCCTCAGCGGGCTCGCCGCCTGGTACTTCTTCATCCCGCCGGTCAGCACCTTCATCATCGACGGGCCGACCGCCCTGGCCCTGTGCTTCTACGTCTTCATCGTCGCCGTCGACATCGCGCTGATCCACGTCATGCACCGGGCGGGCGAGCGGCTGCGCACCGAGCGGCAGATCTCGGCGGGCCTCTACGAGCAGCAACGCACGATGTTCCAGGAGCTGCAGCACCGGGTCGCCAACAACATGCAGTTCGTGGCCGCTCTCCTGACTCTGCAGAAACGCAAGGTCGGCAACGACCCGAAGGCGGCGCTCGCCGCCCTCGACGAGGCCCGGGTGCGGCTCGAAACCATCTCGCGCATCCACCGCCGCCTCTACGATCCGAGCAGCATCGATCGCCCGGTGGGGCAGTACCTCCAGGAACTCTGCACCGACCTCCTCGACGCCACCGGGGCGCGGAACATCGTCTGCCTCGTCGACACGCCGCCCGTGCGCTTCGACCTCACCCAGCTCACCACCCTGTCGCTCCTCGTGGTCGAGGTGGTGACCAACGCCCTGAAGCACGCCTTCCCGGAGGGCACGCGGGGCACCATCACGATCCGGCTCGAACGGCTCGATGCGGAGCGCCTGCAGCTCACCATCGCGGATGACGGGCGCGGCATGCCGGTGGATTTCGATCCGGACACCACCCGAAGCCTCGGCTACCGCATCGCGCAGGGCCTCGCCGGACAGCTCGGCGGCCAGCTCGCCTACAGCAACGCGGGCGGCACGGTGGTCCGGCTCGCCTTCACCTCCTGACCCCCCTTCCGACCGGACAGCCGGAGCCCGACCATGCGACCGCGCAGCGCCCTCCTTGCCCTCCTCCTCGGCGCGAACTCGCTCGGTGCGAGCCTGCTCGGCCCCACACCCGCGCACGCCGACGAATGCGACGGCCTCGCCGCGCGGATCGCCGGCGCGATGGGCGGGAAGGTCGGCAGACGCACCGGCCCCAGCATCGACCTCCGGGTCCCCGGCGGCCTCAAGCTCGACCTCACCTGCCGGGCCGAGCCCATCGTGCAGGCGGCCTCCTCCGACCCGACGCCCTCGGCGGCCTATTTCGCCGACCTCGCCCTCGCGGCCGAGATCGTGGTCGGCGAGAGCGCCGGCGCGGTCCAGGCCGCCATCGCCACGGCGCACGCCACCGCGCTGAAGGAGCGGCGCAAGTCCTTCATCCAGCAGAACGGCTGGTCGGCGAGCTGCTACACCGACAGCAGCGGCTCGATCCGCACGCTCTGCTCGGTGGGGCGGATCCCGCCGGGGTGATCCCGCGCCTCGGCGCGTTCGACGCGCTTCGCAGCTCCGTGAGCCTCCGCTGTCGGTCTCCGGAGGAGTGGAACCGTATCCGGCGCCGCTGGGCCAACAACATCCCCTGCTTCGGATAAGGCCGTGCAGGCATTCGTCGTGCGCCCGCAGGCAAGCGCTCGAACGAGCGGTCGGGGCAGTGATTTTTCGCGCTCGCACAGCTTGTCTGTCACGGAGGCGTGATCGATGCTGCGTTGCACCGACCCCGATCCGACGGAAGCCACACATGGAAACGATTGGCCGTGACCTGCGCGAGATGCAGCGCGTCCCCCTCGCCGCCGCCCACGTCACCGCTCTTCGGACCGCCGGAGCCGAGCGGCTCTACCCGGCCGGGACGTTCCTGGCCAGTGCCGGCGAACCGGCCGACCGCTTCGTCTATGTCGAGGACGGCGAGGTTGAGGTGGTCAACCCGTTCACGGACGAGCGCCACCTTCCCTCCACCCTCGGACCGACGCAGTTCATGGGCGAGATCGCGTTCCTGAACGGCGGCAACTGGTCGATGCCCATGCGGGCGGTGCGGGATACCCGGGTGGTCGAAGTGCCGCGGCTCGAGATGCTGCGCCTGATGTCCGAGATTCCCGAGATGTCGGACATCGTCATCACGGTCCTGGCCGCACGGCGGCGGCGTCAGCTCGACTCGCAGGACGGCACCCTGGTGCTCATCGGCGAGGACGTCGACCGGGCCGTCCGCCGCATCGCGGAATTCGCGAGCCGCAACCGGCTGCCCTATCGCTCCTACGCCCTGGGCAGTCCGGAGGCCGCGGCCGTCGCCACGAGTTGCGCGATATCCTCCGACCGGCCCGCCGTGATCTTCGGCCGTGAGAACGTCGTGGCGGACCCGACCCCCGACAAGGTCGCGCAGTTGCTGGGCCTCAACCACGACCTCACCGACGACGAGGCCTTCAACGTGCTCATCGTGGGTGGCGGTCCGGCCGGCGTGGCCGCCGGCGTCTATGCCGGCGCGGAAGGCCTGCGGGCCCTGGTGATCGAGGATATCGCGATCGGCGGGCAGGCCGGTACGTCGAGCCGGATCGAGAACTACATGGGCTTTCCGACCGGCATCTCCGGGGCGGACCTCGTCTGGCGGGGCGAGGTGCAGGCGCTGAAGTTCGGCACGCGGTTCGCGATGCCGCGCCGGGTCGCCAAGCTGGAACGCCTCGCGGACGGCACCTTCTGCGCGACCTTTGACAACGACCAGCGCGTTCGCGGGCACGCCGTCGTGGTGGCCACCGGCGTTCAGTACCGCCGCCTGCCGATCGATCGCCTCGAATCCTTCGAGGGCGCCGGCGTCTACTACGCCGCGACCGAGATCGAGGCCCGCTACTGCAAGAATGCCGAGATCGTCATCATCGGCGGCGGCAACTCGGCGGGTCAGGCGGCGATGTTTCTCAGCCGCTCGGCCGGGCATGTCCGCCTGCTGGTGCGCGGCTCCTCGCTCGCGACCTCCATGTCCAGCTACCTCTCCAGCCGCCTGGAGGCGGACCCGGCGATCACCATCGAGTACGGCGCCGAGATCAGCGCGCTCCACGGCACGGACCGGCTCGACGCCGTGACGATCCGCAAGGTCGGCGATGGAAGCATCCGTACCGTCACGACCTGTGCGGTGTTCGTGATGGTGGGGGCCGCCCCCAACACCCGCTGGCTCTCGGGCCTCGTCGACCTCGACCACCACGGCTTCGTGCTGACCGGGGAGGCCATCGGCGCAACCTCGCCCTACGCCACCTCGCAACCCGGAATCTTCGCGGTCGGCGACGTCCGCGCCGGTTCCGTCAAGCGGGTGGCGTCATCGGTGGGCGAGGGCTCGGTCGTGATCTCCAAGGTCTGGGAGCATGTCCGCGCCTGACGATCGTCCTGGCGCGGACGCGAACGCGGAGGTTCCGAAGCCTCCGCGCACCCTCTCTGGAAAAGCTCAGTACTCGATGACGTCTTCCAGGGCGTAGTGCTTCACCGTCTTCCGGTTCGCGATGAGCTCGTCGATCGTCGGCTCGCCCTTCATGGCGCGGGCGATGGCGAGCTTCGTCGCCTCGTAATTCGTCCGGTAGAGATCCTTGCGGTCGACGTTCGGGTCGGATCCGCAGCGCTCGTCCAGCCAGATCATGATGATCATGCAGAGTTCGTCGAGCCCGTCCTTGGGCAGGACGCCCTCGATCACGCAGTCGATGATGGCGTCCCCCGTGGCGGCCTGGACGACACCGCCGAGCAGTTCGGCATACTCGGCCGTATGGATCGTGACCTTCGTCGTCATGATCGTGGCCGGGCGCACGAGCTGGTTGAGGTCGCGCACCACGAACATCCGGGTGTGACCCTGGACCTGGCCCATCATGCCGGCGAAGGCGTGGCCCGCCGGACCGCGGGTCGAGCCGATCAGCACCTCGGGCATCGCGTCGGTGTACTGTCCTTCGGCCGCGAGCACGGTCGCCTCGCCGGTCCGGAACCAGATCTCGGACATGGGGTCTTCCTCCACTGTATGATTGCCGCGCCCGGCGGCGGGGATGGGTCGGGCGCACAAACACCAGGGGGCGGTACGGCGTCAATCGCGGGCCGCGTTCCCCCGCCCCTGGCCTCGCGCCGGCGGATCAGTCATGCAGGACCGGTCATGCAGGATCGCCGTCGACCGAGAGAGTCGGCGGCGCGGGAGAGGTGCGAGACCCCATGAGCGGAGAACGGGACTGGAGCATCGCGGTGGCGGCAGCACCCGACGGTGTCCGGATCGAGATCGGGCTGCCCGGCATCAGCGGGGCGCCGGTCACGGCGATCCTGGCCCTCAACCGGGACGAGGCCCGCACCCTGGCGCGGGCCTTGCTCGCGGCCTCCGGCGACGCGATGGAGCGGACGTTTCCGCGCGCCTCCGGCTCCGGCGAGCCTTAGAGACCGACGCGGTTGCTACGGCCCGGCAGGGTCTGCACCTTCGTGTCGCGGGGCTCGACCGGCCCGGCGCAGATGTAGGTGAACTCGGTCTGCAGATCGGTGAACACGGTCTCGCCGCGGATCCGGCAATCCTCGCGCCCCGTCTCGTTCAGGTAGGTGCGTGCGGCCTCGCGGAAGCGCTTGACCCGGGTCAGGCCCGGGTCGCCCCCGGCGAGCGCATCGTCGATGTCGCAGCCGGTGGTCTCGCGCAGGGCGTTGGAGACGATCAGCATCTTGCGCACCCGGCGCTGGTCGTAGACCTCGTAGGGGTCCTTGCAGCCGATGGTGACGACCTGCGGCGTCAGGCTGACATAGGTCTTCGAGATGTAGGCGAAGCCCGTGCAACCCGAGGCGATGAGCCCGAGCGCGACGGTGGCGACGAGGGAGCCGGTGAGCCGGTACACGATCGGGGCGCCCTTCGCTGGTCTCGGGCCATGATTGAGCCGGGCCGGCATTGAAGCGCAGCCGTGCCCACGGTCAAGCCTCGCCCGGCCACACTCCAGCGGTTTCGGGTGCCGCCGCCCCGCCAGAGGGGCGGCGGCAGCGCCCTACTCGGCGGCGGCTGCGAGATAGCGGGCCGGATCGTAGTTGAGGATCGGGCCGAGCCAGCGCTCGACCTCCCGCAGGTCCATGCCCTTGCGGACGGCGTAATCCTCGACCTGGTCGCGCTCCACCTTGGCGACGCCGAAATAATGCGCCTCCGGGTGAGCGATGTAGAGGCCCGAGACCGAGGAGCCCGGCCACATGGCGTAGGACTCGGTGAGCTTCACGCCGATGCGCGATTCCGCCTTGAGGAGGTCGAACAGCGTGACCTTCTCGGTGTGGTCGGGTTGCGAGGGATAGCCGGGGGCGGGACGGATGCCGGCATATTCCTCGCGCACGAGGTCCTCCGGCGCGAAGGTCTCGTCGGCGGCGTAGCCCCAGAACTCGCGGCGGACCCGCTCGTGCATGCGCTCGGCGAGCGCCTCGGCGATGCGGTCGGCCAGCGCCTTGACCAGGATCGAGCGGTAATCGTCGTTGGCCCGCTCGAAGCGCTCGGCGATGCGCACCTCCTCCAGGCCCGCCGTGACGACGAAACCGCCGACATAGTCGGCGATGCCGGTCTCGGCCGGGGCCACGAAGTCGGACAGGCAGGTATTGGCGCGTCCGTCGCGCTTCGTCAGTTGCTGGCGCAGCCCGAAGAAGGTCGCGAGTTTTTCGGACCTGCTCTCGCCGGTATAGAGCGCGATATCGTCACCGAGGCTGTTGGCCGGCCAGAAGCCGATGATGGCCTTCGGGTTGAACCAGCGCTCGGCGACGATCTGCTTCAGCATCTCCTGAGCGTCGTCGAACAGGGCTTTGGCCGCTGGCCCCTGGTTGGGGTCCTCGAAGATCGCCGGGTAGCGCCCCTTGAACTCGTAGGTCTGCAGGAACGGCGTCCAGTCGATGTAGGGCACCAAGTCCGCGACCTCGTAGGAGCTGTAGACCCGCACGCCGGTGAAGCTCGGCTTCTTCGGCTTGTAATCCGACCAGTCGATCCTGAACGGGTTGGCGCGGGCTTTCGCCAGCGGCAGGCGCTGCTTGTCGAGCTCCGACCGGGCGTGGGCGTCCGAGACCTTGCGGTACTCGGCGCGGATGTTGGCGATGGTCGAATCCCGCGTCTCCTTCGAGAGCAGGCTGGAGACGACGCCGACGGCCCGGCTCGCATCGGTGACGTAGACGGTCTGGCCCCGGTTGTACGAGGGATGGATTTTCACAGCCGTGTGGACGCGGCTCGTGGTGGCGCCGCCGATGAGGAGCGGCACGTCGAAGCCCTCGCGCTCCATCTCGGCCGCGACGTGCACCATCTCGTCCAGCGACGGGGTGATCAGGCCGGACAGGCCGACGATGTCGACATTCTCGCGCTTGGCGACGTCGAGGATCTTGGCCGCCGGCACCATCACGCCGAGGTCGATGATCTCGTAATTGTTGCAGGCGAGCACGACGCCGACGATGTTCTTGCCGATGTCGTGGACGTCGCCCTTCACGGTCGCCATCAGGATCTTGCCGGCGGCCTGGCGCTTGCCGTCGCCGCCGTTGGCGAGCTTCTCCGCCTCCATGAAGGGCTCGAGATAGGCCACCGCCTGTTTCATCACGCGGGCCGACTTCACGACCTGCGGCAGGAACATCTTCCCTGAACCGAACAAGTCGCCGACCACGTTCATGCCGGCCATGAGCGGCCCCTCGATGACGTGGAGCGGACGTTCGACGCCGAGTCGGGCCTCCTCCGTATCGGCCACCACGTATTCAGTGATGCCGTTGACCAGCGCATGCTCCAGGCGCTTGGCGACCGGCGCCTCGCGCCAGGACAGGTCGGCGGTCTTGGCCTGGACGCCGCCGCCGGACTTGAAGCGCTCGGCCGCCTCAAGCAGTCGGTCGGTGGAATCGTCCCGGCGGTTGAGGACGACGTCCTCGCACAGCTCGCGCAGCTCGGGCGGCAGCTCGGCGTAGATCGCGAGCTGGCCGGCATTCACGATGCCCATGTCCATGCCGACCTGGATCGCGTGGTAGAGGAACACCGCGTGCATCGCCTCGCGCACGGGCTCGTTGCCCCGGAAGGCGAAGCTGAGATTCGAGATGCCGCCCGAGATGTGGGCGTGGGGCAGCGTCTCGCGGATGGTCTTGGTGGCCTCGATGAAGGCGACGCCGTAGCCGTTATGCTCCTCGATGCCGGTGGCCACCGCGAACACGTTGGGATCGAAGATGATGTCTTCCGGCGGGAAGCCGATCTCCTCCGTCAGGACCTTGTAGGCCTTGGTGCAGATCTCGACCTTGCGCTCGTAGGAATCGGCCTGGCCCTGCTCGTCGAAGGCCATCACCACCACCGCGGCACCGTAGGAGCGGCAGACCCGGGCATCGGCGATGAACTTCTCGACGCCCTCCTTCATGGAGATCGAGTTCACGATCGCCTTGCCCTGGACGCACTTGAGGCCGGCCTCGATGACGTGGAACTTCGAGGAATCGATCATCACCGGCACGCGCGCGATGTCGGGCTCGGCGGCGACGAGGTTGAGGAACTCCACCATCGCCTTCTCGGAATCGAGCAGGCCCTCGTCCATGTTGATGTCGATGATGCTGGCGCCCGCCGCCACCTGGTCGCGGGCGACGTCGAGGGCGGCGGCGTAGTCGCCGGCGGTGATCAGCTTGCGGAATTTCGCCGAGCCGGTGACGTTGGTGCGCTCGCCCACGTTCACGAAGGGGATCTCCTTCGTCAGCGTGAAGGGCTCCAGGCCCGACAGGCGCATCAGGCGGGGCACTTGCGGGATGGCACGGGGCTTCACGCCCTCCACGGCCTGCGCGATGGCGCGGATGTGGTCCGGCGTGGTGCCGCAGCAGCCGCCGACCATGTTGACGAGGCCGCTCTCAGCGAACTCGCCCACCAGCTTGCCCATGGCCTCGGGGCTCTCGTCGTAGAGGCCGAACTCGTTGGGAAGACCGGCATTCGGGTAGGCGCAGACCAGGGTGTCGGCGATGCGCGACAATTCCGAGATATGCCCGCGCATCTCCTTGGCGCCGAGCGCGCAGTTCAGACCGATGGTGAGCGGGCTGGCGTGGCGCAGCGCGTTCCAGAACGCCTCCGGGGTCTGGCCCGAGAGAGTGCGGCCGGAGAGGTCGGTGATCGTGCCCGAGATCATGATCGGCAGGACCATGCCCCGCTCCTCGAACACCGCCCAGGCGGCCGCCACGGCGGCCTTCGCGTTCAGGGTGTCGAAGATGGTCTCGATCAGGATGAGCTCGGCGCCGCCATCCATGAGGCCGCGCACCTGCTCCTCGTAGGCTTGACGGACCTGATCGAAGGTCACGGCCCGGTAGCCGGGATTGTTGACGTCCGGCGAGATCGACAGCGTGCGGTTCGTCGGGCCGATGGCGCCGGCGACGAAGCGGCGGCGGCCGTCCTGCTTCTCCGCCAGAGCGGCGGCCTCGCGGGCGAGGCGCGCACCTTCCGCGTTCAGCTCGTGGATGATCGATTCCATGCCGTAATCGGCCTGGGCGATCGTCGTGCCCGAGAAGGTGTTCGTCTCGCAGAGGTCGGCCCCGGCCAGGAAGTAGTCCAGGTGAATCTGCCGGATCGCGTCGGGTTGCGTCAGGATCAGGAGGTCGTTGTTGCCCTTCTGGTCATGCGTGTGGTCGCCGAAGCGGCTGCCGCGGAAGTCCGACTCGCCGTAGCCGAGGCGCTGGATCACCGTCCCCATCGCTCCGTCGAGGACGAGGATTTTCTCGCCCGCGCGCTGACGCAGGGCGGCTTCGATCTCTTTTCCGTCGACGGGGCGCAGGTCGGTCATGGGTTTCTCACGCGTCATTCCGAGGCCGCGGCGCGGCGCCCGGAATCCAGAACCGCGACGGGTCCGGAGAATGAAGTTCGACAGGGTCGGCGTGTCGGGATCCCGGGCGGGCCTTCGGCGCCCCGGAATGACGTCGGGTCAGGCCGCCTTGGCCGCGACCTTGGGCGCCTGGGCCCGCAGGCCGAGCACGTGGCAGATGGCGTAGACGAGATCGGAACGGTTCATCGAGTAGAAGTGGAAGTCGTTGATACCGTGGTCGACGAGGTCGAGCACCTGCTCGGCCGCCACCGCCGCCGCCACGAGGCGCCGGGTCTCGACGTCGTTGTCCAGACCCTCGAACCGGGCTGCGAGCCAGTACGGCACCGAGGCGCCGGTGCGGCGGGCGAAGTTCGCCGCCTGCTTGAAGTTCTGCACAGGCAGGATGCCGGGGATGATCGGGATGTCGATGCCGGCCGCCCGGACCTTGTCGACGTAGCGCAGGTAGATGTCGTTCTCGAAGAAGAACTGCGTGATCGCCTGGTCGGCACCGGCATCGACCTTGGCCTTCAGGGCGTCGATGTCGGCATCGAGCGAGGACGCCTCCGGGTGCTTCTCGGGATAAGCCGAGACCGAGACCTTGAAGTCACCGATGCGCTTGATCCCGGCCACGAGGTCGGAGGTCTGGGCGTAGCCGCCCGGATGCGGCCGGTAGGCGGTGCCGATGCCGTCCTGCGGGTCGCCGCGCAGGGCCACGATGTGGCGCACGCCGGCATCCCAGTAGGACTGCACGACGGCGTCGATCTCCTCGCGGGTGGCGTCGACGCAGGTCAGGTGGGCGGCCGGTTGGAGGCTCGTCTCCTTGACCATCCGGGCGACGGTGTTGTGCGTGCGCTCGCGGGTGGAGCCGCCGGCACCGTAGGTCACCGAGACGAATTTCGGCTGCAGCGGCGCGAGGCGCTCGATCGAAGACCAGAGGATCTTCTCCATCTCCTCGGTCTTCGGCGGGAAGAACTCGATGGAGACCCGGATCGGACGATAGCTGTCGCGGCTGGCGCGATGGTGGGAAGCGGATGGCATCGGGTCGTCCTCTATGTCGGTCGGTTCAGACGGGCGTCGAAAGGTTTCGCGTCGAAGGGGTTCACTGGTCGCGGGATGCCGTCCTCAGGCGACGGCCAACTCCGGTTCGCGTGCGGGCGCCGCCATCTCGGCCGCATCGGTGGCGAGCCAGAGCGTCACGGTCAACTGGTCCTCGACTTCGCCGGTGGGGGCGAGGTCCCGGGTGGTGACGGTGGGCAGGCCCGCATCGTTCAGCCAGCCCGTCACCTGCTCGGGCGCGAAGCCCAGCCGGCGATGGGCCTGGGCCTCGCGCAGGAACTCCAGGTCGTGGGGCGCGAAATCCACCACCAGCAGGCGCCCGCCGGGCGCGACGAGGCGGGCGGCCTCGCGCAGGGCCCGGGCCGGATCGTCGAGGTAGTGCAGCACCTGGTGGACCACGACGAGATCGAACCCGCCGCGTCCGAAGGGCGGCGCGTGGATGTCTCCCTGGCGCAGGTCGACCCGCGACAGGCCCATGCGCTCCAGGTTGGCCCGCGCCACCGAGAGCATGGCGTGGTTCGAGTCGAGCCCGACCGCGCGGGCGGCGCGTCCGGCCAGGAGCCCGAGCATGCGCCCGGTTCCGGTGCCGAGGTCGACGAGGTTCTGGATCGGCCGGTCGCCGAGCACGTCGAGCACCGCGGCCTCGACGGTCGCCTCCGGCACGTGAAGCGAGCGAAGGCGGTCCCACTTCGGCGCGAGACGGGCGAAGAAGGCCTGGGCGGCCTCGGCCCGCTGGGCGCGCACGGCTTGCAGACGGGCGAAATCCTCGGAGAGCGGCGCGCGGGTGGCGTCGAGCCCGGCCACCAGCGGCTCGACCAGGGCGGCGCGGTCCTCGACCAGGCGGAAGAACGCCCAGGCGCCCTCGCGGTGCCGCTCCACCAGACCCGCCTCCACGAGCAGCTTGAGATGGCGCGAGATGCGCGGCTGCGACTGGCCCAGGATGTCGGTGAGATCGGAGACCGACAATTCCCCGGCGGCCAGCAGCGCGAGGATGCGTAGGCGCGTCTCCTCCGCCGCTGCCCGCAGGATGGCGAGGGCGTCGGGAAACGGCAGGGCCGTGGTCGGCGAAGATCCCGTGTTAGACATAAAGATATCTTTATGTGAAAACGGAAGCCTTGACAAGCGCCTCCGGCATCAGCGTCCGCCGCGACGATGCAGGCGTTTCAGGGTGCGTTCCAGAGCCAGGCCGCCCCGCGGACGCCGGAGGCATCGCCGTGCAGGCTCGCGCGGATGGGCGTGTCGAACGCATCCGAGAACACGTGCGGCGCTACCCGAGCCGGCAGGCCCGCGAGGATCTCCGGCACGCGCGAGAGGCCGCCGCCGATGACGATGACGTCGGGATCGAGCAGGTTGATCACCTGGGCCATGCCGCGCCCGAGGCGATCGAGGTACCGTTCCAGGGTCGCCCCGGCATCCGCGTCGCCCGACCGCAGGGCCGAGATCACGGCTTCGCCGCGCAGCGTCGCCCCCGTGCGGCGGGCATGATCGGCGGCGAGCGCCGGGCCGGAAACCCAGGCTTCGAGACATCCGTGCCGGCCGCAATAGCAGGCGGGGCCGGGGCGCTCGTCGTCGCGGGGAGAGGGCAGCGGGTTGTGACCCCACTCGCCGGCGATCCGGTCGCGTCCCGAGAGGGCGCGGCCCTGCAGGGCGATGCCGGAGCCGACGCCGGTGCCCAGGATGATCGCCCAGACGACGGGCAGGCCCGCCCCGGCTCCGTCGATGGCCTCGGACACGGCGAGGCAGTTGGCGTCGTTTTCCAGGCGCACCGGGCGGGCCAGGGCGCGCTCGAGATCCCGGGCGAAGGGCTGGCCGTTCAGCCAGACCGAGTTGGCGTTCTTGACGAGGCCGGTGCGCGGCGAGATCGCGCCGGGCATGCCGATGCCGACGGTGCCGGTGGCGCCCGCCTGCGCCTCCAGGTCCCGCACCAGATCCGCGATGGCCGCGAGGGTCGCCGCATAGTCGTCACGCGGTGTCGCGACCCGGTGCTCGGCCCGGGTCGCGCCGTCGGGCGCGAGGGCGATCCCGGCGACCTTGGTGCCGCCGAGATCGATGCCGATGCGCAGGGTTTCGGACAGGTCCGGGTCCCGTCAGCGCGCCGTGGCCGGGATCGGGGCCGCCGGGCTCGCGGCACTGCTCGCGTCCATGTTCGGCGCATGGTCGGAGATGTCGGTGCCGATCGAGACCGGATGCGCCATGACCTGACGCAGCTTCTCCGTGTCGAGCTCGCCCTCCCAGCGGCTGACCACCACCGTGGCGACGCCGTTGCCGATGAGGTTGGTGATCGCGCGGCACTCCGACATGAACTTGTCGACGCCGAGGATCAGGGTCATGGCCGCCACCGGGACCGGGTTGTTGGGAATGGCGCTGAGCGTCGCCGCCAGGGTGATGAAGCCCGCGCCGGTGACGCCGGAGGCGCCCTTGGAGGTCAGCATCGCCACCAGGATGATCGTGGCGTACTGGCCGAAGGACAGGTCGGCTCCCACGGCCTGCGCCAGGAACAGCGAGGCCAGGGTCATGTAGATGTTCGTGCCGTCGAGGTTGAACGAGTAACCCGTCGGGATCACGAGGCCGACCACCGAATCCGAGGCGCCCAGGCGGCGCATCTTCGTCATCATGTGCGGCAGCACCGTCTCGGAGGACGAGGTGCCCAGCACGATGAGGAGTTCGTCCTTGATGTAGGCTAGGAACTTGAAGATCGAGAACCCGGCCACCCGGGCGATGCCGCCGAGAACCAGGATCACGAACAGGAAGGCGGTGACGTAGAAGGTACCGACGAGCCAGGCGAGATCGATCACTTTGCCGATGCCGTACTGGCCGATGGTGAAGGCCATGGCGCCGAAGGCACCGATCGGCGCGAGCTTCACCACGAGGCCGATGATGCGGAAGAAGATCTGCCCCATCGTGTCGATGGCGTGGGTGATGGTCTCGCCGCGCTGGCCCATGCCGGTGACGACGACGCCGGTGAGGATCGAGATCAGCAGCACCTGCAGCAGGTCGCCGGTGGCGAAGGCGTCGAAGAAGCTCTTCGGGATCAGCGCCATGATGTGGCCGGTCACCGAATCGTCGGCGGCCATCTTGGCGTATTTCTCGACCGCCTTGCCGTCGAGCTTCGTCACGTCGGCGTTGAAGCCGGCGCCCGGCTTGACGACCTCGCCGACCAGGACGCCGATGAGCAGCGCGATGGTGGAGACCACCTCGAAGTAGACCAGTGCCTTCAGGCCGACGCGTCCGACCTTCTTCAGGTCACCGATCGAGGCGATGCCGTGCACGATGGTACAGAAGATGATCGGCGCGATCATCATCTTGATCAGGGCAATGAAGGCGTCGCCGAGCCACTTGACCGACTTGCCCCATTCGGGATGCAACCAGCCGAGGAGTACACCGAGGGCGATGGCGATCAGCACCTGGATATAGAGGACCTTGTACCAGGGCTCCTTGACTGGACGAGGCACTTCGGCCGGTGCCGTTCCATAGGTCGTCGTCTGGGCCATGATCCCTCCCGCTGCGCTCTGCGCAACCCACTGATTGTTAATCCCGACGCTAGCCAGTTTATTCGCGCCGCTCAATCGCAGGCGGTGGTCAGCGATGACAATCGACGGGGGCTCACATGCCCTTCGCGGTCATAAGGGGCGGGAGGACGCGCTGCCGGGCGCGGCGGGAAGGCGCCGGAGGATGCAGGCCAGCATGTGCCCCGGACCGGCCCAGCATCGGTTGTCGATGTCCGTGGACGGACCGCACCGTCATTCCGAGCCACCATGAGGGGGCCCGGACCGGGAGGTGTGCGCCGCCGGCGTGCGATCCAGAGCCGCCGAGGCTGGCGAGGCCGACGCGATCGGCCGGGATCCCGGGCTCCGCCGCACGGACTTCGGGACGCCCCGGCGCCGCGAACAGATTTGGGGGGCGACGCCCCGTCGAGGTGGCCCTCCCTCCTTGGAGAGGGCCACCGGGCAGGGGACTTGGCGTTCGAATCAGGTCTGCTGCGTGCGGCGCGGACGGACGGTCCAGCGCTCGAACTCGGCGGCAATATCGTCCTCTCCGCGCGCGCCGCCCTTCGACTGGGGCTGCGGATTGCCGAGGGCCTGCGACAGGCTCTCGATCACGTCGTCGATGCGCGAGTCGATGTGCGACGGGGTCTCGGCATGCGCTTCGGTCGCGCCGGACTCGGGCTGCGCATGGGCCTCCGCCGCTTCGGGCTCGGCGAGCGCGTGCGCCTCCACCGGGGCAGGCTCTTCGGCCGGGGGGGCCGGCGCTGGGACCGCCTCGGCGGCAACCGGGGCCGCGGCCGCGCCGCTGCCCACGACCCGGCGCAGGGCCTTCATCGTCCCGTCGCCATCGCCGCCGTTGTTGCCGGTGCTGGCCTTCGGACCGCCGAAGCGGCCGAAGCCGAAGCGCGGCTCGACCAGGTCGAGCACGGCATCGAGGGCGGCGTTGGACAGGGCGATCTCGCTGGGTTGCGGCACGCCCTGGAGGGCGACCGCGTGGCGGTCGTAGCTTTGATCGCCCGAGACCTCGGGGCCGAACCAGGTCGGCACCGCGAACGCTTGCGCCTCGTCGGCGCCGTCGAACGACACGCTCACGAGGTCGAACTCGCCCGGAGCCACGTAGCGGTCGATCAGCGCCTCGCGGCCGCCACCGAGGGCCAGCGCGGTGCGGTCATAGGCGGCCTTGCCGGAGCAGACATCCATCAGCGCGTCGCCATGGGCGCGCGGCACGTCGGTGCGCTCCTCGCTCGCGGTGCCGTCCGGCGCCGAGGTCACCAGGACGAGATGGCAGGTCTGCCCGTCGACCCGCACGTAGGAGACCCGGCCGGCCTGGGGCGCGAAATAGCCCTCGGTGATCCGGGCGCCACCGCGTTCCTTGCGGATCAGGCGCACCAGGGAGGGGGCCACGAGAAACCGGCGTACGAGGCTCATCGACATTCTCCGCGAGGTCGGTCGGTCCGGGGGCGTGGGTCCGGGCAGACGCTGACGTCAGGGCCGCAGACCTCCGACGACGCGAGGCGGGCGGACCGGGTTCCGAGTGTCCCCGCGCCGGGCCGGCGGCCCTCCACGTGGAACGATGACGTAGGCTATGATTTATGATCGTTCCCGGCAGCGCCGGGACAGATCGACCAATAATTCGTCATCCCGGACTAAGCAAAACGACGGCGAAATCAAGACCATCCTCGCCGCCGCACCGCCATGGGCTTCGCTCCGTCCCCATCGAAACCCGATGGAGAGGCCCGTCATGCCTCCGGTTCGAAGCGCAGCGAGAGCCCGTTCATGCAATACCGCAGACCGGTGGGCGGCGGCCCGTCGTCGAAGACGTGGCCGAGATGGCCCTTGCAGCGGGCGCAATGGACCTCGGTGCGGGTCATCCAGTGGCTGCGATCGACGGTGGTCTCCACCGCCTCGTCGAGGGGGTCGAAGAAGCTCGGCCAGCCGGTGCCGCTCTCGAACTTGGTGCCGGTGACGAAGAGCGGCGCGTCGCAGCCCGCGCAGTGGAAGACGCCCGGGCGCTTCTCGGCGTTGAGGCAGCTGGTGCCGGCCCGCTCGGTGCCGTGCTCGCGCAGCACGCGGTACTGGTCCGGCGTCAGGCGCTCGCGCCACTCCGCCTCGCTGCGGGTCTCGATCGCGTCCGCGGAATTCGAGGGTATCGCGGGGGAAGACATCGGAGGGGTAGACATCGGGCCTGTACTCCTGAAAGGGGCTCGGGACGTCGCCCCTTAGATAGGCGCCCGGCGGCTCCATGGGGAGACCGCCCTCAGGCCACGGCGCCGAGCGTGTCGGCCATCCGTGCCCGGCGCGCCCCCATGGGCAGTTCGGGTCCGGTGGTGGTGTCGCGCGCTGTCTGATGCTCCATCTCGGCGTTGATCTCGCCGCCGAGCAGAACGATCGTGGTGGAAATCCAGATCCAGGTCATGAAACCGATGGCCGCACCGAGGGATCCGTAGGTCTCGTTGTAGTTGCCGAAGCTGGACACGTACCAGGAGAACAGGATCGAAGCGCCGAGCCAGAGCAGGCCGGCCACAGCGCCGCCGACGCCGACCCAGCGCCAGCGTGGGCGCTCGCGGCTCGGGCCGTAGCGGTAGAGCAGGGACAGGCCCCCGAGCAGGACGAGCAGGAGGGCCGGCCAGCGCAGCAGGGCGATGAGCCAGGCGGTGTCGCTCAGGCCCACGAACTTGAAGACCACCGGCAGCACGACGATGCCGGTGAGCGCCAGGATGGTGAAGACCAGAGCCCCGATGGTGAAGGTGAGCGAGCGCAGGTTCAGCATGATGAAGGAGCGCTTCTCCTCCTCCTCGTAGACCACGTTCAGGGCGTCGAACATCGCCTTCATGGCGGCGTTGGCGCTCCAGACCGAGAGCAGAAGGCTGGTGAAGAAGGTCAGCCCGAGGCTGCCGGTGCCCTTGGCAGCGATGCGCTTGACCTGGTCGCCGATGATCTCGATGGCGCCGGAGGGCAGCACGCCCTGCATGCTGGCCAGATGCTCGTTGATGGAGTTCACGTCCGCCACGAGGCCGTAGCAAGAGACGAGCGCGGCGACAGCCGGGAACAGCGAGAGCAGGGAGTAGAAGGTCACCCCCGCGGCGACCGAGAGCACCCGGTCCTTGTTGAACTCCAGGTAGACCCGGTAGAGAATGTCCTTCCAGCCGGATGCCGAGATCTCGGCGGGCGAGCGCGCGGCGCGGCCCCGCTCGATCTGCGTGGCGGCCACCCGCTCGGCCACCGCCCCCGTATACGAGCGCGCCCCCTGCCCCTCGCCCGGCTCGGGCAGCGGGGCGGGCGCGCGTGGCGCAGCCCCGCGGCGCGGTCCCGCCGCGAGCACGATCAGGGTCGTTCCGAGCAGAAGCGTCCAGAGGACCGGGCTCCCCGCATCGCCTGCGTGCGCGGGGTTGGGGCGGGGCGAAGCGGGCATGGCTGGACCGGGAGGAAGCTGGACGGCACGGGACCGCGCGATGGCTCGGCGCGTGGCATCAACGTGATGCAGGCTTGACCGTTCCGGAGCCTGCCGGCCCGGCCCCCGCGGAGCCCTTCGCGCCAGCGGTCCGAAGTACAGCTCAGGGGACGGTCAAGTTCTCGCCGCCGGATTCGAAGCGTCTTTCCGGCACGAACCCGCCCGCCGCACGGCCGTCGCGTTCGCGAACCGGTGCTGGCGCATCACGCCCGCTCGCATCATCCGGATCTCTCGTCGAGACTCACACGAACCGTCCCGTCGGGATACCCGACATTCGATCCGATACACGATTCAAATCCCGAAATATCTCGGTATATTCAGTCAAAATACCATCAATATAGAAGCGACGACTGAATAATGGAATTTTAGGAAGACTAGAATAGAGACCCGTCTTGCCGACCCATGCGACGGGCGGCGCGTCGTCAAGACAGCGGGAGCGCAGATCGTGAAACTCGTCAACAGAGCCAGCGTGTTGGCCAAGATCGCCATCCCCCTCGTCGCCCTGGGTCTTCTGACGATCGGACTTGTCCTTTATGCACGGACCAAGCTGGACGGGGTCGCCGGCCAGACGCGGAACGTGATCGAAGTCCTCAGCGCGCGCCAGGAGGCGTATCTGAGGCTTCAGATGAACGTTTCCGAGGCCGGCCTGATGGCGCACAACGTCATCCTGGAATCCCGGCAGACGGAGATGGCGCGGTACCAAGAGCTGTATCGGGCCGCCGTCGCGCGAGCCGACGAGTCGATCGAAAAGCTGGTGACGCTGGCCGACTCGCCTGCGCGCCGAAAGATCGCCGAGGAAGTGCGTGTGGCGACGAACAGCTACTTCGCGGCCCTGAACCGCGGCCTCGAGCACGGACTCCGAAACGACGACGCCACCGCGATCGAGATCATCCTGCGGGAAGGCCCGCCCGCGCGATCCCAGTTGAACGCGCTGGTGGATCAGCGCACGCGCGTCATCGTCGAGCAGATGCAGGCCGGTAAAGTGGCCCTCGAGGCGGAGGTGTCCGGCACGATCGAGAACCTGATCGCGTTCGCGGTCATCGGGCTCGTCCTCGCCGCCCTCCTGTGCGGGAGCATCGTGGTGTTCGGGATCACCCGGCCGCTCGGCCGCCTCGTCGCGGTCCTGCGCCGGATGGCGGAGGGCGCCATCGACGCCGACATCGCGGAGGCGCGGCGCAGCGACGAGATCGGTGCGGTCGGCAAGGCCGTGGACGGCATCAAGACCATGGTGGCCCGCAAGGCCGCCGAGGAGGCCGAGGTCCGGCGCATCGCCGACGCGGCCGCGCTCGCGGAGCGCCGCCGCACGATGGTCGAGCTGGCCGACCGCTTCGAGGGGGCGGTGGGCGGCATCGTCGGCATGGTCTCGTCCTCCTCCAACGAGTTGCAGGTCACGGCGCAGTCCATGACGGCCACCGCCTCCCAGACCGCGTCGCAATCCACCACCGTGGCGGCGGCGGCCGAGGAAGCCGCCGTCAACGTCAACACCGTCGCCTCGGCCGCCGAGGAACTCGGCACCTCGGTCCAGGAGATCGGCCGTCAGGTCTCGAACTCGGCCGACCTCGCGCAATCCGCCGTCGCCGAGGCGGACACCACCTCGGCCCTCGTCCACGAACTCAGCGGCGCCGTGTCCCGGATCGGCGACGTCGTCGGCCTGATCTCGACCATCGCGGGCCAGACCAACCTCCTGGCGCTCAACGCCACCATCGAGGCGGCCCGGGCCGGGGAAGCCGGGCGCGGCTTCGCGGTGGTTGCCGCCGAGGTCAAGGAACTCGCCAACCAGACCGCCCGGGCGACCGGGGAGATCTCCCAGCAGATCGGGCATATCCAGGGCGCCACCGGGCAAGCGGTGGCGGCGATCGGCTCGATCACGACCCGCATCCGCGACATCAACGCGGTGGCGACGGCGATCGCGGCGGCGGTGGAGCAGCAGGGCGCCGCGACCCAGGAGATCGTCCGCAACGTCGCCCAGGCCTCGGCCGGAACCCAAGCGGTGACGGGCAACATCGCGGGCGTCGCGCAGGCGGCCGAGGAGACGGGGGCGGCCGCCACCGAGGTGCTCGGTGCCGCCGGCGAATTGTCGCGGCAGTCGGAGCACCTCAACGCCGAGGTGCAGCGCTTCCTCGGCAGCGTTCGGGCGGCGTAGCGGTCAGAGCGTCCGGACAGAGGGACGCGCCCGGGGCGCA
The DNA here is from genome assembly GCF_053345175.1 of Methylobacterium sp. M6A4_1b. NCBI lineage: Bacteria > Pseudomonadati > Pseudomonadota > Alphaproteobacteria > Hyphomicrobiales > Methylobacteriaceae > Methylobacterium > Methylobacterium sp. M6A4_1b. The sequence goes on from NZ_JBKEZQ010000026.1 coordinate 23,561, forward strand.
GCCTCAGGCGCCGCCGGCTCCGTAGAGCCGTGCATGAGTTTCCCGCAGGACGTTCTTCTGAACCTTGCCCATGGTGTTGCGCGGCAGTTCGTCGACGAAGAGCACGCGCTTGGGACACTTGTAGCGGGCGAGACGCCCTTCGAGGGTGCGCAGGATGGCGGCCTCGTCCGGCACGTCGGCCCGGCCCACCACCACCGCCGTGACGCCCTCGCCGAAATCCGGGTGCGAGACCCCGATCACAGCGGATTCCACCACACCGGGGAGCGCGTCGATCTCGTTCTCGATCTCCTTCGGGTAGACGTTGTAGCCGCCCGTGATGATGAGGTCCTTGCCGCGCCCGACGATGTGGACGTAGCCGTCCGGATCGATCTTGCCGAGGTCGCCGGTGATGAAGAATCCGTCGGCCTTGAACTCGGCCGCCGTCTTCTCGGGCATGCGCCAGTAGCCCTGGAAGACGTTGGGGCCCTTCACTTCGATCATGCCGACGGCATCGGCGTGAAGGACCGCCCCCGTTTCCGGATCGACCACCCGCACGGCGACCCCGGGCAAAGCCGGACCGACCGTGCCGGCCACCCGCGCGCCCGCATAGGGGTTCGAGGTGTTCATGTTGGTCTCGGTCATGCCGTAGCGCTCGAGGATGGCGTGGCCGGTGCGGGCTTCCCAGTCCCGATGCGTCTCGGCGAGCAGCGGTGCCGAGCCCGAGACGAAGAGGCGGATGCCCGCGGTGACCTCCGGCGTCAGCGCGGCCTCCTTCAGGAGGCGGGTGTAGAAGGTCGGAACCCCCATCATGGCCGTGGCGCGCGGCATCAGGGCGAGCACCTGGGCCGGGTCGAACCGCCCGAGGAACAGCATCGTGCCACCGGTGGACAGCACGGTGTTGGTGGCCACGAACAGGCCGTGGGTGTGGAACACTGGAAGGGCGTGCAGCAGCACGTCCTCGGCCGTGAAGCGCCAGGCCTCCGCCAGGGTGCGGGCGTTGGAGGCCAGGTTCTCATGGCTCAGCATGGCGCCCTTGGAGCGCCCGGTGGTGCCAGAGGTGTACAGGATGGCGGCGAGGTCGTCCGGGCCGCGGGCCACGTCCGAGAAGGCCTCGGTCTGGGCGTCGGCGGCCTCCGCCAGGGTGCCGTGCCCCTTCGCGTCGAGGGTGTGCAGGGCGGGCACGCCGGCATCCCGGGCCACGGGCGCGAGGGCTTCGCGTTTGGCCGGATCGCAGACGAACAGCGCCGGCCGGGCATCGCCGAGGAAGTAGGCGATCTCGGTGGACGTGTAGGCGGTGTTGAGGGGCAGGAACACCGCCCCGGCGCGGACGGCACCCAGGTACAGGAACAGGAAGTCCGCGCTCTTCTCGGCCTGCACCGCCACCCGGTCGCCGGGCTTCACCCCCGCCGCCACCAGGGCCGCCGCATAGGCGCCCGAGCGCACGATGAGGTCGGCATAGGAGTAGCGGGCGCCCTCGCCGGTTTCCAGGAACAGCTTGGCGGCCGGATCGGCCGGCAGGTTCTGGCGAACGAGGTCGAAGAGGTGATTGGTCATCGGCGTTTCGGACGTGGGGGGACGGAAATGGTAACGACGGATACGCTGTCGATCGCCGGTTTCCTACGATCTTCGCTTCGCCCCATCGGAATGGCGGGAAATGCGGCGTCGCTCAAGCGCGGCGCGGGCGGATCAGGCCTCGGCGAGCGCCACCGCCCGCATCGGCGGAAGGTTGCTCCGCAATTCGCGGCTCACCGCGCTGGAGGCGGCCACGGTGCCGAGATTCGCATAGGTCTCGTGGTTCTTCTCGATGGCCGAGAGGTCGTAGAGGTAGTTGACCATCAATCCGCGGGACTGGGCGAGCCCCTTGGCCGAGACGTCGCCCAGGAAGTTCAGGCGCTCCAGACGGGCACCATTGCCGAGGTGGAAGCGCGCGACCGGGTCGAGGGGGCGGCCGCGCTCGTTCTTGGCGCGCAGGAAGTAGGCCGCCGCCGCCGGGATCATCGCCTTGCGGACGGCCTCGGACTTGGCCTTGTCGCTCTGCCAGTCCGGCTCGTCGATGAGGCGCAGGGCCTCGACGTCGTCGCGGGTCAGGCCCTGCGGCGCGTCGGAGCGGCGCTCGCGGTCGAGCCAGGCGGAGAAGCCCGGCACCGGCGAGAGGGTGACGAAGGTCTTCAGGCTCGGGATCTCCCGGGCGAGATCCTCGACCACCTGCTTGATCAGGAAATTGCCGAAGGTGACCCCGGCCAGTCCCTTCTGGCAGTTCGAGATCGAGTAGAAGATCGCGGTGGTGGCGGCCTTCAGGGCCAGGGCCTCGCGCTCATGGGCCAGGATCGGCGCGATGGCGGGAGCGATGCCGGCGGTGAGCGCGACTTCGACGAAGATCAGCGGCTCGTCCACCAGGGCGGGGTGGAAGAACGCGAAGCAGCGCCGGTCGGTCGGCTCGATCCGGCGGCGCAGGTCGTCCCAGCCGGTGATCTCGTGCACCGCCTCGTAGCGGATGATCTTCTCGAGGATGTGCGCCGGGGTCGTCCAGTCGATGTGGCGCAGCACCAGGAAGCCGCGGTTGAACCAGGAGGCGAACAAGTGCTCGAAATCGCTGTCGAGGCTGTCGGCGGCGTCGATGAGGTCGGGATCGGCCTCCTCGCGCCGGAGGTCGCGGCGAAGTCCGAACAGGTCCTCGCGCATCCGCACCAGGGCGCGGGTTCCGTCCCGGGCGAGATTCAGGCGGCGGATGAGCTCCTGGCTGCGCGGCTCGGCCGCGTCGTGGAGCGCCCCCAGGGCGGCCCGGGTCGGATCGGCCCGGTAGGCGGCGATCGCCTCGTCCACGGCGGCATGATCGGCCGCGAACTCGGTGGCGACGAGGCGCAGGAAGCTGGCGCGCTCGGGGCCCGCCAGGGTGGCGTAGCGCTCGAGGATGAGTCGGGCCAGGGCGACGCCGGAGGCCTCGCCCCGGCGGGAGATCAGATCCTCGCAGAGCTTGACCAGTTCCTGCGCGTTGGCGCGGGCCGCGAGATCGCCGCGGCCGATGCCGATCAGATCCCGGCCGCGGTCGCTGATCGTCTGGAGCAGATCGCCGAAGAAAGAGATCGCCGCCATGGCCCGCTGCCTGCCCCTTCGCTGGCGCCCGACCTGGGCGCGCCGGAGCCCCCGTGTCGTTGGGTCCCGGCTCGGTCGCTACCTTAGGGCGGCGGCGCGCGCAGGACCAGAGACCGTAGCCGTAAAGACGTGTGCGGCCAGGCCACCGCGTCGGGCTTGCCCGAGCTCAGTCCTGGCCGGAAGCGGCGGCGATCTCCGCCTGATCGGCCCGCTCGCGCCAGTCGACGACGCCGTGCTGCCGGGCGAAGCGCAGTTCGGCGGCGCGCAGGGCGCGCATCGGGTCGCGGGCGCGGGTGATGTCCACCGAGCCGACCGTGAACGGCACCCCGAGGATCTGCTTGGCAAAGTTGACGCGGTACGTCGCCATCCGAAACTCCCTGGTCGATGAGCGAGGCCTCTCCAGAACGCCTGCCCGATCTGCGCGAACACCGCGACTCACCGACTTCCATTTCAATCAGAGCGCAAGTCGCGAAGAATTCCAAGTGCAGGCTGCACGAAGCTCCCCGGAACTCTGGTCGCTCATAACAACTGGTATATGGGAATCTTGAAATCCAGCGGAAAGCGCCCCGCGACGACGTGGCCGATCCCAAGGTGCCAAGACAAAGGTCACGCTCCCGCAAGAGGAGGCCAAGGTCTGCCTATGCCGCGGAGCCGGTTGCGAAAGGCCGTTGCGCGTCGCGCCCGGGACCAGGCGAGGTTGCCGAAGCGGGTGCGCAGGCTTAACCGGGCTGCGGATGCCATCGCGGCACCTCGATCCCGTCGCGGCGCCGGCTTCGTCGACCTCCGAGATCCCATCCATGACCCTCCGAGTCTGTCCGTCGTCGCGCCCGCTCGGGCTCAGATCTGCCCTGGACCGCAGCGCATGAGCGGCGGGATGCGGACCGCCGGCACCGGGAGCCAGGGATTCACGCCGCGCGCCCGGCTCGGGCTGACCCTGATCGCGGGCGGAGCCGTTGCCAACATCTACTACAACCAGCCCCTGCTCGGGCTCCTCGTCGGGGAGTTCGGCGAGCGCGCGGCCCTCTGGGTCCCGACGGCCTCCCTCGTCGGCTACGGGCTCGGCATCCTCGGCCTGGTACCGCTCGGGGACAGCCTCTCCCGCCGCAGCCTGATCATCGGCCAGACCCTCGGCCTCGCCGTGGCGCTGCTGGCCGCCGCGCTGAGCCCGAACCTTCCCTGCCTGGCGCTGTCGGGCCTCGTCATCGGCATCCTGGCCTCGGCGGCGCAGCAGGCGGTGCCCTTCGCCGCGGAGCTGGCGCCGGACGCCACCCGCGGCAGCGTGGTGGGCCAAGTGATGACCGGCCTCCTGACCGGCATCCTGCTGGCGCGCACGGCCAGCGGCCTCGTCGGTGCCCAGTACGGCTGGCGCGCCGTGTTCTTCGCCGCCGCGATCGTGGCGCTGGCGATGGCCGGCATCGCCGCCGCCACGCTGCCCAAGATCCCGCAGACCCGGCCCCTGCGGTACCGCGCCCTGATGCTGTCGATCCTCCACCTCGTGCGCAGTCAGCCGGCGCTGCGCCGGTCGAGCTTGTCGCAGGGATTGCTGTTCGCGAGCTTCAACGCCTTCTGGGCGACGCTGGCCCTGCTGGTCGAGGCGCCGCCCTTCAACCTCACGGCAGCCGGAGCCGGGATGTTCGGCGTGATCGGCGTCGCGGGCGCCTTCGTGGCTCCGCTCTCGGGCCGCTTCACGGACAGGCGCGGTCCGCGGCCGATGGTGGTGGCCGGCGCCCTCTTCGTGGTCGCGGCCTTCGCGGTGCTGTGGGCCGGCGGCGCCTGGTCCCTGGTGGCGGTGGGCCTCGGCGTCCTCCTGATCGACATCGGCCTGAACGCCGCGCTCATCGCCACCCAGACCCGAGTCTACGCCCTGGTGCCGAGCGCGCGCGGGCGGATCAACACCGTACTGTTCACGGTGATGTTCGTATTCGGGGCACTCGGGGCCTTCGCCGGCTCGCAGGCCTTCCTCATGGCCGGTTGGTCCGGCGTCTGCGCCGTCGGCCTCCTCCTGTCGGGCGCGGGCTTCCTCGTGAACCTGCTGGAGCCGAGACGCGGCGTCTGACGCAGCCTCACCGGAGGATGCGCGACAGCCGGCACCAGGCCGCCTTGTCCGCCGGCAGGCCGAAGCGCAGGCGGGCCGGCGCCTCGGGGAAGCGCCGGACATAGATCCCGGCCGCGCCGAGGCGGTCGAACAGGCCGGCCGCGTCGGGGAAGTCCGCGGTGCGGAACAGGCGGGTTCCGCCGATGGGCGTGCCGCCGGCCCGCAGGATCATGCGGTCGAGGCGCGCGGCATCCTCGGCGCGGGCGATGGCGGCCTCCCGGCGCCAGGCCGCGTCGGACAGGGCGGCGCGACCGATGGCGAGAGCGGGCCCCGACACGGCCCAAGGTCCCAGCGCCTCGGCGAGCACGGCCGCGAGGCCGGGTTCCGCGAGGGCGAAGCCGAGCCGGATCCCGGCGAGCCCGTAGGTCTTCCCGAAGGAGCGCAGCACCACGAGGCCCGGGCCGAGGGAAGGCCCGAGGGTCTCGATCGGCTCGAGGTCGGCGAAGGCCTCGTCGACGACGAGGAGGCCGCCGCGGCCGGCGAGGTCGCCGGCCAGAGCCCGCAGCGTCCCGGCCTCCCAGCGGCGCCCGTCCGGATTGTTCGGGTTCACGACGACGACCACATCGGCATCCCGCGCCGTCCCGAGCCCCGGCACGGTCGCGACGGCGTGGCCGGCCCGGACCCAGGCGGCGGCGTGCTCGGCATAGGTCGGCCCCACCACGGCGACGCGGGCGCGCGCCACCAAGCGGGGCAGGGTTTCGATCAGGATCTGGGTTCCGGGTGCGGCGACGATCCGATCCGGATCGTCCACCCCGTAGGCTTGCGCGGCGGCCACCCGCAGGGCGCCGAGGTCGGCGGCCGAAGGCAGACGGTGGAAGGCGCTGGCCTCCAGGGCCGGACACGGATAGGGCACCGGATTGATCCCCGTGGAGAGATCGATCCAGGGCTCGGGCGCTTGCGGGAAGAGGCGCCGGGCGGCATCGAGGTCGCCCCCATGGGCGATCGCCTTCCCCATCCCCGGGCCGCGCGCCATCACCGAGACCGCATGTCCTGGACCGCCCTCACCCATCCGCCCGATACGCTCATCGTCCTGGTGCTCGCGCTGGCCGTCGAGGCAGCGGCCGGCTATCCGGACCGGCTCTACAGGGCGCTCGGCCATCCTGTCACCTGGATCGGTGCGCTGATCGCGGGCCTCGACCGGCACTGGAACCGCGGCGCGCCCGCGCGACGCCGGCTCGCCGGCGTGGCCGCGCTTCTCGTGCTCCTCGGAATCGTCGGCGGCCTCGCCCTGACCCTGACCGCGCTGGCCGGCGCCGCCGGCGCCTTCCCGGCGATCCTCGTCCTGGCCCTGCTCGCGGCGAGCCTGCCGGCGCAGCGCAGCCTCCACAGCCACGTCGCCCGGGTGGCGGCCGATCTCCGCCGGGACGGGCTCGCGGGCGGGCGGGTCGCGGTGTCGATGATCGTGGGACGCGACCCCGAGACCCTCGACGAGGCCGGCATCTGCCGCGCCGCCATCGAGAGCCTCTCCGAGAACTTCTCCGACGGCATCGTGGCGCCGGCCTTCTGGATCGGGGTCGGCGGCCTGCCCGGAGGCGCGCTCTACAAGGCGATCAACACCGCCGACAGCATGATCGGCCACCGTACCCCGCGCCACGAGGCCTACGGCTGGGCCGCCGCCCGCCTCGACGATCTCGTGAACCTGCCGGCCTCGCGGCTGACCGCCCTGCTGATCGTCGCGGCGGCCGCCCTCCATCCCGGCGCCTCGGCCGGCACTGCCTGGCGGGCGGTCCGGCGGGATGCCGGCCGCCACCGCTCGCCCAATGCCGGCTGGCCGGAGGCCGCCATGGCCGGCGCCCTCGGTCTTCGCCTCGCCGGCCCGCGCACCTACGGCACCACCCGCATCGAGGATGGCTGGATGGGCGACGGCCGCGCCGCGGCGACGCCCGCCGACGTGGAGCGGGCGCTTGCGCTCTACCGCACGGCGTGCGGATTCCTGTTCGGGCTCGCCCTCCTGATCCTCGTCCTCCTCAAGGTTGCCCTCCCATGATCCGGTCGATGAAGACGCGCGTCCGGCACGTCGCCGTGCCCGGGCTTGCCCTGGCCGCCCTCGGCATCGCGGTGCCGGCGCCCGCCCGCGCCGTCGAGGCACCGCCGACGCCCTTCACGGTGACCCGGGACTTCGACGGCGCGATCGAGGACGGTCAGGTCGGCCAGGCCTACGACATCAGCGGCATGGCCTGCCGAGCGGCGGACACAGACGGCACCCGCCTCTGCGTCGTGGTCAACGACGAGAATCGCGGCGCGCAATTCGTCCGCCTCGGCGCGACCACGCTGACACCCGGCGCCTCCGCCTACGACCTCGGCACGGCGCCCTCGCCGGGCATCCGCGGCACGCCCCCCACGCAGTCCCATTGCAGCGGCGGCCCGGGCAAGTTCAACCAGCTCGACGGCGAGGCCGTCGCCTATGCCGAGCCCTATTTCTACGTCACCGGTTCGCACGGCTGCACGCGGGGCAAGCGCAAGTACAAGCTCTCGTCGATGATCCTCACCCGCCTGCGCCCGAATGCCGACGGCACAGCCGCGGCGGAGACGGTGAGCACCTACCGCCTGTTCGACGCCCTGATGGCCGCCGGTCCCGTGCGCGACTTCGTGCTGCGCGACCTGGAATTCGACTGGAACGCCCGGCCCCCGGAGGGCACGACGCAGCCGAACGGGCTGAACATCGAAGGCCTCGCCGTCGTCGGCGGGCGGCTCTACGCGGGCCTGCGGGCGCCGAGTCTCGGCGGCAGGGCCTTTCTCGTCTCCGTTCCGGTCGAGGCGCTGTTCGCGGAGGGGCCGGCCGCCCTGTCGGCCGACGTCACGACGATCGCCCTGGAGGCCGGGACGGATGCGGGCATCCGCGACCTCACGATCCTGCCGGATGGACGGATGCTGGTGCTCACGGGCTCGTCCCGCAACGGCCTGCCCGTGCCTTACCGGCTGTCCCTCGCCGACTTGCCGTCCGGCACCCTGACCCCCGTCGCCACCCTCGCGCCGGTCCGCGGCGAGAACGGGAAGGGCAAGATCATCGACGGCAAGGCCGAGGCCGCGGTCCCGCTCGGGCCGGACCGGATCATCGTCTTGTTCGACAGCCTGCGGAACGGGGCGCCGCACGCCTACACGGTCTCGATCCCGCCCGCACTCACGCCACCCTGAGGCCGGGCTCCGCCTGCGCCGCGACCCGGCGCGCGGCGTCGCGGCGGAGCGCCGAGAGCACGACGAACATCAGGCTCGCGCCGAGGCCGAGACAGGCCGCCAGGAAGTACATCGGCGCGAGGTCGCTGCCGGTCCGGTCGCGGATGAACGGCACCGCGTTCTGGGAGACGAAACCGCCGAGATTGCCCACCGAATTGATGGCGGCGATCCCGGCCGCCGCGCTCGCCCCCTTGAGGAAGGTCGCCGGCAGGGACCAGAAGACCGGCTGGGCGGAGAAGACGCCGGCGGCGGCCACGCAGAGGCAGGCGAATTTCAGCACCGAGCCCGGGAGCAGGACGCTGAGGACCAGGGCCAGCGCCGCGACGAGGCCCGGCACCACCACGTGCCAGACCTGGTCGCCCGTCCGCGCCGCTCGCCGCGGCACCCACCACAGGGCCAGCGCCGTGATCAGCCACGGGATGATGTTGATGAAGCCGTTGACGGTGTTCGAGACCGCGAAGCTGCGCACCACGGTGGGCAACCAGTAGCTGAGCCCGTAGGCGGCCAGCGGGAAGGCGACGTAGACGGAGGCGAGCATCCAGACCCGCCGATCGAGGAGCGCGGCGAAAGGATTGCCGTGCTCGACCTTCCCGACGGATTCGCGCTCGGCCGCGAGGGTGCGGCTCAGCCAGTCGCGCCCTTCCCGGCTGAGCCAGGGCGCCTGGTCCGGCCCGTCGGGCAGGATGCGCAGGACGATGACCGCCAGGGCCAGGGCGGGGATTCCGGTGGCGACGAAGACCCATTGCCAGCCCTGGAGGCCGAGGGTGCCGTCGAGGTCGAGGAGCGCGCCGCCGATGGCCGCGCCGACCGCGTTGGCGAGCGCGCTCGCGATCATGAACCAGCCGATCATCCGCGCCCGGTGCGATTGCGGGAACCACAGGGTCAAGGCGAACAGGACGCCGGGGAAGAACCCCGCCTCCGCGACGCCGAGGAGAAGGCGGAAGATGTAGAACATCGTCGTGTTCTGGGTGAAGCCGAGGAGGATGGTGATCAGCCCCCAGGTGAGCATGATCCGGGCGAACCAGCGCCGCGCCCCCACCCGCTCCAGGATCACGTTGCTCGGCACTTCGAACAGGAAATAGCCGAGGAAGAACAGCGACGCTCCGAGGCCGTAGACGCTCTCGCTGAGGCCGAGGTCGCCCACCATCTGCAACTTGGCGTAGGAGATGTTCTGCCGGTCGATATAGGCGATGAGGTACATCACCCCGAGGAGCGGCATCAGCCGGAGCGTCACGGTGCGGATCGTCGCCTCGGCGACGCGCGCATCCACCTGGGGAGGGGCCGGGACCATCGGGTGCTTCCTCGCCGCGCCCGTCGTGAGCCGGGCGATCGAGGCCGAGCCTAATCTCTCCGGCCGCTACAACGCTAGGGCGTGGAGCGACTCGCAGGCGACATGCGCCTCGAGATGATCGGCCAGCCGGTCCAGCACCGCCTCGATGCCGGCTTCGTAGGCGAGCCCGCTCGGGGCCGCCCCGAGGCGGGCGAGCCAGGCGCCGCGCTGGCGGTCGTCGGCGAACAGGCCATGCACGTAGGTGCCGGTCACGCGGCCGTCGGCCGAGACCGCGCCGTCGGAGCGACCGTCCGCGAGCCGGATCGCCGGACGCGCCGTATCCGGCCCGGTGGTGTCGCCGACATGCATCTCGTAGCCCACGAACGGCACGCCGTCCGGCAGGCTGGTACCGGTGACGGCCGCGAGGTGCTTGAGCGGCGTCATCACGGTCTCGATGTCGAGGAGCCCGAGGCCCGGCACCGAGCGGGGCGCGCCTTCGATGCCGTGCGGGTCGTCGATGCGCCGGCCGAGCATCTGGTAGCCGCCGCAGAGCCCGAGCACCCGCCCGCCGCGGCGGACATGGGCGCGGATGTCGATGTCCCAGCCCTCGGCGCGGAGGGCTTCGAGGTCGTCGATGGTGGTCTTCGAGCCCGGCAGCAGCACGAGGTCGGCCACCGGGATCGGTTCGCCCGGGCGCACGAGCACCACCGCCACGTCGGGCTCGGCCCGGAGCGGGTCGAGGTCGTCGAAATTGGCGATGCGCGGCAGCACCGGCACGGCCACGACCTTGCGCCGGGCCGCCCCGGCGCCGGAGCCCGCGAGGCCGAGCGCGTCCTCCGCCGGCAGGCGGGCCGCGTCGGGAAAGTGCGGGATCAGCCCGAAGCTCGGCCAGCCGGTCGCCTGCGCGATGGTGGCCATGCCGTCCGCGAAGAGGCTCGGATCGCCGCGGAAGCGGTTGACGAGGAACCCCCGGATCATCGCGGCATCCGCGGGGTCGATGACCGCCTTCGTGCCGACGAGGCTGGCGATGACGCCGCCCCGGTCGATGTCGCCGAGCAGGATCACGGGCGTGCCGGTGGCGCGGGCAAAGCCCATATTGGCGATGTCGCCGGCCCGCAGGTTGACCTCCGAGGCCGAACCCGCGCCCTCCACCACCACGAGATCGGCCTCGGCCTTCAGATGCGAAAAGCTCTCCAGCACGGAGGCGAGGAGGCGCGGCTTCCAGGCTTGGTAGTCCCGCGCCTTGGCGGTGCCGACCATGCGGCCCTGAACCACGACCTGGCTGCCGGTCTCGCTCTGCGGCTTGAGCAGCACCGGGTTCATGTGCACCGAGAGCGCTACCCCGGCCGCCCGAGCCTGCAGCGCCTGCGCCCGCCCGATCTCGCCGCCATCGGCGGTGACGGCGGCGTTGTTCGACATGTTCTGCGGCTTGAAGGGCCGCACGGCGAGTCCCCGGCGCGCGAAGACCCGGCACAAACCGGCCACGATCAGCGACTTGCCGACATCCGAGCCGGTGCCCTGGATCATGATGGCGCGGGTCATGGCTGAGGCCGCGCCGACGGGGACGCGGCGCAGGCCGGATCGGCTGGCCGCACGGCGCGATGAAAGGCCAGGACGGCGGCCCCATAGGTCTCGACGACCTCCGCGAACGGCACCCGTTCCGCCGTGAACAGCACGGCCCGGTGCCGGAACAGCTGGTCGGGGATCGCGAGGGCGCCGCAGGTCGCAGCCGGGGGTGGCGCCTGCTCCCACCCGTGCGGCAGGGGCTGCCACAGGAACTCCGCACCGATGGTCTGCCGCGTCGTGCCGAGGGCCTGGACCGCCCGGCCGAACGGCGTGTCGGTCGTCGCGAGGAGGCGGTTCATCTCCGGCGTCAGGCGTTCCGGCACGTACCAGTTGTCCGCCTCGGACAGGACGTGGTCGCCGCAGGCGAGCTTCACCTGACGGTAGCGGAGGACCGTGTCCGAGCCGGCATTCAGGCGCCGTCGGGTCTCGTCCGAGGCCGGCTTGTCCAGCCCGCGCTGCAGATTCGCCGCGAGCCGGGGCTTGGCGGCCATCCCATGCTCGGCGCACCACCCTTCGAGGGTCGCGGTGGCGGAGCGGCTGGCGAGCAGCCGGGCGAGCAGCCCCTCCATCACCGCCAGGGCCTCGACGCGGCCGAGATAGGTGGCGGGCCAGGTCGGCGCAGGATCGGCGCGGACTCCGTGGGTTCCCGCCAGCATGGACAGCGCGACAGCAGCGATGGCCACCCGCATCAGAACTCGATCCCCTCCTGCGCCCTCACCCCGGCGGCGAAGTGGTGCTTCACGCTGCCCATCTCGGTGACGAGGTCGGCGGCCTCGATCAGGGCCGGCTTGGCGTTGCGCCCCGTGACGATGACGTGGAGGTCCGGTCGGCGCGCCCGGAAGGCCGCCACCACGGCGTCGAGGTCCAGGTAGTCGTAGCGCAGCGCGATGTTGAGTTCGTCCAGCACCACCAGGCGGATCGTCGGGTCGGCCATGAGGTCGAGGGCCTTGGCCCAGGCATGCTCGGCGGCGGCGATGTCGCGGGCCTTGTCCTGGGTCTCCCAGGTGAAGCCCTCGCCGAGGGTGTGCCAGTCGATCCGATCGCCGAAGGCCTTGAGGGCGTGCTTCTCGCCCGTGTCCCAGGCGCCCTTGATGAACTGCACGACGCCGACCCGCCAGCCATGGCCGAGGGCCCGCAGCATCAACCCGAGCGCCGCCGTGGTCTTGCCCTTGCCCGGGCCGGTATTGACGATCAGGAGCCCCTTCTCGATCGTCTTCTCCGCAACCTCAGCGTCCTGCACGGCCTTGCGCTTCTCCATCTTCTCGCGATGGCGGTCGGCATCGTTCATGGGGTGGCTCCGGGCTGGGGTTTCACGATCAGGGGAAGGCCCGCCACCGTGAGCACCACGCGGTCCGCCTGCGCCGCGAGGCGCTGGTGCAGGCGTCCGGCGGCGTCGCGGAAGCGGCGGGCCAGCGCATTCTCCGGCACGATCCCGAGGCCGACCTCGTTGCCGACGAGGACCACCGGGCCGGGCGCCGCCGCGCAGGCCGCGAGCAGCGCGGCGGTGGCGGCCTCCAGGTCGGCCTCCGACAGGATCAGGTTGGTGAGCCAGAGGGTCAGGCAATCGACGAGCACCGGCCCGGTCGCGGCGGCGACCGCCTCGGCCAAGGCGAGCGGCACGTCCTGCGTGATCCAGCCGTCCGGGCGGCGGTCGCGGTGGAGCGCGATGCGCGCCCGCATCTCATCGTCCCAGGCCTGGGCGGTGGCGAGGTAGAGCCAGGGTCGCGGGAACGCCTCGATCAGCGCCTCGGCGTGAGCACTCTTACCCGAGCGCGCGCCTCCGAGCACGAGGGTCATTCGGGGCGTGGGGTGCGGCATGCGGAATGCTGTGCCCGAAATCGGGGCTCGAGGTCAAAGGCGCGAAACCGCCCGGGTCGCGTTGTCAGGAGATCGGCAACCGCGTAGAAGCGTGGATCGGACGGTGCCCCGGGAACGGGGTGAAAAGGGAATGCGGTGAGGGGGCGACCCTGAAACCGCGGCTGCCCCCGCAACTGTGAGCGGAGACGGGACTGCCATCGGCCACTGGAGCGATCCGGGAAGGCGGCAGGACCAGCGACCCGCGAGCCAGGAGACCTGCCTCCGAGAGTGGACCTGCCGTCCACCCGCGCGATTCGTGACGGCCGCCGGCGGGGCGGCCAGGAGATGACCTGATGTCGACCAACACCCTCGTCCTGACCGGCACCCGCACCAACGAGCGCCTCGGCGCCGTGCTCGTGGCCGCCTTCCTCGGCCTCGGCCTCGTGTTCATGGCGGGCTTCGCCCCGGCGATGGCGCTGCACAACGCGGCGCACGACTTCCGCCACAGCCAGAACTTCCCCTGCCACTGAGCGCCTCCGCTTAAGGCAGCACCTCTCATGATCATCCGGCTCGTGTCGGCGGCCCTGGTCGCCGGCTTCCTCGCGGCTGTCGTCGCGACGGGCCTGCAGCTCGCGCTCACCTCGCCGCTCATCATCGCGGCCGAGCGCTACGAGACGCAGGCCTCCGCCGCACCCGTCCTGCCGACCCGCGCCTCGCTGATCGTGCGCGTGCACGGCGGTCACGATCACGGCACCAAGGACCCGTCCGTCGCGGGCGGCGAGGTCGCACCCGCGTGGCAGCCCGGCCCCGGCCTGCCGCGCATGGCCTTCACGGCCCTGGCCACGCTCGTGGGCGGCGTCGGCTACGCGCTCCTGCTCGGCGCCGTCCTGCTCGCCTGCAACCGCGAGCCCAATCCCGAAACGGGCTTGCGCTTCGCCGTCGGGGGCTTTCTCGCGGTGGCGCTGGCCCCCGCCCTCGGCCTCGCGCCGGAACTCCCCGGCATGGAGGCCGCGCCCCTGGCCGACCGCCAGTTCTGGTGGGTGATGACGGCCGTGGCCACCGCCGTGGGGCTGTATCTCATCGCGATCCGGCGGGCGCCGATCACGATCGCGGGCGGCATCGTCCTCCTCGTCGCGCCGCATCTGGCGGGCGCGCCGGAGGCGAGCCACGCCGCCTCGAACCTGCCGGCCTCCTACGCGGCACAATTCGCCGCGCGCTCGCTGGGCATCGCCTTCGTGTTCTGGGCGGTGATCGGGCTGGCCTATGGCTGGGCCTGGGGCCTGTTCGGCCGGAGCCGGGCCGTCCATGCCTGAGCTGGAAACCGCCGCGCCCGTGACCCTCTACGTCTGCGCCACCTGCCGGGCGACGGGCGACGCGTCGGAGCCGCGCGCCGGCGCCCGCCTGCTCGCCGCCCTCCAGGAGGCCGTCAGCGCCGGCGGCCACCCCGGCATCACGGTCGAGAGCGTCGAATGCCTCTCCGTCTGCAAGCGGCCCTGCACGGTGGCGGTGGCGTCGCAGGGGCGCTGGACCTACGTCTACGGCGACCTCGACCCGGTGGAATCCGCCGCCACCATCCTGGACGGCCTCGCGCTCTATGCCGAGACGCCGGACGGCATCGTGCCGTGGAAGGCGAGGCCCCAGGAATTCCGCAAGGGCGTCGTCGCCCGCATCCCGCCGTTTCCCGCTCCCTTGCCGCCTGTCGCGGCGACCCCCCATCCGGACGCCGCCGAATGACCCTCGTCGCCAAGATCCCCTGCACCATCGTCACCGGCTTCCTCGGGGCCGGCAAGACCACCCTGGTGCGCCACCTCGTGGAGAACGCCAACGGGCGGCGCCTCGCCATCATCGTCAACGAGTTCGGCGATATCGGCTTCGACGGCTCGTTCCTGGCCGCCTGCGGCATCGAGGGCTGCGGCGACGAGGATATCGTCGAGCTCGCCAACGGCTGCATCTGCTGCACCGTGGCCGACGATTTCGTCCCCGCCCTGAACAAGCTTCTCGACCGGGCCGATCCGCCCGAGCACATCCTCATCGAGACCTCGGGCCTCGCCCTGCCGAAACCCCTGGTCCAGGCCTTCCAGTGGCCGGCGATCCGCTCGCGCGTGACGGTCGACGGCGTGGTCGCGGTCATCGACGGTCCCGCCGTGGCCGCCGGCTTCTTCGCCGACGATCCGGCGGCGCTGGCCGCCCAGCGCGCGGACGACGCCAGCGTGGATCACGACAATCCCCTGGAAGAGGTGTTCGAGGACCAGCTCCTCTGTGCCGACCTCGTGGTGATGAACAAGGCCGACCTCCTCGACGAGGCCGGGCGCGCCAAGGTCCGCGCCGAGGTGGCCGGGCACCTGCCCCGCGCGGTGAAGATGGTGGAGGCCGAGCACGGCCGCCTCGACCCCCGCGTGATCCTGGGAATCGAGGCCGCCGCCGAGGACGACCTCGACGCGCGTCCCTCCCACCACGGCGAGGGCGAGGACCACGACCACGACGACTTCGACTCGGTGGCGCTGCCGGTGGCGGTCGCGGCCTCCGCCGAGGACCTGGCCATCCGGGTCGCCCGCGCCGCCGAGACGGAGGGCGTATTGCGCATCAAGGGCTTCGCCGAGGTGACCGGCAAGCCGATGCGGCTCGTGGTCCAGGGCGTCGGCGCGCGCATCGCCCACCATTACGACCGGCCCTGGACATCCACCGAGCCGCGCGACGGCCGCCTCGTGGTGATCGGCCTCAAGGGCTTCGATCAGGACGCCGTCGCCGAGGCCCTGGCGGGATGAACCGCCGCGCGGCCCTGCGGCGTGGTGCGGCCGGCTTCCGGCGGCGGCCGCTGGTCGCCTTCGGCCTCGCGGCGCTGATCGGCCTCGGAGGCTGCACGGATTCCAGGGAGCGGGCCGCCCCCGACGCGGCCCGCAGTGCCGCCCCCGTCAGCCCGCTCGCCCAGGCCCAGTGGAACCCCGCCAAGCTCGCCTACGCGCACGACCTGACCATCGGCCTGCCGGCGGATCGCGTCGGCGCGCATTTCACGGCGGCGCGGGACCGCTGCCTGACCGGGACCGCGCCGGGCTGCGTCCTGGTGTCCGCGTCGCTGGAGGAGGGCTCGCGCCCCTCCGGCCGGCCTCAGGCGCAGATCCAGGTCCGGCTCCCCCACGCGGCGGTGGACGCGTACGTCGCGTTTCTCACGGCGCCCCTGGCCGGCGAGCAGTCGGGCGACGTCGTGGTGCGGCGCCAGGCGACGCGGGCCGACGACCTGACCCGTGCCATCGAGGACGGCGGGCGGCGCCTCGCGCAGCGCACCGCCTATCGCGAGCGCCTCGACGCCCTGGCGGCCAAGCCCGATACCCGAGTCGAGGACCTCATCCGGATCGCCCAGGAACTGGCCCAGGTCCAGTCTCAGATCGAGGAGGGCGAAGCCCAGCAGCGCGGCCTCCAGCAGCGGGTCGACACCGAAACCGTCGCCGTCGCCTTCCGGGCGGACCAGGCCCGTTCCGGCCCCCTGGCACCGGTGCAGGAGGTCTGGGATCAGGCCGGTGCCACCCTCGGGGCCAGCGCGGGGGCCGCCCTGCGCCTCGCCATCGTGAGCCTGCCCTGGCTCCCCCTCGTCGCCCTCGGAACGCTCATCCTGCGCGGCCTCTGGCGCCTGCGCCGCCGCCGGCGTGGCGGGCTCCGGAGGCCCCTGAGGCAGGAGCGGCCATGAACGGGGCCAAGACGCCGCGGCAGCCGCCATGCACCTGATCCGCATCGATACGGTCTCCCTCGACGAGGGCGAAGCCGCGGTGGATCTCGGCCAGGCGCCGGGAGACATCGTCTTCCTGTCCTTCACCGATTCCGACCTGTTCGGCATGGCCGCCGCCCATGCGGCGGCCTTTCCGACGGGCTCGGCCGCGGCCCCGACCCTGCGGCTCGCCAAGCTCGCGAAGCTTCGCCACCCGATGTCGGTCGACCTCTACGTCGAATCGGTGATCGCAAGGGCGCGAATCGTCGTGATCCGCTGCCTCGGCGGGCTCGACTACTGGCGCTACGGCCTCGAGCGCGCCAGCGCGGCCGCCCGCGCCGCCGGGGTGGTGCTCGTGGTGCTGCCGGGGGACGACCGGCCCGATCCGCGCCTCGACGGCTATTCCACGAAGCCGGAGCTCGCCCCCGACTTCGACGCCTATTTCCGGGCCGGAGGGGCTGCGAACCTGCGCCGCCTGATCGGGCGCATCGCCGCCGAGATCGGGTCCGCCGGGGCGGTCGAGCCGCCTCGGCCCCTGCCCCGCGGCTTCGTCTGCTGCCCGGGCTGCGGCCCCGTCGACGAGGGGCAGGCCCTCGCCGCCGGGCGGCCGTTCCAGGCCGATCCGGAACAGGCGCCGGTGGCGCTGCTCGTGGTCTACCGGTCGAGCGTGCTCTCCGGCGACACCGCACCGCTCGCCGCCCTCGGCACCGCATTCCAGGCGCGCGGCCTTGCGGTCCTGGTGGTGGCCGTGTCGAGCCTGAAGGATCCGGCCGCGACCGCTCCCCTCAAGGCGGCCATCGCCACGCACCGACCCGCCATCGTGATCGCCGCAACCGCCTTCTCGGCCCGGGAGGATGCGGATTTCGTTCTCGACGGCGCCGATTGCCCGGTGATCCAGGCCTTCAGCATCGGCGCGACGCGGGATGCCTGGACCGCCTCGGCCCGTGGCATGGGGGCCGCGGACCTCGCCATGCAGGTCGCCCTGCCGGAATTCGACGGGCGGCTCTCCGGATTTCCGATCTCGTTCAAGGAGGAAGGCCCGGCGAGCGAGGGCTTCGCCGAGCGCCGCGCCGTGCCCCATGCGGAGGGCATCGCGGCCCTGGCGGAGCGCGCCGCCGCCTGGGTCCGCCTCGCCCGCCTCCCCCGCGCCGAGCGCCGGCTCGCCCTGGTGCTCTCGGACTATCCCGCCCGCGGCGGTCGCGCGGGCTTCGCCGTCGGCCTCGACACGCCGGAAAGCGCCCGAGCGATCGTCGCGGACCTGCGGCAGGCCGGCTACGGCGTCGGCGCGCTGCCCGAGGCCGATGCCCTGATGCACAGGCTAACGCGGGGGCCGAAGGACTTCACGATCCCCCTCGATGCCTATCGCGACTGGCTCGGCAGGCTCCCCGACACCGCCCGCGCCGCCCTCGACGCCGAATGGGGGCCACCGGAGGCCGATCCGGCCTGTCGGGAGGGCGCGTTCCACTTCGCGAGCGTGACCCCGGAGGGCGGGCGCCTCGCCGTCTTTCTCCAGCCCGATCGCGGGCGGTCGGCGGACCGCAAGGCCGCCTATCACGACCCCGACGCGGTGCCGACCCATGCCTATCTGGCTTTCCATCTCGGCCTGCGCGGCCGGTTCGATGCCCTGATCCATCTCGGCACCCACGGCACCACCGAGTGGCTGCCGGGCAAGGCCGTGGCGCTCTCGCCGGATTGCTGGCCGGCCCGCGCCGTCGGGGCACTCCCGGTGGTCTATCCCTTCATCGTCGACGATCCCGGCGAGGCCGCGCCCCTGAAGCGGCGCCTCGGGGGCGTCGCCCTCGGGCACCTGACGCCGCAGACCGGCGTGACGGGGCTCGACCCCGACGCCGCCCGCCTGCGCGAGCTCGTGGAGGAATACTCCGCCGCCAGCGTGCTCGATCCGCGCCGCGCGGCGATCCTGGCGCGCACCATCCTGGACGAAGCGATGTCGGCGGGCCTCCTCGCCGACGCCGGGATCGACGCCGACACCCCGATGCCGGACGCGCTGGCGTCCCTCGACGCACATCTGTGCGACCTCGGCGAGGTGACCGCGCGCGACGGGCTGCACGTCTTCGGCCGCGCGGCCCCGGAGGCGCCCGCCGCCGTGGCGGCCTGCGCCGAGGGGGAGCGCCTCGGCCTGATGCGTGCCCTCGACGGACGCTTCGTGACGCCCGGCCCGGCCGGCTCGCCGTCGCGCGGGCGCACCGACGTGATGCCGACCGGGCGCAACCTCGCCACCCTCGACCCGCGCAGCCTGCCGACCCGGGCCGCGACGACCCTGGGCGCCCGGGCCGCCGACGCCGTGGTCCTGCGCTACCTGCAGGACGAGGGCGAGTACCCGGCCCGGATCGTGATGGACCTCTGGGCCTCGCCGACCTTGCGCACCGGCGGCGAGGACATCGCCCACGCCCTGGCGCTGATGGGCGTGCGCCCGGTCTGGGACCATGCCTCGACCCGCGTCACCGGTTTCGAGGTGCTGCCGCTGGCCCTCCTCGACCGGCCGCGCATCGACGTGACGGTGCGCGTCTCGGGCGCCTTCCGCGACACCTTCCCGGAGACCCTGTCGCTCCTCGCCCGGGCCGCCGAGACGGTGGCCGCCCGCGAGGAGGACGACGACGAGAACCCCCTCGCCGCCGCCCGCCGCCGCGGGGAGGCGCAGGCCCGGGTCTACGGCGCGGCGCCCGGGCGCTACGGCGCGGGTGCGGGCGGCCTCGCGCTGGACGGCGCCTGGGACAGTCGCGACGATCTCGGACGCGCCTATCTCGAAGCGACCTCCCACGCCTATGGCGGCGCGGCCGAGACGGCGGATGCCGGCTTCGCGGCGCGGGTCGCGGGCGCCGACGCCTACGTGCACGCCTTCGACGTCGCCGAGCGCGACCTCCTCGACGGCGACGCCGCCGTGGAGGCGATGGGCGGATTCTCGGCCGCCGCCGCCCTGACGGGGGCGAGCCCCGCCCTCTACAGCCTCGACGTCGCCACGCCCGAGGCCCCGAAGGCCCGCACCGCCCGCGAGGACGCCGCCCGCCTGATCCGGGGCCGCCTCGCCCATCCGCGCTGGATCGCGGCGCAGCTCCGGCACGGCTATCGCGGCGCCCAGGAACTGGCGCAGGGGATCGACGCGGTCTTCGTCCTCGCCGCCACCACGGACGCGGTCTCCGACGCCGATCTCGACCGGCTCTACGGTGCGATGATCGCCGACCTCGAGACCTTCGAGGCCCTGCGGGCGGCCAATCCGGAGGCGGCCCGCGCCATTCTCGAGCGCTTCGACGAGGCCCGCCGGCGCGGGCTCTGGACCACCCGACGCAACGCCATGGCTGCGGACGAACTGCTGCGCGAGGCGGCCGAATGAACGCGCCCCGTCGCGCCGCTCCGGAAGCGCCGAGCCGGCGCGGCTGGTGTCCGAGCCTCGCCCGGCCGATGCCCACCGGCGACGGCCTGCTCGCCCGCGTCCACCCGCCCCTCGGACGCCTCACCCCAGCCCAGACCCGGGCGGTGGCGTCGGGCGCGCGCCGCTTCGGCAACGGCCATGTCGACGTCACCGCCCGGGCCAACCTGCAGGTCCGCGGCGTCACCGAGGCGACCCGCTGCGGTCTGGCCGAGACCCTGGCTGCCGCCGGGCTCGGCGATGTCCGCCGCGACGGAGGTCCGCAGCGCCTCACCCTGACCACGCCGCTGGCGGGGTTCGAGCCCGCCGGAGTGAACGATGTCCCGGCCCTGGCGCGCCGGATCGAGGCGATCGGGCTGGGGATTGCCGGCCTGCCGCCGAAATCGCTCGTCGCCGTCGAGTCGGCCATCCAGGGCATCACCCTCGGACCGGCGGAAGCCGACCTTCACTGCGTCGCCATCCAGGAAGGCTGGGCGCTCCACCTCGCCGGCGATGCCGTCTGGTGGCGGCTGCCCGACGAGGACGCCGAGACGGTGGTGGAAATGGCCCTGCGCCTGCTGGCGGCGAGCGGGCAGCGCCGGATGCGCGACGTCGCCGCCGAGGCGAGGGCGGTCGCTCCGGCTCGCTTCGCGCTGCAGCCCATCCCGGCCCCCGCTGGTCGGTCCTTACTCCATCCGGGGCCATTCCCCCTCGACGCAGCGTTGCCGACCTTGGCTGGCTGGCGCGGGTCCCCTCTCCCGAAGGGAGGCGCCTTGCGGTCCTCGACCCCGATGGCGGATGGCCCCGTCGGCCTCCTCGTCGATGCCCCCTTCGGCCGCTGCACGGCCGACGCGCTCGGTAGCCTCGCCGATATGGCGGACGCCGTCGGCGCTGCGGATCTGCGCCTCTCCCCGACCCGCGGCTTCCTCCTCGTCTGCGCCGACGCACACGCCGCCGAGACCGCGCGCGACACCCTGGCCGAGGCCGGCTTCCTGACGCGGGCCGACGATCCGCGCGGGGCGGTGGCGGCCTGCCCCGGCGCACCGGCCTGCGCCTCGGGCTCGACGCCGACCCTGCACGACGCGGCCCGCCTGGCCGAGGCGTTCCGGCCCTTCGCGGCGCGGGGCCTGCGCGCCCATGTCTCGGGCTGCCCCAAGGGCTGCGCCCATCCGGGCACCGCCGACCTCACCCTCGTCGGGCGGGACGGACACTACGACGTCGTGCTGTCCGGGCGCCCCGATGCGTTGCCGGCGACGCGCCTCCCTTTCGAGGCCGCGCTGGAGCGCGTAAGGAGGGCGGATTCGGCATCATCCCTCGCCCAGATCTTTCCAGAACACCCGCCAGGACCGCGACCGTCATGAGTTCCCGCCTCGACTACCTGCGTGACGGAGGGGCGATCTATGCCCGCTCCTTCGCGATGATCCGGGCGGAGGCCGATCTCGCGCGCTTCCAGGGCACCGCCGAGCGGGTCGTGGTGCGGATGATCCATGCCTGCGGCATGACCGACCTGCCGGGCGACGTGGAGGCCTCTCCCGATTTCGCGCAGGCCGGCGAGGCGGCCCTGAAGGCCGGTGCGTCGATCCTGTGCGACGTCCGCATGGTCGCCGACGGGGTCACCCGGGCGCGGCTGCCCGCCGACAACCGGGTGATCTGCACCCTGAGCGATCCGCGCGTGCCGGATCTCGCCGCCGCCATGGGCACCACCCGCTCGGCCGCCGCGATGGAACTCTGGCGCGAGCACCTGCCCGGCAGCGTCGTCGCGGTGGGCAACGCCCCGACCTCGCTGTTCCGCCTGCTCGAACTCCTCGACGAGGGCGTTCCGCCACCCGCTGCCGTCATTGGCATCCCGGTCGGCTTCGTCGGCGCCGCCGAATCGAAGGAGGCGCTCGCCCGCGACGGCCGCGTGCCCTTCATCGTCGTTCATGGCCGGCGCGGCGGCAGCGCCATGACGGCAGCGGCCGTCAACGCGCTCGCGCAAGAGATCGAGTGAGTGATCGAGTGATGGATTCGGGCGAGCGGCTTCCCCCCGACGCGGCGGAGCGGACCGAGATTCCGCGCGCGGCGACCACCGGCACCCTGTTCGGCGTCGGCATGGGCCCGGGCGAGCCGGACTACCTCACCCTCCGCGCCATGCGGGTGCTGGAGCGGGCTCCGGTGCTGGTGCATTTCAGCAAGAAGGGCCGGCGCGGCAATGCCCGCACCATCGCGGATGCCGTGCTGGCCTCGGAGCCGGGCCGCGAGTGCGCGCTGGTCTACCCCTACACCACCGAGCTTCACCCCGAGCATCCCGAATACGTCGCGGCGCTCGCCGCCTTCTACGACGACGCGGCCGGACGCCTCGCCGACCATCTCGGGGCGGGCCGGGACGTCGCGATCCTGTCGGAGGGCGATCCGTTCTTCTACGGCTCGTTCATGCACCTGTGGCGCCGCCTGAAGGATCGCTTCCCCGTGGAAGTGGTCCCCGGCGTCACCGGCATGTCCGGCTGCTGGACCCGGGCCGGCACCCCGATCACCTGGGGCGACGACGTCCTCACCGTGCTGCCCGCCACCCTGGGGGCCGCCGACCTCGCCGAGCGCCTGAGCCGCACGGACGCCGCCGTGATCATGAAGCTCGGGCGCCACCTGCCCAAGGTCCGCGCGGCCCTGGCGCAAGCGGGCGTGCTGGAGCGCGCGGTCTATGTCGAGCGCGGCACCATGGCCGGCGAGCGGGTGATCCCGCTCAGCGAAAAGCCCGACGACGTGGCGCCCTACTTCTCCATGGTGCTCCTGCCCGGCGAGGGCCGCCGGCCGTGACCGGCTCCGTGACCGTCATCGGCCTGGGCCCGGGCGACCCGCGCCTGCTCACGGCCGCCGCCCGGGAGGCCCTGGCCCAGGCGCAGGACCTCATCGGCTACATCCCCTACGTCGCCCGCGTGCCCGAGCGACCGGGGCTCGTCCGCCATGCGAGCGACAACCGCGTCGAGGTCGACCGGGCGCGTCACGCCCTCGAACTCGCCGCCTCCGGCCGGCACGTGGCGGTGGTCTCGGGCGGCGATCCCGGCGTCTTCGCCATGGCGGCGGCCCTGTTCGAGGCGGTGGAGGCCGGCGACCCGGCCTGGGCACACTTGAACATCACGGTGGAGCCCGGCATCACCGCGATGCTGGCGGCGGCGGCCCGCCTCGGCGCACCGCTGGGCGGCGATTTCTGCGCGATGTCGCTCTCGGACAACCTCAAGCCCTGGGAGGTCATCACCGCCCGGCTGGAGGCGGTGCTGCGGGCGGATTTCGTGGTGTCCCTCTACAACCCGATCTCCTCGGCCCGGCCCTGGCAGCTCGGCAAGGCCCTCGACCTGGCCGCCGGGATCCGGCGCGGCGACACGCCGGTGGTCTTCGCCCGCGCGGTCTCGCGGCCCGACGAGGCGATCCGGGTGCTCACCCTCGACGAGGCCCGCGTCAGCACCGCCGACATGGCCACCGTCGTCATCATCGGCGCTTCGGCCACCCGCCTGATCCCGCGTGGCGAGGCGACGCCCTTCGTCTACACGCCGCGCAGCGTGCCGGCGGCGTGATGCGCGGGTCGGCGCAGGCCTCAGAGGGCGGCGATCCGCGCGAGGGCTTCCGCGACGCCCGGCACGCTCGGCACGTCCGGCTTGTCCGGACGCATGACCATCACGACCGGCAGGCCCAGCGCCCGCGCCGCGGCGATCTTGCCGTAGGTGGCGCCGCCCCCGGAGTTCTTGCTGACCAAGACCTCGATCGCGCGCTCGGTCAGGAACGCCGCCTCGGCGGCCTCGTCGAACGGGCCGCGCGCCCGGACGGGCGTCAGCCTCGGGACCGCCAGATCGATGCCCTCGATGGCGCGCACCACGTAATCGTGCTGCGGCGCCGCGGCGAAGGCGCCGATTTCCTGCCGTCCGATGGTGAGGAAGACCCGGCGCGCTGCGGAGCCGAGCGCCCGGGCGGCGGCCGCCATGTCGGGCACCGTCGTCCAGCGGTCGCCGGCGATCGGCTTCCAGGCCGGACGGCGGATCGCCAGCAGGCGCGTTCCGGTCCGGGCGCAGGCCTCGGCGGCGTTGGCGCTCATCCAGGCCGCGAAGGGATGCGTCGCGTCGACCACGAGATCGGTGCGGTCCTGCCCAAGCCAGGCGGCCAGGCCCTCGGCGCCGCCGAAGCCGCCGACCCGCGTCGGCACCGGCTCCGCCTTCGGCTGGCTGGTGCGTCCGGCGAGCGACAGGGTGACGGCGAGGCTGCGATCCACCGCCAGGAGCCCGCGCACCAGCGCGCTCGCCTCGCCGGTGCCGCCCAGGACCAGAATCCGCATGCTCCCCCCGCCCTTCAGGGCGTTCTCCATGACCGGTGACACCGAGTCCACCCTGCGGGCGGCTGCCCCCTGGCTCACCATCGTGGGCATCGGCGAGGATGGCCGGGCGGGCCTGAGCCCCGCTGCCGCCGCCGCCCTCGACGGCGCGCACGTCGTCTATGGCGGGCGCCGGCACCTGGCGCTGGCAGCCCCCCTCGCCGCCGAGACGCGGGTCTGGCCGAGCCCGATTTCCGACGCGTATCCGGGTCTCCTCGCCCGGCGCGGGACATCCACCTGCATCCTGGCGACGGGCGACCCGTTCCATTACGGCATCGGCGCCGAGATCGCCCGGCTGGTCCCGGCCGAGGAGATGCGGGTCCTGTCCCACCCCTCCGCCTTCAGCCTCGCGGGCGCCCGCCTCGGCTGGCCCCTGGCCGAGGCGGTCTGCCTCACCCTCCACGGCCGGGCTCTGCCCCGGCTGATCCCCCATCTCCAGCCCGGCGCCCGCCTCCTGGTGCTGACCTGGGACGAGACCACGCCGGCAGCGGTCGCCGCACTCCTGGCCGAGCGCGGCCTCGGCGCGTCGCGCCTGACCGTCCTGGAGGCCATGGGCGGCCCGCGCGAGCGCCGGCGGAGCGCGACGGCCGAGAGTTTCGACATCACCGGGATCGATCCCCTCAACACCCTCGGCATCGAAGTGGTCGGTCCGTCCACGGCGCGGGTCGTCACCCTCAGCCCGGGTCTCGACGATACCTGGTTCGAGAACGACGGCCAGCTCACCAAGGCCGATATCCGGGCCGTGACGCTGGCGGCCCTGCGCCCGCGTCACGGCCAGACCCTGTGGGACATCGGCGCCGGGGCCGGCTCGATCTCCATCGAATGGATGCTGCGCCATCCGAGCCTCGGGGCCATCGCCGTCGAGGGCAATCCGGCCCGGGCCGCGCGGATCGCCCGCAACGCGGCGCGCCTCGGCGTCCCCGACCTGCGCGTGGTGGAGGGCCACGCCCCGGCGGCGCTTGCCGGCCTGCCGGCACCCGACACCGTCTTCATCGGCGGCGGCGTCACCGCGCCGGGGGTGCTCGATGCGGCCGTGGCGGCCCTGCCCCCGGGCGGGCGGCTCGTCGCCAACGTGGTGACCCTGGAGGGCGAGGCCGTGCTGCTCGCCGCCTTCGCGCAGCGCGGCGGACGCCTGAAGCGCCTGACGGTGGCCCACGCCGATCCGGTCGGGCACCTGCACGGCTGGCGCAGCGCGATGCCGGTGACGCAATGGGCCTGGGTCAAGGAATGACACCGGCCGAGCGTGAGCTCGTCGCCGGGATCGGGTTCCGCCAAGGGACCGCGCCCGCCGAGATCCTCGCCCTGATCGAGCAGGCCTGCGACGCGGCAGGCCTGCCGCGCCTCCGCCTCGCCCGCCTCGCCACCGCCGGCGACCGGGCCGGGGAGCCGGCGATCCGCGCCGTCGCCGAGATGCTTGGATGCCCTCTGGACGCGGTTGCGCCCGAGGCCCTGATCGCCGTGGATGCGGACGTCCCCACCCGTTCGCAGCGGATCGAAGCGTCGCGCCGAGTCGGCTCGGTGGCGGAGGCCGCCGCGCTCGCGGCCGCCGGACCCGGCGCGACCCTGCTGGTGCGGCGAATCGCCAGCGCCGGGGCGACCTGCGCCCTTGCGCTTCGCGCACAATCCGTCACGCAGGGACCATGACCGTTCACTTCATCGGCGCCGGCCCGGGCGCCGCCGACCTCATCACCGTCCGCGGCCGCGACCTAATCGCGCGCTGCCCCGTCTGCCTGCATGCGGGCTCCCTCGTCGCGCCCGAGATCCTGGGCTGGTGCCCACCGGGTGCCCGCATCGTCGACACGGCTCCGCTCGACCTCGACGCCATCGTGGCCGAATGCGCGGCCGCCCACGCGGCGGGCCAGGACGTCGCGCGCCTGCATTCGGGCGACCTCTCGATCTGGAGCGCGCTCGCTGAACAGACCCGCCGCCTGACCCAGGCCGGCATCCCCTTCACGGTGACGCCGGGCGTGCCGTCCTTCGCCGCTGCCGCCGCGCTCCTGCGGCGCGAACTGACCGTGCCGGGCCTCGCCCAATCCGTCGTGCTCACCCGGACCTCGGGGCGCGCCAGCGCGATGCCGGAGCGCGAGACCCTGGCGGCCTTCGCGAGCACCGGGGCGACGCTGGCCCTCCACCTCTCGATCCACGTGGTCGACACGGTGGTCGCCGCGTTGATCCCCTTCTACGGCGCGGATTGCCCGGTCGCGGTGGTGTTTCGCGCCACCTGGCCCGACGAGCGGGTGCTCACCGGAAGCTTGGCGACGATCGCGGGCCAGGTGGCGGAGGCGGGGCTGGAGCGCACGGCGCTGATCCTGGTCGGTCCCGCCCTCGACCCGGCGGAGTTCCGGGAGAGCGCCCTGTATTCCACCGATTACGACCGGCGCTTCCGGCCGACGGGCGAGACCGTCCTGAGCGCGCGCGTGGACGGAGACCCCCGTTGAGCGTGCCCGGCCTCCTCGTCGCCGCCCCTCGCTCGAGCTCGGGCAAGACCACCGTGACCCTGGCGCTGATGCGGGCGCTCGCCCGCCGGGGGCTCGCCGTGCGTGGCGCCAAGTGCGGGCCGGACTACATCGACCCCGCCTTCCACCAGGCCGCCACGGGGCATCCGAGCTTCAACCTCGACAGCTTCGCCATGCCGGAGCCGATGCTCGACGCGGTGGCGGCTTTCGCGGCCACGGATGCCGACCTCGTGGTCGCCGAGGGCTCGATGGGGCTGTTCGACGGCATCGTGGCGACGGAGGGGCGCACGGGCGCGAATGCCGACATCGCGGCCCGCTATGGCTGGCCGGTCATCCTCGTCCTCGACGTCTCGGGCGCCGCGCAGTCGGCCGCCGCGCTCGCCCTCGGCTGCCGGGCCTACGATCCGCGCATCCGCATCGCCGGGGTGATCCTCAACAAGGTCGCGAGTGCCCGCCACCGCCGCCTCGTCGAGACCGGACTGAGCCGCATCGGCATGCCGGTGCTCGGGGCACTGATGCGGGATGCGAGCCTCGTCCTGCCCGAGCGCCATCTCGGCCTCGTCCAGGCCCGCGAGACCAACGACCTCGAAACCCGCCTCGACCGGCTCGCGGACCTCGCCGAGGCCGGCCTCGACCTCGACGCGATCCTGGCCGTCGCGGCCGGGGTGGCGCCCGCTCCGGGCGCGGGCCTCCTGCCGCGCCCGCCGGGTCAGCGCATCGCCATCGCATCGGACGCGGCGTTCTCGTTCCTGTATCCGCACATGGCGACGGGCTGGCGGGCGGCGGGCGCCGAACTCATCCCGTTCTCACCCCTGGCCGACGAGGCGCCCCCGGCCGATTGCGATGCCTGCTGGCTACCCGGCGGCTATCCCGAATTGCATGCCGCGCCCCTGGCGCGGGCGGAGCGCTTCCTCGGCGGCTTACGGGAATTCGCGCGCGGCAGGCCGGTGCACGGCGAGTGCGGCGGCTACATGGTTCTCGGCGAGAGCCTGGAGGACGCCGAGGGCGTCACGCATCCCATGGCGGGCCTGCTGCCGGTGGCGACCTCCTACCGGACGCGCCGGCTGCACCTCGGCTATCGGGTGGCGACGCTCCTGGCCGCGGGGTCCCTCGGGGCAGCGGGTGCACGCCTGGTCGGGCACGAGTTCCACTATGCCAGCGAGCGGAGCGGGCCGCCGACGCCCGAGACGGGGCTCGCGGCGGTAACCGATGCGGAGGGGGTGTCCCTCGGACTCGCCGGGCATCGCCGCGGCTCCGTCACCGGCAGCTTCTTCCACTGGATCGGTTAGGCGCTCGCAGCGCGCGCCCTAACTGGCAACGACGGCCGCGGGCGGCGCGGGCTTGGCGGCGGGCTCGGGCGCCTGCTTGCCCATCTTCGCGGCCGTCCGCACGATGGCGAGCACGTCGCGTCGCAGCTGATCGTCCTCGATCAGCGCGTAGGCCCGCAGGAGTTCGATGGCCCCCTGCGCGCTGAGAAAGCCGAACACGTCGGACTGGGTGCCGCCGACCTCGTCCTCCTCGAAGAACGCCGAGACCGGAACCTCCAGGAGGCGGGCGATCTCGCGCAGGCGCCCGGCGCCGACGCGGTTCTGCCCCTTCTCGTACTTCTGAACCTGCTGGAAGGTCACGCCGACGGCGGTTCCGAGCGCAGTCTGGCTCAGACCGCGCGCCTTGCGCAGGGCGGTGATCCTCAATCCGACGAGGCGATCGACGTCGGTGGTCTGCTTAGGCATCATCTCTCGATTCAGTCCCTATAGAATTTCCCAGCCCCCGCCCGGACCAGCCCGGGGACGATGAGGTTTGACCGCTTTCGTACGAAGGCGTGCAGGATTCCTTAAGTTCACTCGCCACGAAACCCGGGCAGTCGATCGTCGATAGAACGAGGTGGAAGAGACTATCCTTGTCTGCAGTCAAATGCCACTGGATGTTTACTCCGGATCAGCATCGACCGTGACCGTTCTGACAGCTTGACCACAAAGCCGGCACAAATTGCAAGCCTGACGTCGTGTCCGTCCCTTGCCAGTTTCGCTGCACTGCGAGCGGGCCGGTGCTCCGCGGATGCGTGACGATCCGGACCCGGCGCCGGTTTCGGCGGGTGCATCTCAGCGTGCGGAGCACGACGCATGCGCCGAGGCGATGACTTTCGGCCGCTGCCGCCCCAGGTTTAAGAGGTCGGACCGGATCGTTCGAGACGCCGAAAAACCCAGGTGGATCATGTATATCGCAATGAATCGCTTCAAAGTCGTCAAGGACGCGACGGAAGATTTCGAACAGGTTTGGCTCGGGCGCGACAGCCTTCTGGGCGAAATGCCGGGCTTCGTCGAGTTCCATCTGCTGCGTGGCCCCGAAGCCGAGGACCATGTCCTTTATGCCTCGCACACGATCTGGTCGTCCAAGGCCGATTTCGAAGCCTGGACCCGCTCGGAGCAGTTCCGGAAAGCCCATGGCCGCGTGCCGTCGACCAAGCCCCTCTACCTGGGGCATCCGCAGTTCGAAGGGTTCGAGACGATCCAAACCGTCGCGCGCTGATTCGGACGCGGCAACCTGATTCGTCGATCGGGTCCGCGCCCGCAGCGCCTGCACCGAGACGGCGGCGGCGCCGGACCCGCGCCACACCCGCCTTCCATGGAGGAAAACAGCCGTCGATCCACGCAGGATCGACGGCAAACGCCTGAGTCGGCAGCGCCTAGGTGTTTGATCCCGCGGTGTGGTGATACGGTCGAGCACCATGTTGCGAGGGAAGCGCTATGGGCCAAATTCTTCATGGAAG